>NZ_JBKEAF010000103.1:0-57939 GCF_047971895.1 Microbacterium sp.
CGGCTCACCCGGCACCGCGCCCGAGGCGGCATCGGCGGCGGCCAGCGCCGCGGCATCGGCCGCGCCGGCGGCGTGCTGTGACGCGGCGGCCGCCCCGCCGACGACGGTCAACCCGACCGTGAGCACGGCGGCCGAGACGATGAGCCCGGTCGCGGCGGCGGCCCCCGGCATCCGATCACCTCCCGCCGTCGAGCGCGCACGAGCCGGCCTGCACCGGCACGACCAGCGCGCCGAGCACGCGGACCGCGGCCGACGCGGTGACGCACACCAGCCCGTCGTGCCGTGCGACGTGCAGCCGTGCGCCGTCGGCGGCCCGGCCGACCGCGGCGTGGGCGGCGGCCGGATCGTCGCCGCGGGCGACCAACCGGGCAGCGTCGGCGGCGGCGTCCTCGAGCCGCACGCGCGCCGAGGTCGCGCCGAGCGCGCCGACGCCGAAGACGATGAGCAGCACCAGCACCGGCAGGACGATCGCGAACTCAGCGGTGACCGAGCCGCGATCGCCCCGCATGCGCCGGATCACGACACGCTGAGCGCGCGGCGCACGAGATCGGTGAGGATGCCGCGCACCTCGTCGGAACGCATGATCACCACCAGCAGGCCGGCGAAGGCCACCGCGGCCATCGTGGCGATGGCGTACTCGGCGGTGGCAGCACCGGACTCGTCGGTGAACAGCTGTGCGGCGCGGTGGCGCGTGAGGGTGGGTATGGTCATCTCTTCTCCTTCATCTGATGGGTGTGGGGCGCGTCAGTGTCTGGATCACAGGGGCAGTGAGGTGCTGGACAGCACGCTGATCATCAGCGGAGCCACGCCCAGCAGCAGGAAGGCAGGCAGGGTGCACACGCCGAGCGGCAGCAGCAGGCGCCCGCCGAGGGCCGCCGCGCGCAGGCGTCCGTCGGTGCGGGCGGTCTGCCGTTCGTGTGCGGCTGCAGCACGCAGCAATTCGACGGCCGGCACACCCGCCGTGCGCGACAGGGCGAGCACTGCGGTGGTGCCGTCGGCGGCCGGCGTGCCGGTGCTCTCGACGAGCGTCGTCGCCCGGTCGATCGAGACGCCGCCGCTGAGGGCGATGGCGGTGAGCTCTGCGTGCAGGCCCGGTATCCCGCCGGGCGGCTGGGCCCGGCGCACGAGCGCGCCGGTCCAGCGCCGGGCTGCCAGGATGAGCGCGACACCGCCGACGAGGCACACGATGCCTCCGACGGAACCGAACATCACCGTCAGCGTGTCGAAGCCGAGCGCCACGCCCAGCAGCGCGCCCACGGCCGGCAGCCACAGCATCAGCCTGGCCGTGCCGGCGGGCTCGGCCAGGGCGATGCGCACGTCGTCGGCGGCCTCGTGCGCGTCGCGCAGAGCTTCGGCGACCGTGCGCAGGCTCTCGGCCAGCGGCGCGCCCACCGTCGTGGCGACCTCCCACGCGGCGCCCACCTGGGCCCACGCGCCGTCACCCTCACCGCGGCGCAGTGCGTCGGCGACGGTCGTGCCCGCATCGACGTCTGCGCACACGCGAACGGCGACAGGATCGGATTCGGCCAGGTGCCTCCACGCCGCGCCCGGTGTGACGCCGGCCTGCAGCAGCACGGCCAGGCGCAGCACGAGGCCGGCGGCGTCGTGCGCATCCGATCTCTTCACGCGGCCCATGGCACACTCTCTGCGATGCCGAGACGCTCGCCGTCGAGCACGAGCCGACCCGCCCCCGCGAGGCGGCGCTCGCCGTCGTCGGCGCGCGCCACGTGCAGCACCCACGCGATCGCACTCACCGCCTGGCGGGCGAGCGCACGGTCGTCGAGCCCGGCGAGCGCGCCCAGTGCCTCGAGTCGGGCCGGCACGTCGCCGAGCCCGTTGGCGTGCAGGGTGCCCGCTCCACCGTCGTGGCCGGTGTTGAGCGCCGACAGCAGCTCGCGCACCTCGTCTCCGCGGCACTCTCCGACGACGATGCGGTCGGGGCGCATGCGCAGCGCCTCGCGCACGAGTCGCGCGAGCCCGACGCCGCCGGCGCCTTCGAGGTTCGGCTGCCGCGCCTCCAACGAGACGTGGTGCGGGTGCGGCGGGCGCAACTCGGCGACGTCTTCGATGGTCACGATGCGGTCACCGGCCGCAGCCGCCGCGAGCAGCGCCGACAGCAGTGTCGTCTTGCCAGATCCGGCGGCACCCGTGATGAGCACGTTCTGCCGGGCGGCAACGAGACCGCGCAGCCAGTCGCGGGCGGCCTCCGGCATCATCCCGCGTGCGGCCAGGTCGTCCAGACCCGGCGCGACCAGCCGGGGCACACGCAGCGAGACGAGCGTGCCGCCGGTCGAGACGGGCGGAAGCACGGCGTGCACCCGCGCGCCGGAGTCGAGCCGTACGTCGACACACGGGGTCGCGTCGTCGATGTGCCGGCCGCCGGCCGAGATCAGGGCGACGGCGAGGGCGCGCACCTCGTCTTCGGTGGCCCGCCAGGCATCCACCCGCACCGCACCGCGCCCGCGGTCGACGTAGAGCCGGTCGGCCCCGTTGAGGAACACGTCGGTGATGTCGGGATCGTCGAGGAACGGCGCGAGGCGGTCGAGGTGCGGATGTGCCGGCAGCAGGGATGCCGCAGCAGCCCGCTGCACGGTGGTCCGCCCCTGCACGGTGGGCGCAGGGATCTGCGTGTCGGCGACGTGCTGCACCCCGGCGGAGTGCAGCGGGCGGGGGACGAACGGCTCTGGCATGCAGCGAGACTACGAAGCCGCGCACCCCGGATCGGCCGCGATCGGCCGATCCACACGTGCCGAGTGCGCCGGAACCGCCTGGGGAGGAACAGAACCCGCAGAAACATGCGCCCCGCAGATCCAGGCCCGACGTCGCCCGCCTGCTCTCACCGAACACACCGCCACGCACCGCCGCCCGTCCCCGCGCACCGCCACCCGCGCGTTCAGTTGCCACGAATTGTGGGCGTGGGCCGCACAACGCGGCAAGTGAAAGGAAAGAGGGCCCCGGGGAAAGAAGGGGCGGCATCCAATAGGGGGGAATTGGATGCCGCCACACGCAACCGCCCGTCTGGGGGTATCAGGGAGGTTGCAGCGCCGGAATCAAAGTTCGGCCGCGATCAGCATACGCACTCCCCGACCACCCGCCAAACAGCCGAACCGATACATCGGTGCGTGTCGCGCGACAGCCCCTACCGACTTCCGGCAGTAGTGCCCGGCGAACCCGCGCAATACCCTGTCATCACCAGCCGTGAAGCCCGCAGAGGAGCGCGCCAGATGAGCCCGAGCGCCAGTAGCCAGATCGACCACCTTCTCGACGAAGGCCGCCGATTCGCGCCGCCCGAGCAGTTCGTCGCGCAGGCGATCGCGACCGCCGACCTGTATGCGCGCGCCGCCGAGGACGTCGAAGGCTTCTGGGCCGATCAGGCCCGCGACCTGGTGCACTGGCACACGCCGTTCACCGAAGTGCTCGACTGGACCAACCCGCCGTTCGCCCGGTGGTTCGCCGACGGCGAACTCAATGTCGCCTACAACTGCCTCGACCGGCATGTGGAGGCCGGAGCCGGCGAGCGGATCGCCCTGCTGTGGGAGGGCGAGAACGGCGACGAGCGCCGCATCACGTACGCCGAGCTCACCGACGAGGTCAAGCGGCTCGCGAACGTGCTCACCGACCTCGGCGTCGGCCACGGCGACCGCGTCGCCATCTACCTGCCGATGATCCCGGAGGCCGTGGCATCCATGCTCGCCTGCGCCCGCATCGGCGCGATCCACTCGGTCGTCTTCGGCGGGTTCTCGGCCGACAGCCTGCGCTCGCGCATCGACGACGCCGCCGCCAAGGTGGTCATCACCGCCGACGGCGGCTACCGCAAGGGCAAGGTGTCGGCGCTCAAGCCCGCCGTCGACCTGGCCCTGTCCGATCGCAACGGCTCCGGCGCGCAGGAGACCGTGGAGCACGTCATCGTCGTGCGCCGCGGGGGCAACGAGATCGACTGGACCGACGGCCGCGACCTCTGGTACCACGAGGTGGTGCCGCAGGCTTCCGCCGCGCACGAGCCGCGGGCGTTCCCCGCCGAGAACCCGCTGTACATCCTGTACACGTCGGGCACGACCGGCAAGCCCAAGGGCATCCTGCACACCTCCGGCGGGTATCTGGTGCAGAGCGCCTTCACGAACCGCGTGGTGCACGACATCCACCCCGAGACCGACGTCTTCTGGTGCACCGCCGACGTGGGCTGGGTCACCGGTCACTCGTACGTCGTGTACGGGCCGCTCGCCAACGGCGCCACCCAGGTGCTGTACGAGGGCACTCCCGACACGCCGCATCCGGGCCGCTGGTGGGAGCTCATCGAGAAGTACGGCGTCACGATCTTCTACACAGCGCCTACGGCGATCCGCTCGTTCATGAAGGTCGGGCGCACGGTGCCGAGGAAGTTCGACCTGTCGTCGATCCGCCTGCTCGGCTCGGTGGGCGAGCCCATCAACCCCGAGGCCTGGATGTGGTACCGCAAGGTCATCGGCGGCAAGACGGCCCCCATCGTGGACACGTGGTGGCAGACCGAGACCGGGGCGATCATGATCTCGGCCCTACCGGGAATCACCGAGACCAAACCAGGTGCGGCGCAGGTGCCGCTGCCGGGTATCTCGGTGGACGTGGTGGATGACACAGGTGCGCATGTCGGCAACGGCAACGGCGGACTGCTGGTGGTCACCAAGCCGTGGCCCGCAATGCTGCGAGGCATCTGGGGCGATCCCGAGCGATTCACCGAGACCTACTGGGAGAAGTTCGAGGACCAGGGGTACTACTTCGCCGGCGACGGGGCGCGCCTCGACGACGACGGCGACATTTGGCTCATGGGCCGGGTCGACGACGTCATGAACGTGTCGGGCCACCGACTGTCGACCGCCGAGATCGAGTCGGCTCTGGTCGGCAACGAGGCGGTCGCCGAGGCCGCCGTGGTCGGCGCGAGCGACGAGACCACCGGCCAGGCGGTGGTCTCGTTCGTGATCGTCAAGGAGTCGTATCTCGCGGCGCACTCTCCGGAGGGCCTGGCCGACGCCCTGCGTGTCTGGGTGGGGCAGCAGATCGGCCCGATCGCCCGCCCGCGCGACGTGTACATCGTGGGCGAGCTGCCCAAGACGCGGTCGGGCAAGATCATGCGCCGCCTGCTGCGCGACATCGCCGAGGGCCGTGAGATCGGCGACACGACGACGCTCGCCGACACCGCGGTGATGAGCGTGATCAGCGCCCAGCTGAAGTGAGCGCGGCGCCGGTCACCGGACGCTGAAGACGACCTCGACCTCGACGGGGCTGTCCAGCGGCAGCACCGGCACGCCGACCGCCGAACGCGCGTGCCGCCCGACGTCACCGAAGATCTCGCCGAGCAGTTCGCTGGCGCCGTTGATGACCCCGGGCTGCCCGGTAAAGGCGGGAACGGATGCCACGAAGCCCGTGACCTTGAGCACCCCGGTGAGGCGGTCCAGGCCTCCGGCCGCCGCCGCCGCGGCGGCCACCGCGTTGAGCGCGCTCTGGCGCGCGTAGCCCTTCGCGTCGTCGGCGGGCACGAGCCCGTCGCCGTCGCCCACCTTGCCGGTGGCCGGCAGGGCGCCCGACACCATGGGCAGCTGACCCGAGGTGTAGACGAGGTCGCCGTGCACCTTGGCGGGCACGTAGTCGGCCACCGGCGGCACCACCTCCGGCAGCTCCAGGCCCAGTTCCCGCATTCGTTCTGTGACGCTCATCGTCCGCTCCCCTCAGTCCTCGAACCGGCGCGCGGCCTCGGCCGCAGCGTCCAGCCCGGTGTTGGTCGTACCGGCGGCATCCGTCAACGGGCGCTTGAGGTACGCGACCAGGCCGCCCTCGGCGTTCGGCACCACCTGCACGAGCTCCCACCCCTGCTTTCCCCAGTTGTTGAGAATCGCCGCCGTGTTGTGCACGATGAGCGGAGTGGTGAGGTACTCCCAGGTGGTCATTTCGCTCCTTGCCTCAAGGGTTCGCCCAGCTAACTCCCCTACGATCAACCCTATGCCCGAAACGAAACGGACAGCCAGAGGTGTGCTCGGTGGCTTCCTCGGCCTGATCGGTCTGGCCGCCGTCGCCGGTCTGCTGGTGACCGCCGCGGTCACCCCGGCGATCGCTCTGACCAGCAACGCGGCAACGAGCGCGATCAATCTGTTCGACAAGCTTCCCAGCTACCTCGACATCGACGAGCTGATGGTGCCGACGACGCTGTACTACAAGGACCCCGGATCCGGCGAGTACGTGGTCGACACGCAGTTCTACGACCAGAACCGGTCGCCGGTGGGCTTCGATGAGATCGCGCCGGTGATGATCGACGCGCTGCTGTCCTCGGAAGACCCGCGCTACTACGATCACGGCGGCATCGACATCGTCGGCACCGCGCGTGCTCTGCTGAGCAACGTGCAGGGCGGCGGTGAGACACAGGGCGGTTCGTCGATCAGCCAGCAGTACGTGAAGAACGTGCTGGTGCAGAAGTGCGAGTGGGACGCGGAGACGATCTACAAGACGAACGCGGACGGCGAGACCGTCCTGGATGACGAGGGCAACCCGGTCGTCGCCGTCAGCCTCGACGAGGCCAAGCGCGACTGCTGGATGGAGGCGACGACTGCGTCCGGCAGCGACGGCTACAAGCGCAAGGTGCAGGAGATGCGGTACGCGATCGCGCTGGAGCAGCGGTACTCGAAGAACGACATCCTGCTCGGCTACCTGAACATCGCGAACTTCGGCGGTACGAACTACGGCATCGACGCGGCGGCGAAGTACTACTTCGGGGTGTCGGCGGCGAACCTGAACCTGACACAGGCCGCGACGCTGGCGGGGATGGTGCAGAACCCGAACTCGTTCCGCATCGACAGGCCCGAGGGCTCGTTCTACCGGGCATCGACCGATTCGTTCACGAACACTCAGGAAGACGGGTACGCCGACACGACCACCCGCCGCAACTATGTGCTCGACCGCATGCTCGTCTACGGCAAGATCACGCAGGAGCAGTACGACGAGGCCAAGGCCGAGCCGGTCACCCCGAACATCACGGCGCCGAAGTCGGGCTGCATCAACAGCGTTGCCCCGTACTACTGCCAGTACGTGAAGGCGGTGCTCAGCAACGACCCGGTGTTCGGTGAGACGTGGCAGGACCGGCAGGACAACCTGCGCCAGGGCGGCATGCAGGTGTATATGGCCCTCGACCTGAACCTGCAGCAGACCGCCACGGCCACGATGCAGCAGTACACGCCCGCCGAGCTGCGCCTCATCGGCGGCACGAAGGGCGGAGACTTCGGCGCGGCGGCCACGAGCGTGGAGGCCGACACCGGCCGCGTCCTCGCGATTGCGCAGAACACCCAGTTCAGCGAGACGATCGAGGGCAACAAGGCATACTCGTCGCTCGTCTACGCCGGCGAGAAGGACACGGGCGGATCGATCGGTTTCCCTTCGGGCTCGACGTTCAAGCTGTTCACGCTGCTGGACTGGCTCGAGAAGGACCGCTCCCTCAACGAGGTGCTCAACGGGCGTGCCCGCAACTTCGACCGCTTCACCAACACCTGCACGGGAGACTGGGTACGCCAGGCCAGGGACAAGATGGTGCCCAACTCCGGCGGGGCGGGCGGCTTCGTCGGCACCCCGCTGCAGTTCACCACGACCTCGATGAACTCGGGCTTCTTCGCGATGGCCGAGGAGCTCGACCTGTGCGACGTGCAGAAGGTCGCCACCAAGCTCGGAGTCGAGAAGGGCGACGGCTCGGGCCCGGTGGATATGAACACGCAGTTCTCGATCCTCGGGTCGAACAACGTGTCGCTGATCGCGATGGCCGGCGCATACGCGACCGTCGCCAACAAAGGCATCCTGTGTACCCCGCATGCGATCGACCGCATCACGGACGCGCAGGGCAATGACCTGCCCATGCCCGAGAACACGTGCGAGCAGGAACTCGACCCGGCCGTCGCCGCGACCGCTGCCTACGCGCTGCGCTCGGTGATGACCGGCGGCACCGGCACCGCCGGAAACCCCGGCGGCCCCGTGCCGGTGATCGGCAAGACCGGTACCCACAACAAGACCGAGACGTGGCTCATCGAGTCCAGCACCAAGGTCACCACCTCGGTGTGGGTCGGCAACGCCGACGGCGGCGACGGTGACGTCTTCATCAACTCCGGCAACGGCACGAACGTGGCCTATATGCGCTTCTACATCGCCCGGGACATCCAGGCCCGGGCGAACGAGCTGTACGGCGGCGAAGGCTTCCCCGCGCCCGACCGGAACCTCACGCGTGTCGTCTACGCCGACCTGCCCAATGTCGTCGGTATGACCGTCAGCCAGGCCACGCAGACCCTGAGCGATGCCGGCTTCGGCGTCACCGTCGGCCCCGAGGTCGACTCCACCGAAGGCAAGGGCATCGTCGCGCAGCAGAGCCCCGGCGCCGGAAAGGTCGCCGGCGGCACCACCGTGACGATCAACCCGAGCAACGGCAACGGCGTCGCGATCCCCGACGGGCTCGTCGGCATGAGCGCCGGCGACGCCCGCAACGCACTCATGAGCGCCGGGTTCGGAAATGTCGACCTGCGATGCCAGGAGCAGGAGGACGGCACCGGCACCGTCACCGCGGTCAGCCCCGGCTCGGGCACGGTCACCAACCGCAACGCGCGTGTCAAAGTCACCTACACCGACGAGGACTGCCCCGGCGGATCCGGTCCGTGACGGACAGGGGTCCGCGCCGCCCCGCCCTCACCGCCATCGCAGCGGTGGGGGCGGTCGGCGCCGCGGCGGCGGTGTGGGGCATCGGCATCGAGCGGCACCTGTACACAGTGCGCCGGCATACGCTGCCGATCCTCGAGCCCGGCCGTCGGCCGCTGCGCATCCTGCACCTCTCCGACGTGCACATGGCGCCGTGGCAGCACCGCAAGCAGCGCTGGCTCGCCTCGCTCGCCGACCTCGAGCCCGACCTCATCGTAAACACCGGCGACAACCTCGGCCACCTCGAGGGACTCGACGGGGTGCGCGCCGCCTTCGCACCGCTGCGCGGCATCCCGGGTCTCTTCGTCCACGGCTCCAACGACTTCGTCGCGCCGGCCCCCCGCAACCCGTTCACGTACTTCGCCGGCCCGTCGCGCCGGCGCGCCGCGGTGACCCGGCTGCCCACCGACGCGCTCGACTCCTTCCTCGAAGACCTCGGCTGGCACAGCGTCGAGAACGCCGCGGTGTCGCTTGAGGTGCACGGGCACCGCATCGACGCCTTCGGCGTCGGTGACGCCCACCGCGACGACGACCGGCTCGATCTCGTGCCCGCGCTCGCCGACCAGCTGAGAGAGGCGGATGCCGCACAGCACGCCGCTGCCGACCCACTGACCCTCGCCGTCGCCCACGCCCCCTACCGCCGGGTGCTCGACACGTTCGCCGGCCACGGCGCCGACCTGATCTTCGCCGGGCACACGCACGGCGGTCAGGTGCGCGTGCCCGGCTTCGGCGCCCTGGTGGCCAACTGCGACATCCCGCTGCCGCAGGCCCGCGGGCTCAGCTCGTGGACGCACGCCGGGCCCACCGTGCCGCTGAACGTGAGCGCCGGGGTCGGCCACTCGATCTACGCGCCTGTGCGCTTCGCCTGTCGGCCCGAGGTTTCTCTGCTGACGCTGAACCCCGCCTGAGACGGTTCGGAGCACCGCCCGACGTCGGGTAGACTCGTGTGGTTGCCACGGGGTGTGGCGCAGCTTGGTAGCGCGCTTCGTTCGGGACGAAGAGGCCGCAGGTTCAAATCCTGTCACCCCGACCAGACAGACATCGACGAGGAGAATGGCCGTGCCCGTCCGCCTCATCGCGTTCGACCTCGACGACACGCTCGCCCCCTCGAAGTCGCCGATCGACCCGCGCATCGGCGACCAGCTGATCGCCCTCGCCGCACGCGTCGAGGTGGCGGTCATCTCGGGCGGACAGATTGCGCAGTTTCGGGCGCAGCTCGTGGAGCGGCTGCCCGCGGCATCCGACGATCTTCTCTCTCGCATCCACCTCATGCCCACGTGCGGCACCCAGTACTACCGCCACGACGGCACCGGCTTCACCGCGCGCTACGCGCACCAGCTGAGCGCAGACGAGCGAGCCCGGGCGGTGGCCGCCGTCGACGAGGAGGCCCGCCGCCTCGGGTTCTGGGAGCCGGCGCCGTGGGGGGAGATCCTCGAGGACCGCGGCTCGCAGATCACGTTCTCGGCGCTGGGTCAGCGGGCACCGCTGGAGGCGAAGGTCGCGTGGGACCCGACCGGTGAGAAGAAGAGCACGCTGCGCGCGGCGGTCGCCGAGCGCCTGCCCGATCTCGAGGTGCGCTCGGGCGGATCGACGTCGGTGGACATCACGCACCGCGGCATCGACAAGGCCTACGGGATGCGGCAGCTCGCCAGCGAGACCGGCATCCCGCTCGACGACATGCTGTTCATCGGCGACCGGCTCGACCCGGACGGCAACGACTACCCGGTGCTCGCCCTCGGCGTGCGCTGCCACGCCGTCGACGGCTGGGAGGACACGGCCGCCTACCTCGACGCGCTGCTGCCCGCGCTGCCGCTGCGCTGACGCGTCGTACGGCGTGCCGCCGGCGCCGCCACCGGGGCGAGGCGCTGCAGCTGCGTCACATGCCGAGGCTCGAGCTCGGCCAGCGACGCCACCCCGAGCAGCTGCATGGTGCGGGCGATCTCGCCGCGCAGGATCGCGATCGCCCGGTCGACGCCTTCGCGACCCCCGGCCATGAGCCCGTACAGGTACGCGCGCCCGATCAGCGTGAACTTCGCCCCGAGCGCGACCGCGGCGACGATGTCGGCGCCGTTCATGATGCCGGTGTCGATCATCACCGTCGCATCGCGCCCCACCTCGCGCACGACGTGCGGCAGCAGATGGAACGGGATCGGCGCGCGGTCGAGCTGGCGCCCGCCGTGGTTCGACAGCACGATGCCGTCGACGCCGAGGTCGATGAGCCGCTTCGAGTCCGCAACGTTCTGCACGCCCTTGACGACGATCCTGCCCGGCCACAGGTCGCGGATCACGGCGAGATCGTCGTACGAAATCGTCGGGTCCATCGCGGCGTCGAGCAGCTCGCCGACGGTGCCGCCGGTCGACGACAGCGACGCGAACTCGAGCGTGGGCGTGGTGAGGAAGTCGATCCACCACCACGGCCGCGGCAGCGCATCGAGCACCGTCGCGAGCGTCAGCTGTGGCGGGATCGAGAAGCCGTTGCGCTTGTCGCGCAGCCGCGCCCCGGCGACCGGCGTGTCGACGGTGAACATGAGCGTGTCGAAGCCCGCGGCGGCCGCGCGCCGGACGAGCCCGTACGAGATCTCCCGGTCGCGCATGACGTACAGCTGAAACCAGTTGCGGCCGAACGGGTTGGCCGCCTTCACCTCTTCGATCGAGGTTGTGCCGAGGGTCGAGAGGGTGAAGGGGATGCCTGCGGCCCCCGCCGCGCCCGCGCCCGCACGCTCGCCCTCGGTCTGCATCAGCCGGGTGAACCCGGTGGGGGCGATACCGAACGGCAGCGCCGACGGCCCGCCGAGAAGGTCGCACGACAGATCGACATCGCTGGCCGGCCGGAGGATGTCGGGGTGGAACTCGATGTCTTCGAACGCCTGCCGCGCTCGCGCCAGCGACAGCTCGCCCTCGGCGGCACCGTCCGTGTAGTCGAACGCGGCTTTGGGCGTGCGACGCTTCGCGATGCGGCGCAGATCGTCGATCGTCAGCGCCCGATCGAGCCGGCGGCGAGTGGCACTCCACACGGGGGCACGGAACCTCATGAGCTCAAGCAGCTCTGTGGGCCTGGGCAGTTGACGCTGGATCATGATCCTCCTTGCGGTGCGGTGCGCGGCACGCGCGCATCGGCGTAGTAGCCGGCGATGTGATCGTGGACGAGGGATGCCGCGCCTTCCGCCTCGCCCGCCTCGATCGCGGCCAGGATGCCCCGATGCTCGGCACGCAGCCGGCGCACGACCGCGGTCCAGTCGGCGATCCCCGTGGCGCCCTCGCGCACGTAGTCCTCGATCGCCGTGCGCAGCCCGGCCATGGTCGCCGCGACGACCGTGTTGCCGGACTCCTCGGCCAGGCCCAGGTGGAACTGCGCGTCCAGTGCGAGGAACTCGTCGGGGGTGAGCGTGTCGTCGTCCATCGCGTCGAGCACCGCGTGCAACGGCGATGTCTCGGCATCCGCCCGCTGTGCGAGCCGGCGCACGACCGCCTCTTCGAGCACGAGCCGCGTGGCCACGACATCGGCGATCGGAAACCCTCGAGCCGCGACCTGCAGCCGCAGCAGCGCCGCCATGCCGCCGGTGGGCGTCGCGATGACGATCGCGCCCGATGACGGCCCGGACCCCGTGCCGGTGCGGATCAGGCCCATCACCTCGAGCACCCGCAGCGCCTCGCGCACGCTCGATCGACCGACGCCGAGGCGCGTCGACAGCTCGCGCTCGGGCGGCAGCCGGTCGCCGGGCCGGAGTCTGCCGCCGAGCAGGTCGGACTCGATGCGGTCGAGCACCGTCTGCCAGGCGCGCGGGGGTGCGGTCGTGATGTCGGTCTCTCCGTCCAGTGCGTGTGGTCAGACCACATTACTCGCGCGGTGCGGCGCCCGCAACGCGGGGGGACGACCCGTAGGCCGGTCCCATGGTTCCTCTCCTCCTCGTCGCGACCGCTGACCTTCGACTTCGCGCGCAGGGGCCGCACCGGCATGGAGGACTACCGGTGGGCGATCCTGCGGACGCACAGGATCGCCGTCAGCCGACGCCCGCGTCGAGGCGACCGCCCGACTCCCGCAGGTAGCACTCGGGGCACATCGACTCGTACGTCACGCGGTCGGCGGTGAGCTCATCGATCGCGACCTGATCCCCGTCGAACACGAACGCCCCGCCGACCAGGCGCGCGTTGAAGATCGCCTTGCGCCCGCAGCGGCAGATGGTCTTCAGCTCTTCGAGGCTGTGGGCGAGCTCGAGCAGGCGCGCCGAGCCGGGGAACGACTCGGTGCGGAAGTCGGTGCGGATGCCGTACGCCAGCACCGGCACGCCGTCGAGCACAGCGATGCGCAGCAGATCCTCCACCTGGGCGGGTGTGAGGAACTGAGCCTCATCGATCAGCAGGCACGCGACATCCACCTCTTCCCGTCCCGGCAGCAGCGCGTCTTCGCCCCCGCGCCGCACCCGCTCGCGCTCGGCGAGGAACAGCGCCCGGGCATCGGCGCCGGGCGGGATGAGGCAGTCGACCTCGCGATCGACGCCCAGCCGGCTCGAGATGCGATCGGCGCCCTTGGTGTCGATCGCGGGCTTGGCCAGCAGCACCTGCTGGCCGCGCTCCTCGTAGTTGTAGGCGGCCTGCAGCAGCGCGGTGGACTTGCCGGAGTTCATCGCGCCGTAGCGGAAGTAGAGCTTGGCCACCCGCCGATTCTACGGTCAGGGGTGGATCGCGAGCGCCGCGGCCGTGCGCTCGAGCGACGCCTGCGCCTCGTCAGGATCGGCGTTGAGCTCCTCGCCGTAGCTCGGCACGAGCTGTGCCAGCTTCGGCGCCCACTCCTCGCGTCGGTCGGGGAAACAGCGCTCGAGCAGGTCGAACATGATCGACACGGCGGTGGAAGCTCCGGGAGAGGCGCCCAGCAGGCCGGCGATCGAGCCGTCGGCGGCTGCCACGACCTCGGTGCCGAACTGCAGCACGCCGCCCTTCTCGGGGTCCTTCTTCATCACCTGCGCGCGCTGGCCGGCCTGGATGAGGGTCCAGTCGTCGTCTTCGGCGGTCGGCATGAACTCGCGCAGACTGTCGACCTTCTTGTGATGCGTCTTCGCGAGCTCACCGACCAGATACTTGATGAGGTCGACATTCGTGAACGCGACCTTGAGCATCGGCCCGAGATTCGACGGCCGCACCTGGCTGACGATGTCGGTGACGCGCCCCTGCTTGAGGAACTTGGGGCTGAACGTCGCGAACGGCCCGAACAGCAGCGATGCCTCGCCGTTGACGACACGGGTGTCGAGGTGCGGCACCGACATGGGCGGGGCGCCGACGGATGCCGTGGAATACACCTTCGCCTGGTGCTGCTTCACGATCGCGGGGTTGCTGGTCTTGAGGAACTGCCCGCCGATGGGGAAGACGCCGAACCCCTTGATCTCGGGGATGCCCGACGACTGCAGCAGCTTCAGCGCCCAGCCGCCGGCGCCGACGAACACGAAGCGCGCCTTGATGCGGCCCGGGGCCTTGCCGACGGTGCGACGGTACTTCACCAGCCAGGTGCCGTCCTTCTGCCGGGTGACGCCGCGCACCTCGGTGTCGGTGTGCACAGCGACGCCTCGCGCCCGCAGGTTGTCGAACAGCTGGTGGGTGAGTGCGCCGAAGTCGACATCGGTGCCGGCGGGCACGCGGGTAGCGGCGAACGGTTCGCCCTTGCGGCGCTTCTGCATCAGCAGCGGCGCCCACTGGTTGATGACCCGGGAGTCCTCGCTGTACTCGATGCCGGCGAACAGCGGCTGATCCTTCAGCGCCTCGAAACGCCGCTTCAGGTAGGCGACATCCTTCTCCCCGCGCACGAACGTCATATGCGGCGCCGCGTTGATGAACGTCGAGGGCGCATCGAGCACACCGCGCTCGACGAGGGTCGACCACAGCTGCCGGCTCTGCTGGAACTGCTCGTTGATGGCCACCGCACGGGCAGGGTCCACCGACCCGTCCGCCGCCTCGGGCATGTAGTTCAGCTCGCACAGGGCAGCATGGCCGGTGCCGGCGTTGTTCCAGGCGTTCGAGCTCTCGCGGGCGACATCACCGAGGCGCTCGAAAGCGACGACCGACCAGTCGGGCTGCAGCTCGGTGAGCAACGTGCCCAGAGTGGCGCTCATGATGCCGCCGCCGATCAGTACCACGTCGACGGTTTCAGTCACCATACGATTCTAGGCCTCACGCGCAGGTGCCCCGGGCCGCACGAATCCACTCTTCTTGTTCCACCGCCAACGTCGGATGATCGCTCGAACGTCGGAGGATGTCGCGCGGATCATCCGACCTTCGCGCAGTTCTCCGACGACGGATGCCGCTACGCGGTGACGCCGAGGTTCGCGGCGACGAGCTCGGCGAGCTGCACGGCGTTCAGCGCTGCGCCCTTGCGCAGGTTGTCGTTCGAGATGAAGAGCACCAGGCCGCGGTCGGCCGGTGCCGACTGGTCGGCGCGGATGCGGCCGACGAAGCTCGGGTCCTTGCCGGCAGCCTGCAGCGGGGTGGGCACCTCGTCGAGCACGACGCCCGGGGCGTCGGCGAGCACCTCGCGGGCGCGCTGCGGTGTGATGTCGCGCGCGAACTCGGCGTTGATGCTGAGCGAGTGGCCGGTGAACACGGGCACGCGCACGCACGTGCCGGCGACGCGCAGGTCGGGAAGTTCGAGGATGCGGCGGCTCTCGTTGCGCAGCTTCTTCTCCTCGTCGGTCTCGTTCTGGCCGTCGTCGACGAGGTTTCCGGCGAACGGGATCACATCGAACGCGATGGGCGCGATGTACTTCTCGGGCTCGGGGAAGTCGACCGCTCCCCCGTCGCGCACGAGGTCGATGGCCCCCTCCTGCGCGACGACGGCCTCGGTCTGGCCGAGCAGCTCCTGCGCACCGGCCAGACCCGAACCGCTGACCGCCTGATAGGTGCTGACGATGAGCCGTTCGAGACCCGCCTCGGCATCGAGCGCCTTGAGCACCGGCATCGCCGCCATGGTCGTGCAGTTCGGGTTGGCGATGATGCCCTTGGGTGCGGCGACGACGGCGTGCGGATTGACCTCGCTGACCACGAGCGGCACCTCGGGGTCCATGCGCCAGGCGCTGGAGTTGTCGATGACCACGGCACCGGCGTCGGCGAACCGCGGCGCGTGCGCACGGCTGCCGGTCGCGCCGGCGCTGAACAGGGCGATGTCGATGCCTGCCGGGTCAGCGGTCGCGATGTCTTCGACGACGACCGTGTGCCCCGCGAAGTCGACGGCCGTGCCCGCCGAGCGCGCGGTCGCGAACAGCCTCAGCTCGCCGATCGGGAACGCCCGCTCGACGAGGATCTCGCGCATCACGGTGCCCACCTGGCCGGTGGCGCCCACGACGGCGATGGAGAGTCCGGAGTCTGAGATACGGGTCATGTGCGGATCCTTGCGTTGGGTGAATCCCCGAGTCTACCGAGGGGTGGATGCCTCGGGTGGCACGTCTCAGCGACCGGTGCCGGCGTGCACGACGGCCTCGATGTCGCCGTCGAGGCCGTAGGCGGAGTGCACGACGCGCGCAGCCCCGGCCAGGTCGTCGCCGTGCAGCACCACCGAGATGCGGATCTCGGAGGTCGAGATCATCTCGATATTGATGCCCGCCGTCGACAGCGCCTCGAACAGGGTCGCCGACACCCCGGAGTGGGTGCGCATCCCGGCCCCGACGACCGACAGCTTGCCGATCTGGTCGTCGTGCACGAGGCTCTCGAAGCCGACGTCCGCGTGCTCGGCGTCGAGCGCACGCAGCGCGGCGGTCGCATCGGACTTCGGCAGCGTGAACGAGATGTCGGTGCGGCCGGTCGCCGCGGCCGACACGTTCTGCACGATCATGTCGACATTGGCGCCGGACTTTGCAACGATCTTGAAGATCTCGGCGGCCTTGCCCGGCACGTCGGGCACACCGATGACGGTGATCTTCGCCTGGCCGAGGTCGGTCGCGACTCCCGCGACGATGGGTTCTTCCATGGCTGCTCCCTCGAGTTCGGGTGGCGGTGTCATTCCGGGGCCGAGCACGTAGGTGCCGGGGCCGGCGGCGAACGTCGATCGGGCGTGGATGATCACGCCGTGGCGGCGCGCGAACTCCACCGCGCGGATGTAGAGCACCTTCGCGCCGTTGGCGGCGAGCTCGAGCATCTCCTCCGCACCGATGACGTCGAGCTTGCGGGCCTTGGGCACGACCCGCGGGTCTGCGGTGAAGACACCGTCGACGTCGCTGTAGATCTCGCAGACGTCGGCGTCGAGCGCCTTCGCCAGAGCGACCGCGGTGGTGTCGGAGCCGCCTCGACCCAGCGTCGTCACGTCCTGCGTATCGGGGTTGAATCCCTGGAACCCGGCGACGATCACGATCGCGCCCTCGTCGAGAGCCTGATGCACGCGGGTGGGGGTCACGTCGACGATGCGCGCCGAGCCGTGCCGCGAATCGGTGACCATCCCGGCCTGGATGCCCGTGTACGAGCGGGCCTCGTACCCCATCGAGTGGATCGCCATCGCGAGCAGCGCCATCGAGATGCGCTCGCCCGCCGACAGCAGGATGTCGAGTTCGCGCGGAGCCGGGATGGGCGCGATCTGCGCGGCGAGGTCGAGCAGCTCGTCGGTGGTGTCGCCCATGGCGCTCACGGCGACCACGACGTCGTGACCGGCGCGGCGTGTCTCGACGATGCGCTTGGCGACACGCTTGATGCCGTCGGCGTCGGCAACCGACGACCCGCCGTACTTCTGCACGATCAGCGCCACTGTGGAACCCCCGGATTCGGCGAGTGGATGCCTCGCCATCGGTCAATCTTACGGATGCCGCGCCGCGTGCTCATACCGTGTGACGGCGCCGCCCCTCGCGGGGCGTCCGCAGGGGTCTCGAGTGACGCACATGGATGCCGCCGCGCTGGGCCGGTCGGAGTTCTCTATCGCCATAGCGGCAGTGGCCCTGGCCGGCCTGATCATCGCGGCCTGCTGTCTGGGGCTCGTGCCCGATCGTCGCCATCATCGCGGGCATCGTGTTCGCCTGGATCGCCCTCGTGGAGGTGCTGCGCTGACCGCTCGAACGCCTCAGCCGGGGATGGGGACAGGTCGGAGGGCTTCGCGCGGAAGCGCCCGCCGGTGGCGGCCAGCCAGCATCCCACGACCACGAGCGGGAACCCCGCCAGCAGGCCGGACGTCAGTTCCTCGCCGAGGATGAGCACGCCCAGGGCGATCGCGATCACCGGGTTGACATAGGCGAACAGGGGTGCGCGCACGGGCCCGACCTCGGCGATGAGGGCGAAGAACGCGATGAACGCGCCCGCCGTGCACACGACGCCCAAGGCGACGAGCGAGACGGTGCTGCGCAGAGTGGGCACCTCGTGCTGGGTGAGCAGCGCGATCGGCAGGTAGAAGATGCCCACCGCCGTCAGCGACAGCGTGATGGAGCCCAGGGTGGGCACGTCACGCAGCTTCGTCGCGACGATGAACGGCGCGATGGCATAGAGGAGTGCGACCAGCAGCACCTCGCCGATGGCGACGATACCGTCGATGCCGTCGTCGACGCGCAGACCCGGGCCGATGACAATGACGGCCACACCGGCGAACCCGATCACGAGACCGGCGATGCGCAGCGGCTTGAGCACGGCACGGTCGCCTCCGACGGCACCGATGATCGCGGCGAACAGCGGCACGGTGGCCACGAGCAGCCCGGTCAGACCCGACGGCAGTGTCTGCTCGGCATGGCTGAGCAGATAGAACGGGCCCGCCATCTCGACGGCGCCGAACGCGAGCACCCACGGCCACTTGCGCAGGGCAGGTCGCAGCGATCGCCGGTGCAGCGCGATCGGCAGCAGCAGCACGGCGCCGAGCAGTGTGCGACCGGCAACGACCGCGGCCGGCGAGTACGAGTCGACCGCTTCTTTGATGAAGAGGTAAGGCACGCCCCACATGAGGGCCATCGCGCCGAGGAGCCACCAACCCTTCGCGCTCACCGATGCGCTCAGACCGACCTCCGGCCTTCGAACGCGCGGCCGAGGGTCACCTCGTCAGCGTACTCGAGGTCGCCGCCGACGGGCAGTCCTGAGGCGAGTCGTGTCACCTTCACCTCGAGCGAGGGCAGCAGCCGGCTGAGATAGGTCGCCGTCGCCTCGCCTTCGAGATTGGGGTTGGTAGCGATGATGACCTCCTGCACCGCCCCGTCGGCGAGCCGCTGCACGAGGGAAGTGATGCGCAGATCGTCGGGACCGATGTCGGCGATCGGATTGATGGCGCCGCCGAGCACGTGGTAGAGCCCGCGGAACTCACGCGTGCGCTCGATGGCGGCGACATCCTTCGCGTCTTCGACGACGCAGATCAGCGAACCGTCACGGCGCGGGTCACGGCAGATGCCGCAGCGCTCCTGCTCCGAGACGTTGCCGCACACCTCGCAGAAGCGCACCTTCTCACGTACCTCGACGAGCAGCTCGGCCAGGCGCGACACGTCGAAGCCCGGCGTCTGCAGAATGTGGAACGCAATGCGCTGCGCCGACTTCGGGCCGATACCGGGCAGGCGGCCGAACTCGTCGATCAGCTCTTGAACGATGCCGTCGTACATCTACTG
Organism: Microbacterium sp.; assembly: GCF_047971895.1. Taxonomy (GTDB): domain Bacteria; phylum Actinomycetota; class Actinomycetes; order Actinomycetales; family Microbacteriaceae; genus Microbacterium. The sequence continues at coordinate 19,230 of NZ_JBKEAF010000103.1, forward strand.
AAACCTCGTCGGGGGCTCGTAGGGCTCTTCGCGCAGGAAACTCGCACCGAGCACCTGCCGCACGACCGCCTCGCCGTAGCGCTGCACGCCGGGGCTCGTCGGGGCGGCCGGTGCGACACGCGGCTCGGCCGCGGGAAGGTCGGCGGGCCCACTCTCGTCTGCCGGCTGCGCGTCGTCAGCAAGGACGTCGCCATCGCGGGCGGGAGCGAGGGTCGCAACGCGGATGCCTGCGGCCGACGCGTCTTCGGGCTCGTCGTCGACGGCGAACTGCCCGACCGGCACGGGCGCCCGCTCAGGCTGCGTCTCATCCCGCGGGATCGGGGCAACCGCCCACTCCGTGACCGGCGCGGTCGCCGGAGCCGATCGCGGCGCCGGCGCAGGCTCCTCGGGGGCCGGCTCATCCGGGGCCGACACATCCGGAGCCGGTGCGGCCCCGGGTGCGTGCGGCCGCGGCAGGAAGCGCACCGAGATACCGACGACATCGGCGATCGCCGCTCGCACGTCCACGTGCGCGTCGGTCCCGCCGAGCGCCTTGGGCTTGAACTTCTCGATGTCTTTCTCGTTCGGGAACCCGAGCGTGAGGACGTAGGAGTCGGGCGTCTGCTCGAGCTGCAGCGGCTGCGTGTGCATCGCGACCATCCAGGAGGCACGGCGGATGCTTTCGAGCCGATCGATGACGGCCGGCCACCGGTCGATCAACTGCGCGAGGGTGACCGGCTCCAGGCTCTCTCCAGGTGCCACCGGCGCGTCGGCCGAAGCCTCGGGCGCCGCCGCAGCGGGTGCAGTGGGTGCAGGGGCAGGCACGGAGGCGGTAGGCGGCGGCGCGGCGGGAGTCGCCACGGGACCGGGAGGCGCTGACGGAGCCGCGGGGGCGCCGCGCGTCAGCACGCGCGCCACCATGAGCTCGAGCTGCAGGCGGGGCGAGGTCGCGCCGGTCAGATCGTCGAGCGCGGCGATCACGAGGTCTGCGGTGCGCGAGAGCCGATCGGCGCCGAAGGCGGCGGCTTGCCGCGACATCCGCTCCAGCTCGCCCTCCGGCACTCCGCGCAGCACCGCCGCCGCCCCCGGGCCGGTCGCCTCGACGACGATCAGGTCGCGCAGGCGCTCGAGCAGGTCGTCGACGAAGCGGCGGGGGTCCTGACCTGACTGCACGACCCGGTCGACGGCGGCGAACGCCGCGGCGGCGTCAGCGGACGCGAAGGCGTCGACCACCTCGTCGAGCAGCTCGGAGTGGGTGTAGCCGAGCAGTGCGACGGCGCGCTCGTAGCCGACAGTCACCTGCCCCGACGAGGCATCCGACCCGGCGATGAGCTGGTCGAGGATCGACAGCGTGTCCCGCGGCGAGCCGCCGCCGGCACGCACGACGAGCGGCAGCACGCCGGTCTCGACCTGCACGCCCTCCTGCGTGCACAGCTGCCCGACGTACTCGAGCATCGCCGCGGGCGGCACAAGCCGGAAGGGGTAGTGGTGCGTGCGCGAGCGGATCGTGCCGAGCACCTTCTCGGGCTCGGTGGTGGCGAAGATGAACTTCACGTGGTCGGGCGGCTCTTCCACCAGCTTGAGCAGCGCATTGAAGCCGCCCGAGGTGACCATATGGGCCTCGTCGATGATGAACACCTTGTAGCGATCGCGCGCCGGGGCGAAGATCGCGCGCTCTCGCAGATCGCGCGCATCGTCGACACCGCCATGGCTGGCCGCGTCGATCTCGACCACGTCGAGCGATCCCCCGCCGCCACGCCCCAGCTCCACGCAGCTCTCGCACTCGCCGCACGGCGCGTCGGTAGGGCCCTGCGCACAGTTGAGACACCGCGCGAGGATGCGCGCCGAGGTCGTCTTGCCGCACCCGCGCGGCCCGGAGAACAGGTAGGCGTGCCCGACGCGATCGCCGCGCAGCGCGGTCATCAGCGGCTCGGTGACCTGGGACTGACCGATCATCTCCGCGAACGACTCGGGGCGGTAGCGGCGATACAGTGCGGCGGTCACCCGTCCAGCCTACGGCGTGGCCCCGACATCCGGCTTCGTCAGTCGACGAGCTCGACGCTCGGGGTCGTCGTGGTGATCACCGGCAGCGACGGTGACAGCAGCGTGCCGTCGTCTCGCCGCGCATCGGCGAACTGGCGCAGCGTCGGCCGGCCGGGGATCACCGGGCCCTGGTCGGCGAGCGCGACGACGACCTCGCCGCCGCCGGGCACCTCCACGCGCTCTCCGCGCACGGCGAACGCCACGGCATCCCCCTCCCCGGCACGCACGCGCAGCGCGTCCTTCGTCACGCGCACGTCCAGGCGCGTTCCGCGCCAGTGCAGGGTGTACTCGAGCGAGGGCCAGGCGGCAGGCAGCCGCGGGTCGAACGTGAGCTCCCCGTAGTGGTCGCGCATGCCACCGAATCCCGACACCAGCGCGGTCCACACGCCGCCGGCCGACGCGACGTGCACCCCGTCGGCCGTGTTGCGGTGCAGATCGGCCAGGTCGAGGAACAGCGACGCGCGGAAGTACTCCAGCGCAAGGTCCTGATACCCCACCTCGGCGGCGAGGATCGACTGCACCACTGCCGACAGCGACGAATCGCCCGTGGTCAGCGGGTCGTAGTACTCGAAGTTGGCCAGCTTCTCCTCGGCGGTGAAGTGGTTGCCCTGCAGGAACAGCGCCAGCACCACATCGGCCTGCTTGAGCACCTGGAACCGGTAGATCACCAGCGGATGGAAGTGCAGCAGCAGGGGCCTCTGCTCGGGCGGGGTCGCCTCGAGGTCCCACACCTCGCGCTCGAGGAACATCGCGTCCTGCGGGTGGATGCCGAGCGCCTCGCTGTACGGCAGGTGCAGCGCGTCGGCGGCGCGCTCCCAGGCATCCGGCTCCCCCGGGTCGAGCTTCAGCCGCTCGACCAGGCGCCGGTACACCTCGCCGTCGAGCTGCTCCATCTCGCGCACGGTGCGCGCCGCGAAGCGCAGGTTGAACCGCGCCATCACGTTCGTGAACAGGTTGTCGTTGACGACGGTCGTGTACTCGTCAGGCCCCGTCACGCCGTGGATGTGGAACGACTCGACCCCGTCGGCCTGCCGCCAGAAGCCGAGCGTCGCCCACAGCCGGGCCGTCTCGACGGCGATGTCGACGCCATCGCGGTACAGGAACTCGTCGTCGCCGGTGGCCCGTACGTAGGTGGCCAGCGCGAAGCTGATGTCGGCGTTGATGTGGTACTGCGCGGTACCGGCCGCATAGTAGGCCGACGCCTCTTCGCCGTTGATCGTGCGCCACGGGAACAGCGCCCCGGCCTCGCTGAGCTGATGCGCCCGGCGGCGGGCGTCGGGCAGCATCTGCGCCCGTAGGCGCAGGACGTTCCGGGCCCACAGCGGCGTCGTGTACGCCAGGAACGGCAGCAGATAGATCTCGGTGTCCCAGAAGTAGTGGCCGCTGTACCCCGAGCCGCTCATGCCCTTGGCCGGCACGCCCAGGCCGTCGGCGCGCGCCGCAGCCTGGGCGAGCTGGAACAGGCACCAGCGCGTCGCCTGCTGCAGGTCGTCGTGGCCCTCGATGCGCACGTCCGAGCGATGCCAGAACGCGTCGAGCCACCGGCGCTGCTCGGCGAAGTGCTCTTCGACACCCAGCGCCTCGGCGCGGTCGAGCGTGCGCCGACACCGGTCGACCAGCTCCCGCGTGGGGACGCCGCGGGAGGTGTGGTACGCGGCCAGCTTGACCACGCGCGTCGGCACCCCCGCCCGCGCCTGCACGCGGAAGACGTTCTTGGCGATGTCGGGCTCGACGAGCCGCCGCGCCGAGTATGCGTTCTCGGTCTCGATGAGGTGGTCCGCCACGACCGCGATGGTCATCCCCGAGTCGGTCGCACGGTAGCTGAGCGCCGAGCGCAGGCCGTCCTGCCAGTACTCCTGCGGCTGCAGCACGCGGTCGTCGATCGCCTCGACCTTGCGCGGGTCGAACCCGGGCTGCTGCGAGATCGTGGGCGTGCCGCCGTAGACGTCCTCGCCGTCCTGCCGGTTCAGCAGTTGGCAGTCGATGGTCACCGCGGCGTCCTCGCCGAGCACCGTGACGTCGAGGGTCATGATCGCCAGGTGCTTCTCGGCGAACGACGCCATGCGGCGGAACTCGATGAGCACGTCCTTGCCCGCCGGCGTCACCCACCGTACGTGCCTGCTGAGCACGCCGGTGCGCAGGTCGAGCACGCGCTCGTACTCGCGCATGTCCGACACGTCGAGTGCCAGCGGCTCGTCGTCGACGTACACCCGCATGACCTTCGCGTCGGGTGCGTTGATGATGGTCTGGCCGACCTCGGCGAACCCGTAGGCGTGCTCGGCGTGGCGGATCGGGAACGTCTCGTGGAACCCGTTGACATACGTGCCGTGCTCGACGGCGTACCGGCCCTCGGGGTGGTTTCCGCGCAGCCCCAGGTAGCCGTTGCCGACGGCGAAGAGCGTCTCGGTCACTCCGGTGTTCTCGAGGTCGAGGCTGGTCTCCACCAGCCGCCACGGGTCGACGGGGTAGCGGTCGCGGTCGATCATGGCACGAGCTCCTCGAGGTCGGCGACGACGATGTCGGCACCGGCGGCCTTCAGGTCTTCCTCCCCCACGCCACGGTCGACGCCGACGACCAGCCCGCACCCTGCGGCCCGCGCCGAGGCGACGCCGCTGAGGGCGTCCTCCACGGCGGCCGTGCGTGCGGCGGCGAGATCCAGCATCCGGATCGCCGCTGCGAAGACATCGGGTGCGGGCTTGGAGGCCAGGGCGTCGCGTTCGGCGACGACACCGTCGACGATGACGGGAAAGCGATCGAGGATGCCGGCGGCCGCCAGCACCTCACGTGCGTTCTTCGAGCTCGACACCACCGCGACGGGGGTGCCCGCCGCGCGCACGACGTCGAGAAGCCGCAGGCTGCCCGGGTAGGGACGCACGCCCTCCTCCCGCAGCAGCCGTGCGAAGACGGCGTTCTTGCGGTTGCCGATGCCGCACACCGTGTCGGCCGCGACCGGGTCGGAAGGCTCGCCCCACGGCACTTCGACGCTGCGGCTGCGCAGCAGGGCCGCGACCCCGTCGTAGCGCTTCTTGCCGTCGACATGCTCGTAGTAGTCGCGGTCGGTGTACGGGGGTTCGATGCCCCAATCGGCGAACAGCTCGTCGAACATGACCTGCCACGCATGCATATGCACGTCGGCGGTCGGCGTCAGCACGCCGTCCAGGTCGAACAGGACGGCGGCGTACGTTGTGAGGTCGGGTGCGGCAGCCACTGCAGAAGCCTAATCCCGTCCGACCCCGTCGCTCGCCGCGGCGAGGGCCTGACGGGCGATCTCGCGGTCGATCGCGTACGTGTACGCCGGGGCGGCCAGCGTCTGGTGGAAGGCGGTGTCGAACACCGCCACGTGCGGCAGGTCGGGGAACGCCGCCTTCGCCGCTCGGATGCCCTGCAGCGCGCCGGGGTTGTGCAGCGGGGCCAGCACCGACAGCTCGTCGATGCCCTGCGCGACCTCGGCGGTGATGACGGTGGGCTCGAAGAACCGTGACCCGCCGTGCACGACGCGGTGTCCCACCGCGACCGGCGCATGGCCGTCGAGCGACGGACCGTGCGCGGCGAAGGCGTCGAGCATCGCCTGGAACCCGGCGGTGTGGTCGGGGATCGGCAGCTCGTCGACGGAGGTGGCGTCGACGGCGGTGATGGATGCCTGCGGCTTCCCCGCCGCGTCGATCGCCTCGGCGAGCAGCACGGTGTGGCGAGCGGTGCCCATCGGCTGACCGATGCGCTCGACGAGCCCAGAGGCCCGTGCCACCCCCGTCTCGACCTCGAGCAGCTGGTACGTGAACGACGACGAGCCGCTGTTGATCACCAGCACCGCGGTCACGCGGCGCCGCCCTGGGCTTGGATCGCCGTGACCGCGATGGTGGACGTGCCGGAGTGGCCTTCGGCCGAGGTGATGTAGATGCTCTGCGCCACAGATCCAGCCTAGAGCCGGCCCTCATCCGGCGGGGATGGGTTCCTTCGGCAGTTTGCGCACGCGCTGCCGGCGGCGGCGGCGCTCGGGGATCATCGAACGCATCTCTTCGAGCTTGCCGAAGCACAGCAGCCGGTCGCCGGCCTCGAGGGCGACGCCCTTGCGCGGGTTGGGGATGACGCCGGCGCCGCGGTGCAGGGTGAGCACGGTGATGTCGCGCTCCCACAGGCCCGACTCCCCCAGGGTCTGCCCGACCAGTCCTGCATCGGCGTGGACGAGCAGCTCGGCGACCCCGTAGCCGGTCGAGACGGTCAGGCGCTGGCGCACATCGATCTCGGGGAAGCCCACCTGGTGGGCGATGTAGTCGATGATGGCTCCGGCGACGTCGAGCTCGGTCGCCGTCTCGATGCCCTGCAGGCCGGGTGACGAGTTGACCTCCATCACCAGCGGGCCGTCGTCGCCCTCGAGCATGTCGACGCCGGCGACGCGCAGTCCCATGATCTGCGCGCTGCGCACCGCCGCCTGTTCGAACGCTGGGTCGAGGGTGACCGGCTCGACGCTACCGCCGCGATGCACGTTCGAGCGGAACTCGTCTCCGCTGGCCATGCGCCGCATGGCCGCGACGACGCGGTCGCCGACGACGAGCGCGCGCACGTCGCGTCCTCGGCTCTCGGTGATGAACTTCTGGATCAGCACGTTCTGGTTCGTCGAGTGCAGCGTCTCGATGATCGCCTCGGCGACCTTGACCTGCGGGGCGAGGATCACACCGATGCCCTGCGTGCCCTCGAGCAGCTTGATGACCACGGGGGCGCCGCCGACCCGTTCGATGGCGGGGCGCACGTCGGCGCGGTTGCGCACGAAGGCCGTGGCCGGGAGGGCGATGTTGTGGCGGGAAAGGATCTGGTTGGCCCGCAGCTTGTCGCGCGCGTTCGCGATTCCGTTCGCGGTGTTGGGGGTGTAGACGTCCATCTGCTCGAACTGCCGCACCACGGCGGTGCCGAAATAGGTGATCGAGCTGCCGATGCGCGGCAGAATCGCGTCGTAGTCGCTCAGCGGGCGGCCGCGGAACCAGAGGTCGGGTTCGTCGCCGGACAGGTCGATGGCGAACCGCAGCGTGTTCAGCACCTTGACCTGGTGACCGCGCTGCGCGGCGGCGGTGCGGAGGCGCTGCGTCGAGTATGCCTGTGGTGCTCGGGAGAGGATCGCGAGTTTCATGTGGGTGCCCTGCCAGGATGGACGTGTGACCGAGAGTATCCATCCAACCACCACCGCGGGATGGCGTGAATGGGTGGGCCTCCCCGATCTTCAGGTGGAGTGGATCAAGGCGAAGCTCGACACCGGCGCACGCTCGTCGTCGCTGCACGCCACCGACGTCGAGCTGATTCCGGGCAGCCCCGACCGGGTGCGGTTCCGCGTGCTGCCCTGGCAGGCCACGGACGACGATGCGGTCGCGTACGAGTGCCCGGTGCACGACCGTCGTATCGTGCGCAGCTCGTCGGGGCACAGCGAGGAGCGCTACACCGTGCTGCTGGACGTCGTGCTGATGGGCCGGCGGGTCGCCGCCGAGGTGACGCTGTCGAGCCGCGACGAGATGGGCTTCCGGATGCTGATCGGCCGGGAGGTGCTGCGCCGGGGGTTTCTCGTGGATGCCGCGCGCTCCTTCGCCGGCGGCCGGGCGCCGCGCGACGTGCGCCGGCGCAATCGCGGACGCGGGTAGCGGGGAGAAAAAGACTCTCCGCGAACCCGGCAGAGCCCGGTTACCCTTGCTACGTTTCCGTCCTGGGGGGGTTGGCCTGGGTGCCGCCTCGCGGAGAGCTGATGCCAGTCTACCCCGTTGTTACCATCGAGGAGTGACTCCAGACGGCTTCGCGCGGGCGACCACCGGCGTCCTCGCCGCCATCGAGCAGGTGATCGACGGCAAGCGCGACGCGGTGCGCAGCGCGCTGGTGTGCCTGCTCGCCGAGGGTCACCTGCTCATCGAAGACGTGCCGGGCGTCGGCAAGACGATGCTCGCCCGGGCGCTGGCGGCCTCCGTCGACGCGACGGTGCGACGCATCCAGTTCACGCCGGATCTGCTCCCCGGCGATGTGACCGGCGTGAGCGTGTTCAATCCCGTCGAGCGCGAGTTCGAGTTCAAGCGCGGGGCGATCTTCGCGAACATCGTCATCGCCGACGAGATCAACCGCTCCTCCCCCAAGACGCAATCGGCGCTGCTGGAGGCGATGGAGGAGGCGCAGGTCACCGTCGACGGGAACACGCACCTGCTGCCCGACCCGTTCCTCGTGGTGGCCACGCAGAACCCGCTCGAGATGGAGGGCACCTACGCACTGCCCGAGGCGCAGCGCGACCGGTTCATGATGCGCATCTCGATGGGCTACCCCGATGCGCGGTCCGAGGCGCTGATGCTTCGCCAGCGCGACGCCGAAAACCCGCTCGACGCGATCGAGCCCGTCGTGTCGGCTGCCGAGGTCGATGCCCTGATCGCGTGGGCGCGATCGGTGCACGTGGCCCCCGCGGTCGAGGACTACGCCGTGGCCCTCGCCCAGGCGACCCGCGAGCACGCCGATCTGCGCCTGGGTGCGAGCCCGCGTGCGACGCTGCAGCTCGTGCGCGCCGCGAAGGTGCGGGCGGCTCTGGAAGGCCGGGATTTCGTCATCCCCGACGACATCGCAGCACTCGTGGCACCCGTGTTCACCCACCGGCTCATCCCGACGCGAGCGTCGACGGGGTCGCGGGCGCGCACGGCGACCGACAGCATCCGTTCCATCCTCGAGCAGATCGTCGGCACCGTGCGCGTGCCGCTGGCCGCCCGCACCTGATCCGAGGATTCGTGAACCGCATCTGGCCACTGACGCTGCGGGGCACGGGCGCGCTGCTGCTGGCGGTCGCATGCTTCGTCTTCGCCGGTCAGCTCGGGGTCAGCGAGCTGGTCTACTTCGCGCTGCTGCTGCTGGCCGTGCTCGCCACGAGCCTCGCCTCGCTGTATCTCGTGCGCCGCGCCGATGCGGTGCGGCGCACGATCGGCACCGATGTCGCCGCCGTCGGGCGCACGTCGATCGTGAGCGTGCAGGTGAACGTGCGCACCGCGCTGCCGATGCCCCCCGGCCGGTGGGAGGACTCCCTGCCGCACACCCTCTCGGGCGAGGCATCGGGCGTGTTCCCCGCGCTCGCCTCGGGCCTGCGCGCCGACGACCGCACCGTGCGGCTGAGCTATCCGATCACCGGGGTGCACCGCGGCGTGCGGCCGATCGGCCCGCTGCGCATCACGTCGACCGATCCGTTCGGGCTGGCGCGGCGCCGGCACGTCCTGCGTGCACGCACCTCGGTGACCGTCGTCCCCCCGGTCGTCGATCTGCCGCCGATCTCGAACCTCTCCGGAGCGACCGGAGGCATCCTGCAGGCGACGGCGGAGCAGCCGGGCCAGGGCGCCGACAACCTCATCGCGCGCCCGCACGTTCCCGGTGACTCGATGCGCCGCATCCATTGGCGGGCCACCGCGCACCGCGACGAGCTCATGGTGCGGCAGGAGGAGCAGGAGGCTGCCCCGGACGCGACGGTCGTGCTCGACCGCAGCCTGCTGCGCTACGCGTCCGAGGCACTGCGAGCGCCCGGTGCCGACCCCGGCTTCGAGACGGCGGTGACGATGTGCGTGTCGGCGGCGACGCGCCTGATGCGCGACGGCTACGTCGTCGAAGTCATCGACACCGACGGCGTGCCCCTGACCGACCCGCTTGGCGGCGACGACGTGGGCGAGGTCGACGCCATGCTCACGGTGTTCGCGAGCATCACGGCCACCCGCGACGACCACCTCGGTGGGCTCCCGGCGCAGTTCACCGGTGCGACGATGGGGCCGCTCGTGCTCATCGTGGGGCGATTCGACGCCGCCGATGCGGCGCTGCTGGCGCCCGTCGCGCACCGTTCGTCGCTGCCGGCGCTGTTCGCCGTCGCGCCCGTCGGCGATGCGCTCGACGCCGCGGCCGCGGCGGGCTGGCGGTGCGCGACGATCGATCCCGAGGCCGACCTGGCCACCGCGTGGCACGCGGTGTCGGACCGTGGGGTGTCGCATGTCTATGGGTGAACGGCTCGCACGGCCCGAAGTCGCCGGGCGTCGCGCGCCCGATGCCCTGCTCACGATCGCCGTATACGTATCGATCCTCGCGGCGGTGTTCCCGCTGCTGCGTGTGGTCAAACCCGGATGGTGGACGCTCGGGGTGCTGGCACTGCCGGCCGTGGTGCTCGGCGCCGGGTACGTCGCCCGCCGCTACCGGATGGTCGCCGTCGGGGTGAGCCTCATCGAGGCCGCGCTGTGGGTGCTGATGGTCACGGGCGTGTTCCTGCACGGCACCGCGCTGCTGTGGGTGGTGCCCGTGCCGGCGACGGTGGCCGAGGCATCCGATCTCGTCCGTCTGGCGATGGACCATATCGTCACCGGCGCCGCGCCCCTGGACGCCGGACCGCCGCTGACGTTCCTCATCGTCGGCGCGGTCGGGCTGCTCACGATCGGCATCGACCACGTCGTGCTGACGGCACGGATGCCGCTGCTCGCCGCGGTCGGACTCATCGTCGTCTCGCTGGCGCCGGCGCTGGCGGTGCCGGACGAGGTCGACGTGCCCGCGTTCGTGATGCTCGCGGCTGCGCTGCTGTTCCTGCTGCGCGCCGAGACCAGGACGAGGGATGCCGTGCCCCACCACCCCGCGCCCACCCCGCCGCGCCAGGGTGGGCTCACCGCGGCGGCCACCGGCATCGGCGCGATCGCGGTGATCGTCGCGGTCGTCGTCGCGCCGCTGTTCCCCGCCACCGCGCCCGCAACCGGCCCCGGCAGTGGGCGCTGGAACAGCATCGACCCCACCCTCCAGCTCGGTGAGGATCTGCGCCGTCCCACCGAGGGCGAGGTGCTGACCCTGACCACGGATGCGACCTCGGCGCCCTACCTGCGCGCGGCGACGCTCACGACGTTCGACGGCCAGATCTGGCGCCCCGACACGGGGCCGGTCGCCCCGTTCGCCGACGAAGGATCACTCGGCGCCATCACCGTCGACGATGACGTGCGCATGACCCGGTACACCACCGAGGTGACGGTCACGAACCTGCTCAGCGGGTGGCTGCCCGTCCCCTACCCGGCGGTGTCGGTCAACGGCCTGCAGGGCGAATGGGGCGTACTGCCGCTGAACCGCACCGTCGCCAGCCGCACCGATGCGGCGACCGGCGAGACCTACGTCGTCGAGGCCGACGTTCCCAAGCCGACCCTCGAGAAGATCCGGGCGGCGGATGCCGGCGGCACCGGCCTGGACGACGCCACCCGGGTGCTGCCCGCAGGCACTCCGGCGATCATCGGCGAGCTCGCCGCGGAGGTGACCACCGAGGCATCCAATGACTTCGACCGCCTCGCCGCGCTGCAGACCTGGTTCCGCTCCAGCGAGTTCCAGTACTCGCTCGACGCTCCTGTGCAGGACGGTTTCGACGGCACCGGGGTCGACGCGGTCGCCGCCTTCCTCGAGGTGCGGGAAGGCTACTGCATCCACTTCGCCGGCGCGTTCGCGCTGATGGCCCGCAGCCTGGACATGTCGTCGCGCATCGTCGTCGGGTACCTGCCCGGGCAGAGCAGCTCAGACACGCTGTCGGGCGAGCGGGGGTACACCGTTATGAGCTCGCAGCTGCACGCATGGCCCGAGGTGCACTTCGAGGGCATCGGGTGGGTGCCGTTCGAGCCGACCAAGAGCCTCGGGACGGTGACGACCTTCTCGCCGGCGGCGGCGCCGGCTCCGGACACGGGGGGAACCGAGGTGGAGCCGGCGCCGGCGCCGGAGGTGCAGGCCCCGCCGGCGGCGTCCGCCGGCCCGCAGGAGGCGGACGTCAGCGATCCGACGACCACGGATGCCGCGGAGACGCTGATCCGGCCGCTGCCGTGGGTGCTGTCGGCCCTGGCGCTGCTGCTCGTGCTCGCCGTGCCGGCGGCGGTGCGCGAGTATCGGCGACGTGACCTGCTGACCGCCGCACGCGGGGGTGATGCCACGGCGGCGTGGCGCAGCATCCAGGACATCGTGATCGACCTGTCGATCCCCGAGCCGTCCGGAGAGACGCCGCGCGCCTTCGGCATCCGGCTCATCGCCGACCACGGCGCGCCCGCCGAGGAGACGTGGATGCTGGTCCACGCGATCGAGCGGGCCAGCTATTCGCACCGCAACGCACGGTACGGGCCCGACCTCGCCGACACGGTGCGCGACGTGCGTGCCGGGCTGTTCGCCGCAGCACCGCGCTGGCGGCGGTGGATGGCGCTCACGCTGCCGCGTTCGCTCGTGGTCAGGCCCGGATCGGCCTACTCGGCCACGGGGCGCGCGCACGCCTGACCCGGCGTCGGCCATCACGCGGGCACGGTAGGATGGTCCACGGCCCTTCGCGGGCCCTGGAGGATTCGCCTAGTGGCCTATGGCGCACGCTTGGAAAGCGTGTTGGGTGCAAGCCCTCAGGGGTTCGAATCCCCTATCCTCCGCGTTTCGTCCTCCGCCAGCTTGATCCCAGTGTTTCAAGACGCCGCACTCCGTGGCCCGTGCGATGAATCGCTGGAGGCGGCACCACGGGCCGAGATGCCCGGTGTCACGCCGAGACGAGTTCCCGCGCCTCCCGAGCGATCACATCAAGCTCAGAGCTAGGCACCGCGTGCACGCCGAGAGATTCCCAGGCTTCGCGCGCGGCAGCAAACACGTCATCTCTACGAGAGTCGGGCAGCCCAGTTGGCTCTTGGAATGCGACAGCAATGGGCACGTCTGCGTCTGCCAGCAACGGATGAGATCCAACTCCAATGGCAGCCCCATCTTGGCGAAGACAGCTCACGATGAAGTTCCAGGATTGAAGCTCCTGTTCCAGTGCACCTGTGTCTCGAACGTCGAACGCGAAGGCCTGCGACAGCTGACCGACGCCATCCTCAACGACCGCGAAATCGAACCGGCCGCGTTGACGGCCGATGCGGGCCGATGGCCGTCTGATGAGTGTGCTACCTACCTCAAAGTTTCCCGTACGCACGAAAAGCTCCGCCATGTCGTTGACGATCCGCGCCCGCGTGCGCGACCGCGTCACTGGCGGCGGTGTGGCTACCAGGACAGGAAAAAGAAAGTTCACGGCCTCACGAGCACTCCCCGCGTCTACTGGGGCCGCAGTGCTTACCTGCAACACGTTGTTGAATCGATGGGAAAGCAGCTCGAGCCATGAGCGGCTGACCCGCACGTCCGTGGTTGCGAAAAGCGCCAAGGGCGGATGCTCGAAGTCGTGGATCGATCGCTCAAGTCGATCAAGCCAGGGACGCAGAGCGCTGGCGTCTCCTCCAAGGCGACTTGCTCGACGCAGATCGGGTGCCACACGGATCGCCCAGTCTCCGCCATCTCGCCCCGCTACTACCGCGACGTTGACTCTCTCCCCGCGCGCGATATCGGGCACGTACCGGACTAGCCAGTAAAGATATGCCGCGCTCATATCGGGGTCCTTATCCTCTGATCACCCGACGCTGGCTCTGCTCGCTTCCGGAGACGCTCAGCGACCGGCCTGCGGCGGGAGTACAGGAACCATGCCATTGTCTCGAGGTCCCCGTCGTCGGTCCCCCATTCTACCGGCACCAGGGAGACCGCCGTTAAGAGCTGGTCGGGCGTTAGCTCGTCGATCACGTCGGCAACCTCACTCAGGCGCTCTCGACTAACCGCAGCCGGCAACTTCGGGATCCTGCTGTCAACGTCTGCCAGACGCTCGAGGACGTTTCGATCCCAATCTCCCTCGCCCGTCGTGAACCAAAGGCCGTGGTCGTACGACCAGACTGAATACGACGCAGCGGTCTCGTACAGCCACTGCGGGTCTTCACCGACGCACAAGTCCCAGAGGCCCGCCATCGCTGCCTGCCGGCGGGCGTTGTCATCGCGCTTCGTATAACGCAGTTCATCATCGTCGACAGCGCCGGGAACATGATGCGACGCGTGCGCAACGAGCGGCCCGACTACTCCGCGAACTGGAAACTCTGACCACGCAGCTACTGAGGAAGGCACGCGCACCAACGCTCTCTCGCGCACTGGTGCGCCAATCAGTCTGCCTACTTCAGCAACGATGACCTCGTTCACGAGCACCTGATTGCCTTGGGCATTTCCCGGCACCTTCACCCAGTACTGTCGACCATCGTCCGCGAGGCCAAGAAAGGCCCCAGCGCCGGACGATAGAGCGCGCTCGCGCGGAGCGCGAATGGTCACAGTCGGGGTCGGCCGATCTCGACCGACGAGCTGACCGCGCCACGCCTCGAGCGCCTGCCACTCATCGGTCATAATCAGAGCGTATCGATGACACCTACAACGACGTGTGCACGGCACCCCGGCCCGAACAACGCGCGATCGTCATCGAGTGTGCTCATGCCGAGCGGCGGCCCGTGGCGTTCCTCGGCACCCCGTATTCAGCGGCGCAGCACCTTCTCCATCGCCTTGCCACGAGCGAGCTCGTCGACGAGCTTGTCGAGGTAGCGGATCTGCTGCATGAGCGGGTCCTCGATCGTCTCGACGCGCACACCGCAGACGACACCGGTGATCTTCGACACGTCGGGGTTGAGGTGGGCGGCCGCGAAGAAGTCCTCGAAAGTGGTCCCGTCGGCCAGATGCCGACGCAACTCCGTACCGCCGAAGCCGGTCAGCCACTCGATCGCCTCGTCGAGCTCGGCGACGGTGCGACCCTTCTTCTCCAGCTTGGCGACGTACAGCGGGTACACCTTCGCGACGCTCATGCGGCAGATTCCGTGCACGACCCCAGCGTAGTCAGTGTGTCAGTCGCCGAGAAGATCCAGCGGCAGCTCGCGCGTAGCATCCCATTCCTCGGTCCACCCGAGCCGGTCGAACAGTGCGTCGAGCACCATCGCCGTGAAGCCCCACACGAGATGGTCACCCGTGGCGTGCCGCACATGGAAGCCGGGTCCACGAAACTCCTGGCCGTCGCGGCGGACCACCGTCACCCCGCGGTGGGCAGGATCGAGCAGGTCGGCCACAGGCGCACGGAAGACGGCCGAGCTCTCGGCCTCGTCGACGACGCCGACAGGAGATGGATGCCGCCACCACGCGAGCACGGGCGTCACCATGTGCTCGGAGTGCGCGAGCGGAATCGCATCGAGCGCGCCGAGCACGTCAACGCCTGCAGGGTTCAGGCCGGTCTCCTCCCGTGCTTCGCGCAGCGCGGCACCGACGATGCCGTCATCGCCGGGGTCGACCCGGCCGCCGGGAAACGCCACCTGCCCCGCGTGCGAACGCAGGGTGCGTGCGCGGGCGAGCAGCAGCACGTCGAGATCGCGAGAGACCGTGGATGCCTGTGCGGCACTGCGCACGGAATCGAGCACGCCGAACAGGATCAGCACGGCGGCCGGCCGCGGGTCGGCGGGTACAGGCAACCCCCGGATGCGGGCGAGCTCGAGCGCGCGCCCCGCACCGGCCGCGAGCGCCGCCAGCTGCGCCCGCGCGTCGTGCGGAGACGGGTCGACAGGCATCCTCTCAGGCTATCCGCTGGTCACCGAGGCATCCGGGCTCACCGGTGCAGTGCGCCTGCGACGGGTTCGGGCAGCGGCCGCTCGATGGTCAGATCGCCGGACTGCAGCACCCCGACCGGCACCTCTCTCAGGGCATCGTGGTCGCCCCACGCGTGGACGAGACCGACGGAGCGCGCATCGTCGTGCGGTACGAGGTGCTGGGTCGCCTCGCCCCGAACCCTGTCGTGCACGAACGCGCGCGGCAATGCGAGCGCGCCAGGCCGAAGTCGGTGCCCACGACCTGCACCGGTGGTCGGAGTCGGGGCTACTGACTCGTGGTGCGCTCGATCGACATCACGAGCACCACGCGGTCGGCCTTGTCTCGCGGCGGTGTCGTGCTGGGGTTTCCATAGCGGTTCTGCAGCCGCACGAAGAACGCGCCCTCGGGGTCGGGGATGGTCTCGACGAGGCGCCCGGCGATCTCCAGGTAGTGGGACGGGCTGTCGGGGTCGAGGATCGACAGCGCCATCGAGGGATTGCGCTGCACGTTGCGGAACTTCTGCCGGCGGTTCGTGTGCGTGAAGCGCACGTGCTCGCCGTCGAACTCGAACCACATCGGGTTCACCTGCACCGTGTCGTCGGGGCGGATCGTGCCGAGGTGCCCGTACAGCGGCAGCTCGAGCAGTCGGCGGAACTCAGCGGGGACCTTGTCGGTGCTCATGACCCCAGCCTGCCAGGTCATCACCCAGACCCGCTCGGTCGTCGCGAATGGCGGGTGCTTCGCGCGCAGACTGTGCGTTCGCGACGACGCAAGGCTGATGACAACCGCCGTAGAATGGGTCCATGCCCGATACCTCGCGCGTCGAGCCCACTCCCCCGGCCGCCCCACACGCCCAGCACGGTCCGGCGCACACGAAGATCACGGCGCTGCACGTCGTGCGCTTCCTCGTCGAGCTGTTCGCCATCTTCACCTTCGCCTGGTGGGGATTCACGGCCTGGCCGTTCGCGTGGAACGTCCTCGTCGGCGTCGGCGCACCGGCCGTGGCCATCGTCGTGTGGGCGCTGTTCGTGTCGCCGAAGGCGGTGATCCGCGTGCACCCGTTCATCCGTGCCGGAGTCGAGCTGCTCGTGTTCGCTGCAGCGACGGTCGCCTGGTGGGATCTGGGGCAGGTCTGGATCGGGCTCGCCTTCGCGCTCGTCGCGGTCGTGTCCGGCGTGTTCGTGGGGCGCGAGCGGCTGTCATGACGGGCGCCGTCGTGACGGCGCTGCGGTCGGCCCTCGGCGCCCGCGTCGACACGACGACGAGCGCGCTCCAGGCCGCGCGCGCCGACAAGTCTGGCCACGCCTCGGCGGGGATGCCGCTGGCAGTGGTGCGCGCAGCATCCATTCCCGACGTCCAGGCCGTGATGCGCATCGCGACCGACACCCGCACTCCGGTCGTCGTGCAGGGTGCGCTCACCGGGCTCGCCGGGGGTGCCAACGCGGGCCCGGGCGAGATCGCGCTGTCGCTGCGCGACATCGATCGCCTGCTCGAGGTGCGCCCCGACGACCTGATCGCCGTCGTCGAGCCCGGCATCCTCAATGGCGACCTCAACGCCGCGCTCGCCGGGCACGGCCTGTGGTGGGCGCCGGATCCCGCCAGCCGCGCCATCTCGACGGTCGGCGGCAATATCGCCACCGGTGCCGGCGGACTGCTGTGCGCGAAGTACGGGGTCGTGCGCGACGCCGTACTCGGCCTCGACGTGGTGCTGGCCGACGGCCGCCTGCTGCACCTCGGGCACCGCAGCGTGAAGGGGGTGACCGGCCTCGACCTCACCTCGCTGTTCATCGGCTCCGAAGGCACGCTCGGCGTCGTCGTCGGGGCGACCCTCAGGCTGCGCCGGCTCGTGCCGGGCGAGGTCCGCACCCTCACGGCCTCGTTCCCCGCGGTGCGTGCTGCGGCGGTGGCGTCGGCGGCTGTGACGGCCGCCGGCATCCAGCCCGCGATCATGGAGCTGATGGATGCCGCGTCGCTCGCCGCGGTGCACGCTCTGCTCGCTCTGCCGGCACCCGCGCCGGGCTCGGCACAGCTGACGATCCAGACCGACGGGCCGGCGGCCGACCTCGAGGCGGCAGCGATCGCAGGCGTACTGCGGGATGCCGGGGGCACGGTCGTCGTCTCGCACGACGCCGCCGACGGGGAGCATCTGCTCGCGGTGCGCCGTTCGATGCACCCCGCGATGGAGAGCCTCGGCACCACGCTCATCGAAGACGTGTCGGTGCCGCGCAGCGCCCTGCCGGCGATGTTCGACGAGATCGCCCGCATCGAACGCGAGCACGACGTGGTGATCCCGACGGTGGTGCACGCCGGCGACGGCAACCTGCACCCGAACTTCGTGTTCGATGGACCGGACGTGCCCGATCACATCTGGGCGGCGGCCGACGATCTGTTCCGTGCGGCCCTGCGGCTGGGCGGCACGCTCACCGGCGAACACGGCATCGGCGTGCTGAAGTCCCGCTGGCTGGCCGACGAGCTGGGCGATGACCAGTGGCAGCTGCAGCGACAGATCAAGGGCGTGTTCGACCCGCTCGGCATCCTCAATCCCGGCAAGGTCTTCGCGCCCTGACCCGGACCCACCTCTGCCCGCGCCCGTGCAATAGCGCAGGCTCGATCGACGCAGACCGCACCGTGCGGCGGGTGGCCGCAGCATCCAGCCTGCATTATTGCCGACGGGTCGCCCGCCGCACGCGGGGCGGCGCAGGTCGAACCGGGTGCGGCCTACGAGCCCCTGCCACTTCGAGAGTCTCGGGCACGGCGCCGTCTCAGGCCTCGGGCGAGTGGAACACGATGCGCGAGCCGGCGTACTACGGTGCGGCGTGGCATTTGCCGACCTCGACGACGTCGGGCCGGGGGTGGGCGGCGGCCTATGACACGCCGAGTTGTCCCGACAGGACCACGACGGGGGCGCCACGCAGGACGATGTCCTGGCCTTGCTCCGTCATCCGCACGCGCACGCCATCGTGGAACTCGGCGAGCGTCCGTGTGCGGAGGGTCTCGACGGTCGCGCGCGCGAGGCGTCCGTCGAGAAGTTCGGGGGCCCGAGAGGACGATCTCGGGCAGGTCGAGCGCGCCGACGATAGGTGCGATGACGACTCCGAGGCGCTCACCCGCGCCCCGCAGGACGCCGTCGCGGTCGGCCGGGCCTGCGGCGGCGAGCCGCGCACCCAGCGACGGCACCGAGAGCCAGGCCTCGAGGCATCCGTCCTTCCCGCATGCGCACGTCGGGCCGCCGTCGGTGCCGACCGTCACGTGGCCGAACTCGCCAGCGGCGAAGGGGCTGCCGAGTATGAGGCGTCCGCCGCTGAGCAGCCCCGAGCCGACACCGGCGCCCACCGTGATCAGCAGGAGATCGTCGTCGCCGACCGTCGTGGGGCGGGCGACCTGGCGCATGTGCGCAACCCTTCCGCCGAGATTCGCCCAGTAGTTACGGATTCGTTATCTATCCGATTCGGTGCGCCCGTGACGTCGCGTTGACGCGTGAATTCACCGCCGTCGCCTTGGCCGCCCTCTCGCCCTCCTCGGCCTGATCGCGTGCACCGCCGAACCAGATCTCGACCGCTCGCCCGCCACGTACGCGCAGGCACCGGAGGACGACACGGCACAGGCCGAGAAGATGGCCGAGGCCGAGTCGACGATGAGTGCGGCGCTCGACGACTTCGAGTCGCGCTGCCAGGTCGGAAGCGGCCCGTTTCCGTGCCGGTTCACAGGCCGCGGAGGGCGAGGATGCCCTCCCGCGTCGCGTAGCATAGCGGGTGGCCACGCGAGACCAGGGGGTGATGTCGTGACCGACACCGGCAGCACACCGACGGCGCCGGCCACGAGCGCCTCTTCCGACGCATCGGCGACCCACGCGTGGGCGCCCGCGGCGCCGGCGAAGCGCCGCCATCGCGGCGCCTGGTGGTCCGGCGGCATCGCCGTCGCCACCGTGGTCGCGCTGGTCACGGCATCCCTCGTCCTCATCGCCCCGGGCACCGCCATCGCGGGCGTTCCGGTCGGGGGGATGACCCCCGGCGCGGCCGCCGAAGCGGTGAGCACCCGCCTGCACCAGACGCAGATCGTGCTCACCGGCCCCGGCAGCGACGCCAGCGTGACCGGCGCAGACCTCGGCGCCGAGGTCGACGCGCAGGCGATCGCCCAGGCGGTGTTCTCCGAGCGTCCCATGTGGAACCCGTCGACGTGGTTCGCCGAGGCATCCCACGCCCAGATCACCATCGACCGCGACAAGGCGGTCGCCACCGTGCGCTCGGCCGCGCCGCAGTTGTTCACCGACCCGACCGACGCTGTCGTCGCGTACGACGCCGAGGCCAAGACCTACATCGTCACGCCGGCCGCACCCGGCACCGGCGTAGACATCGACGCGGTGCTCGCGTCGCTGCAGACGGCGTTCAGCGCGGGCGAGACCACCGTCGAGGTTCGGCCGGAGTCCGTGCCGGTCGAGGCCCACACGCCGACGTTCGTCGCACAGGCGGCGGCCGATCAGCTGAACACCATGATCGCCAACGCCGGGTTCTACGTGGGCGACGAGCGCACCGTGCCCGTCGACGCCGACACGCTCGCATCGTGGATCGAGCTGACCACCGACGCACGCGGGGCCGTGCAGATGACCGCCGACATCGCGGCGATCCAGCAGGTCGTCGACACGCTCGCCGGGCAGGTCGACCGCGAAGCCGAGCCGACGACGGTGCTCGCCGACGGCAACGGCAACGTGCTCAACACCCTCACCGAGGGCCGTTCCGGGCGCACGCTCGACAGCACGGACGATATCGCCACCGCGTACGCGGAACAGCTGGCGGCCGGCGACGCCGCCTACGTGCTGCCGGTCACGGTGACCGACCCCGCGGTCACGAAGGTCAGCCGCTCGATCGAGGTCGACCTGAGCGAGCAGCGCGTGTACCTGCGTCAGGACGGCGCGGTCGTGACATCCTTCCTCGCCTCGACGGGCACTCCCTCCTTCCCCACCTTCACCGGCACGTACCGCATCGGTTGGAAGCTCACGATCCAGAACATGGGCAACGAAGACCTCACCAAGCCGCCGTATTACTACACCGAGAACGTGCCGTGGGTGATGTACTTCAACGGCGATCAGGCGTTCCACGGCGCCTACTGGCACAACAACTTCGGGAACGTCATGAGCCACGGCTGCATCAACCTGCGCGTGGGCGACGCGAAGTACCTGTACGACTGGGCCCCCAACGGCACGGTCGTCTGGATCCACGCCTGACCGCGCGGCTCCGCGCGCTCAGGCGTCGATGATCGCGTTGAGCGTCGCCGACGGGCGCATCACCTCGGCCACCCGCTGCACGTCGGGGTGGTAGTAGCCGCCCAGGTCGACCTCTTCGCCCTGCACGGCCAGCAGCTCGGCGACGATGGCCTGCTCGTCGGCGGCGAGCGCCTCGGCGACGGGGGCGAACGCGGCGGCCAGCTCGGCATCCGCCGTCTGCGTCGCCAGCTCCGCCGCCCAGTACAGCGCGAGGTAGAAGTGCGAGCCGCGGTTGTCGATCGTGCCCAGAGCGCGCCCGGGCGACTTGTCGTTCTCGAGGAACGTGCCGGTCGCGGCATCCAGCGTGTCGGCCAGCACCTTCGCACGGGCGTTGCCCGTCACGTCGGCGTAGTGCTCGAACGAGGCGGCGAGCGCGAAGAACTCGCCCAGCGAGTCCCAGCGCAGATAGTCCTCGGCGAGCAGCTGCTGCACGTGCTTGGGCGCCGAACCGCCGGCGCCCGTCTCGAACAGGCCGCCGCCGGCGAGCAGCGGCACGATGCTGAGCATCTTGGCCGACGTGCCGACCTCGAGGATCGGGAACAGGTCGGTGAGGTAGTCGCGCAGCACGTTTCCGGTGACCGAGATGGTGTCCAGCCCCTGGCGCATGCGGGCCAGCGAGTACCGGGCGGCCTCGGCCGGCGGCAGGATCGTGATCTGCACGCCCTTGGTGTGCGCGGTGTCGAGGGTTGCGAGCGCCTGGTGCACCTTGGCGATCAGCTGGGCGTCGTGCGCGCGGTTGAGGTCGAGCCAGAACACGGCCGGCGCACCGGTGGCGCGCGCGCGGGACACCGCGAGGCGCACCCAGTCCATGACCGGGATGTGCTTGGTCTGCGTGGCCCGCCAGATGTCACCCGCGCCGACCTCGTGCTCGATGAGCACGGTGCCTTCGCTGTCCCGTACCTCGACGATGCCGGAGGCCGCGATCTCGAACGTCTTGTCGTGGCTGCCGTACTCCTCGGCCGCCTGCGCCATGAGGCCGACGTTGGGCACGGTGCCGATCGTGGCGGGATCGAGCGGGCCGTTGGCGATGACGTCGTCGATGACCGCCTGGTAGACGCCGGCGTACGACGAGTCGGGGATGACGGCGAGCGTGTCGGCCTCTCCCCCGTCGGCGCCCCACAGCTTTCCGCCGTTGCGCACGAGCGCGGGCATCGAGGCGTCCACGATCACGTCGGAGGGCACGTGCAGGTTCGTGATGCCCTTGTCGGAGTTGACGTACGACAGCCGCGGACGGTCGAGCGCCTGCCGGAACGCGGCGGCGATCTCGTCGCCGCCGTCGACGTCGGCAAGGCCCGCGAGAATCGAGCCCAGGCCGTTGTTCGGCGTGAGGCCCGCCGCCGCGATGCGGTCGCCGTATCGCTCGAAGACATCGGCGAAGTACGTCTTCACCACGTGGCCGAAGATGATCGGGTCGCTGACCTTCATCATCGTCGCCTTCAGGTGCACCGAGTACAGCACGTCCTCGGCGGCAACGGTCGCGATCGTGTCTGTGAGGAACGCGTCGAGGGCGTCGGCCGACAGGAACGTGGCGTCGACGATCTCGCGCGGCAGCACCTTCAGGCCCTCCTTCAGCACCGTCTCGGTGCCGTCGGCGGCGATGTGCACGACGGTCAGCACGTCGTCGTGCGCCGCGACCCACGACTTCTCGTTGTGCCGGACGTCGTCTTCGCTCATGGTGGCCACGCGCGTCTTCGAACCGTCGGGGAAGGGCTTGTTGCGGTGCGGATGCGTGCGGGCGTAGTTCTTGACCGACAGCGGTGCGCGACGGTCGCTGTTGCCCTCGCGCAGCACCGGGTTGACCGCCGACCCCTTGATGCGGTCGTAGCGGGCGCGCACGTCCTTCTCGTCGAGCGACTGCGGGTCGTCCGGGTAGTCGGGGATGTCGTAGCCCTGTGCCTGCAGCTCGGCGATAGCCCCCTTCAGCTGCGGAATGGATGCCGAGATGTTCGGCAGCTTCACGATGTTCGCCTCGGGCAGGGTCGCCAGCCCACCGAGCTCGGCGAGTGCGTCGCCCACCTGCTGCTCGGGCGTCAGGCGCTGCGGGAACGCGGCCAGGATGCGGCCGGCGAGCGAGATGTCGCGCGTCTCGATCTCGACGCCCGCCCGGCCCGCGAATGCCCGGATGATCGGGAGGAGAGAGGCGGTGGCCAGGGCCGGCGCTTCGTCGGTGTGGGTGTAGATGATGGTCGACTCGGTCACCCGTCGATCCTACCCCAGCGAGTCCTGCGAGTTATCTTGACGTCAAGACATCTCAGCGGTCGTCACCTGCGCCTCGTAGGGTGTGGGCCGTGCGCAGCACGGACGGATCCTGCACGTCCAGCCGCCGGTAGACCACGCCGTCGCGGTGCTCGATCAACGGCGGCTCCTTCGTCGCTCTGAGCCCGAACGGGGTCAAGCCTGCGACGCATTTCACACCTCGCCGCCGAATCCGGTTACCCTGACAGCATGGCTGAACTTCGACTGGTCGAGCTGTCGGCCGAAACGATCGTCGCTGTCAACAACCTGTCCCTGAAGCCGGGGCAGGAGCAGTTCCTCGCGCCGGTGTCGTACGGGATCGTCTCGACCGTCGTCAACCCCGCCACCACGTGGCAGCGCGTGGTGCTGGACGGCGACGCGGTCGTCGGTTTCGTCAGCGCGAACTTCGACCCGGAGTTCCCGCAGGGTCACTTCCGATCGGTGCTGCTGCGCATCAACGTCGACGCCGACGACCAGGGCCGCGGTGTCGGGCGCTTCGCCGTCGCGTCGCTGATCGACGAGGCGGGGCGCCGCGGCGAAGACCACGTCGACGTCATCTACGAGGCCGGCCCCGGCGGGCCCGAGGCGTTCTTCCAGCGGGTGGGCTTCACACCGGTGGGCGAGACGGAGTACGGTGAGGTCATCGCAGAGATCCGAATCTAGGCATCCGCTCAGCGAGCGTCGACCTGCTTCGATGACCCGGCCCTCATACTGATACAGCGAGCGCCACCCCGATCCGGCGGCGGGGTCTCGGATTCCCCTCCCCCACCGAGGCCTCGTCGCCCTGGCGCGCCGCGTGAACGTCGGAGGACGTGGCGATCATCCGACGGTCTACACGAGCGACGCGCGCCACGCCGCATGCAGTTGGGCGAACTTGCCCGTGCCGGCGATGAGCGCGGCGGGGCTATCGTCCTCGATGATGCGACCGTGCTCCATCACGAGCACGCGATCGGCGATCGCCACGGTCGACAAGCGGTGGGCGATGATGATCGCGGTACGGTCGGCGAGCAGCGTCTGCAGCGCCTCCTGGATCTGCCGCTCGCTCGGGATGTCGAGCGACGCCGTGGCCTCGTCGAGGATCAGCACTGCCGGGTTCGCCAGGAACGCCCGCGCGAAGGAGATCAGCTGGCGCTGCCCCGCCGAGACGCGCCCGCCGCGCTTGTTCACGTCGGTGTCGTAGCCGTCCGGAAGGCGCTGGATGAAGGCATCCGCCCCCACCGCCCGCGCGGCCGCCTCGATCTCCTCCAACGTCGCATCGGGCTTGCCGAGCGCGATGTTGTCGGCCACGGTCCCGCTGAACAGGTAGGCCTCCTGCGTGACCATCACGATGGCCCGGCGCAGGCCCTTCGGGTGCAGTGAGCGCAGATCGACCCCGTCGAGGGTGACCGCCCCCTTCGTGGGGTCGTAGAAGCGCGACACGAGCTTGGCGAGCGTCGACTTGCCGGCACCGGTGGTTCCCACCAGCGCGATCGTCTGGCCGGCAGGGATGTCAAGCGAGAAGTCGGGCAGGATGACCCGACCGTTGCCGTACCCGAACTCCACGTCGCGGAACTCGAGGTGCCCCTCTGCGGTCCACAGGTCGGTGGGCTCGGTCGGATCGGGCACCGTCGGCTTCTCTTCGAGGACGCCCGACACCTTCTCCAGCGCCGCGGTGGCCGACTGGTACGTGTTGAGCACCATGGCGATCTCCTGCAGCGGCGCGAAGAAGTTGCGCACGTACAGCACCGCCGACAGCAGCACACCGATCGCGAGCGTACCGTCGGCGACGCGGATGCCGCCCCACAGCAGCACGGCGGCAACCGAGAACGCAGCGATCACCATGAGGCCCGGCTCGAAGGCGCCGAACAGGCGGATCGCCCGCATGTTCACCTCGCGGTACTGACCCGACAGGTCGCCGAACTCCTCGTCGTTGCGCTCCTCCTTGCGGAACGCCTTGACCGCGCGCACCCCGGTCATCGTCTCGACGAACTTGACGATCACCTTCGCGCTGACCACCCGCGACTCGCGGTACACGATCTGCGAACGCCGGTAGAACCAGCGCATGAGCAACGCGAGCGGGATGCCGGCCAGCACCAGCACCACGCCCGACTGCCAATCCCACACCAGCAGCGCGATGAGCGTGAACCCGCCGTACAGCACCCCCGAAACGAGCTCGTTGAGGCCGCCGTCCAGCAGCTCGCGGATCGTGTCGAGATCGCTGGTCTGCCGCGAGATGATGCGGCCCGACGTGTACGACTCGTGGAACTCGAGGCTCAACCGCTGGGGGGGCAGGAAGATGCGCTGGCGCAGCTCGAGCATCACCGTCTGCGTCAAGCGCGCACCGACGACCACGTACCAGCCGATGAGGGCCGCGCCACCGAAGGCGGACAGCAGGTAGACGCCGACGACGACGACCGTCGGCATCCAGTCGTTCTGCTCGATGACCGCAGGCAGCGCCTGGTCGATGCCGATCGCGATCAGGATCGGACCGATCACGCGCAGGGCGGTGGACACCACGAGCACGCTGGCGGCGAGGATCAGCTGCCAGCGCAGCGGGCTCAGCAGAGACCCCAGCAGACGCAGCGAACGGCGCCGGATGGCCTTGCTCTCGGCGCGCGAGTAGTCGGAGCGGTCCTCGCCGCTCGTGCCGATGACACCGGTGCTCACAGGTTCACCTCCCGTTCCCGCACGGCGGTCTGTTCGTCTTCGAGGCTCGAGATCACGTGCCGGTAGTGGGCGCTCGAGCGCAACAGTTCGGAGTGCGTGCCCACCGCCGTCACGCGCCCGCGTTCGAGCAGGGCGACCCGGTCGGCGAGCATCACCGTCGACGGGCGGTGGGCGACGACCAGCGCGGTCGTCTCGGCCATCACCTCGCGCAGGGCGTCTTCGACGAGCTTCTCGGTGTCGACGTCGAGCGCCGACAGCGGATCGTCGAGCACGAGCACGGCCGGGCGCGCCGCGACGACCCGGGCCAGGGCGAGCCGCTGCCGCTGGCCGCCCGAGAGCGAGAGGCCCTCCTCGCCGATGATCGTGTCGACGCCCTCGGGCAGGTCGTCGACGAAACCCGCCTGGGCGACGTCGAGCGCCTCACGCAGCACCCGCTCGGTCTCCGCGCTTCCCGGCTCGAGGTCCTCCCGGCCCAGCAGCACGTTCTCGCGCACCGACTGCGAGAACAGCGTCGCGTCTTCGAAGGCCATCCCGATGTGAGTGCGCAGCTCTGTGAGAGTGAGGTCGCGGATGTCGATGCCGTCCAGCAGCACCCGTCCCCCGGTGACGTCGTACAGCCGCGTGGGCAGGGTCGTCATGGTCGTCTTGCCCGACCCGGTCAGACCGACCAGCGCCATCGTCTCGCCCGAGCGCAGCTCGAGGTCGATGCCGTCGATCAGGTCACGCTCACTGGGACGCGCGTCCGGGTAGCGGAAGTGCACCCCCTCGAAGGTGAGCGCGCCGCGGGGGGCCGCGTCACGGACGGGATGCGACGGGTCGACGATCGTGTTCTGCTCGTCGAACACCTCGAAGATGCGGTCGGTGGCCGTACGCGCGTCGAGGGTGAACGAGTAGAGGAACCCGATGGACTCCATCGGCCAGCGCAGCACCGTCGCCATCGCGAAGAAGGCGATCAGCTGCGCGATCTCGAGCTCGCCGGCCAGCACGAGCGTGATGCCGGCACCCAGGCTGAGCGCGAACGCGATGTCGGGCAGCAGCACGAGCCAGAACCAGATCCAGCCGACGGCCCGGGCCTTGTCGAGCTCGGTGCCGCGCAGGGTCTCTGCCTGCTGCGCGAACTTGCGCAGTGCGAACTTGCCGCGGCCGAAAGCCTTCAGCACGCGGATGCCGTGCACCGACTCCTCGACGCTGGTGGCCAGATCTCCGGCCTGGTCCTGGCTGCGCCGGGCGAGGGTGCCGTACGTCTTCTCGAACCGCGAGCCGGCATACCACAGCGGCAGCGAGCACACCAGGAAGACGAGTCCCAGCACCCAGTGCCAGCTGAACAGCAGTGCCAGGCCGACCACGATCGTGATGATGTTGACGACCAGCAGCACGCTGCCGAAAGACAGCCAGCGGCGCAGCATCGAGATGTCCTGCATCATGCGGGACAGCAGCTGGCCGGACTGCCACTTGTCGTGGAAAGCGACGGGCAGCCGCTGCAGCCGCGCGTAGAAGCCGGTGCGCAGCTCGTACTCCACCTTGGTGCCGGGTGCGAGCACGAACCAGCGCCGCGCCCAGACCATGGCGGCCTCGAGCAGCCCGAGCGCGAGGATCGCGACGGCGCCCCACGTGATCTGCGCGATGTCGCCGGTGGCGATGGGGCCGCGCACGACGACTTCGAGCACGAGCGGGATGCCGAGCGCGGCGAGGCTGGCGAGCAGCGCCGCGACGGCGCCGAGCACGAGCTGCGGCAGCACCGGCCGGACGAACGGCATGAGACGCCCGAGGGCGCGCAGCGTGGACAGCGGAGGGGACGAGGCGGTGGAGGTCATGATCCTTGTGGGATGTGCGGGGATGGTTCGCGCAGGGCGCGGCGGGGGCGCGGCCGCGGGATGTGCGGAGGCGCCGACGGCGTCGTGCCCTCCGGGGCACGACGCGGGACGGGCGGGCGATGCCCGCCGGGGCTACTGCCCGGACCCGGCCAGAGTGCGGCGGGCGATGGCGAGGACGGGCGCGAACGGCTTCGTGATGACAGCCTGATACATGGCTTCCTCCTCGGATCGATGGACTGTGCCGAACAACGCACAGCCGACCAGCCTATGCTGGCTGCTCCTGCGTGCGCAACACGCACATGCTGTCAGGTCAGTGCGCGGCTTCACGCGCGAGCAGACTGCGCTTGACGTCCACCCCCCAAGCGAAGCCGCCGAGGGTGCCGTCGGAGCGCAGCACGCGGTGGCACGGCACGAACAGCGCCGGCGCGTTGCGCGCGCAGATCGACGCGGCGGCGCGGACCGCGGCCGGCTCGCCGATCGCGGCGGCGAACTCCGTGTACGTGAGCGGATGGCCCGGGGCGATCGTGCGCAGACCGTTCCACCCCCGCCGTTGCAGGGGCGTGCCGTGCTGGGCGACCTCGACGGCATCGATCGCCGTGACGTCTCCGGCGTAGTACGCGAGGGCGGCGGCCGCAGCCGCCGTCTCGCCGTCGGCGACGCGGTCGGGGCGTACGCGGGTCGGAATGCGATCGAGCGCGGCCTGTGGGTCGGCTGTCCACCCCGAGGCGAGCACGCGGTCGCGCTCGTCGGCGACGATCGTGAACGACCCGTCGGGGGTGTCGACGGTCTGGATGGTCGCGGTCATGAGGTCCTCCTCGAGAGTGGGGATGCCGCGCGCCACAGGTGCGCGGTGAGGTAGCTGCGCCACGGCGCGGTGCGCGTGGCCCAGTCGGCGAGAGCAGCGGGAGCGGGAGGGATGCCGGCGGCCGCCGCCCCGGCGCGCACGGCGACGTCGCCGGGCAGGAGCACGTCGGGGTCGCCGGTCACGCGCATGCGCACGTAGTCGGCCGTCCACGGCCCGACGCCGGGGAGGGCGAGCAGGGCCGCGCGCTGCTCGGCGTGGTCGTCGCCGGGGCTCAACGTGAGAGCGCCGTCGGCCACCGCCTCCGCCGTGCCCACGACGGCGCGGATGCGCGCGGCGGGCCCGCGCAGCACCTCGGCGCCGTGCTCGGCGATGGCCGCCATCGTGGGGAACAGGCGCCACTCTCCGTCTGCGGCGAGCGCGCCGGGCTCCGCGGCCGGTGCGCCGAGCTCGGCGACCAGGCGTGACAGCGCGGTGCGGGCCGCGGCGACCGACACCTGCTGCCCGACCATGGCGCGGATGAGCATCTCGGCGGCGTCGACCGTGCCGGGCACGCGGATGCCGGGCGTGGCGGCGACCAGGCCCGCAAGCTCGGGATGCTCGGCGAGAGCCGCGTCGACCGCGACGGGGTCGGCATCCAGGTCGAACAGGCGCCGTGCACGCCCCACCAGCACCGGAAGATCGCCGAGGTGCTGCAGCCGGGCGTCGAGCTGCACGTGCCGGCCGTCGTATCGTAGCCGGAACCACGCGGCGCCGCCGGGCAGCGCCAGCGTGCGCGCGTAGCTGTCGGTCGTGGCGACCTCGACACCGGGCAGCGCCCGGGCGGCCATCCAGGCGAACAGCCCGGCGGCGTCGAACGGCGCACGCACGGGGAGTGCGAGTGAGAGGGCGCCCCTCGACGGGCTCGGGGAGCGGTCCGGCGCCGGGGAGCGGTCCAGCGCCAGGGAGCGGTCCAGCGCCGGGGAGCGGTCCGGCGCCGGGGAGCGGGGGCGGCAACCGCGCAGGGCGCCCGGGGTCATCCCGAAGACCTCGCGCACGGTGTCGTTGAACTGGCGCACACTGGTGAAGCCGGCCGAGAAGGCGACGTCGGCCATCGGCAGCTCGGTGCCGACGAGCAGCATGCGGGCGGTGTGGGCGCGGTGCGCGCGGGCGAGGGCGAGCGGTCCGGCGCCGAGCTCGGCGGTCAGCAGCCGGGTGAGGTGCCGCGCAGAGTACCCGAGCCGTGCGGCGAGGCCGGGAACGCCCTCGCGTTCGACGATGCCGTCGGCGATGAGGCGCATCGCGCGGCCGGCGACGTCGCCGCGCAGATTCCACTCGGGCGACCCGGGGGCCGCTTCGGGCAGGCACCGTTTGCACGCGCGGTATCCGGCCTCGTGGGCGGCGGCGCTGGTGGGATAGAACGTGACGTTCGCGGGCTTCGGCGTGCGCGCGGGGCAGCTCGGCCGGCAGTAGATTCCGGTGGAACGCACCGCTGTGATGAACTGACCGTCGAATCGCGCATCGCGCGCGTCGATGGCCCGGTAGCGCTCGTCGAAGGTCAGGGTCGTGCCGTCCACCCCTCCAGCCTGACACGTGCAGGCCCGCTCGGCTCGCGGAAATCGGACACGACGACGGATGCGGCGCCGGCCCGGCGGCGGCACCTGCTCGTACTGGGCGTGCGTCCCCTCGAAGGCACTGCTGCACCCGCACACCGTGCCCGCCTTCCCCACGCCGAGCGAGGCGTGGCTGCGGTGGCTCGAGGCGTACGGCCGCGACAGCGCGCTCAGTGGAAGAAGTGCCGCTCGTCCGTGAAGAACATCGTGACGCCGCGCTCGCGGGCGAGTTGCACCGTCTCTTCGTCGCGCACCGACCCACCGGGCTGGACGATCGCCGCGATACCGGCGTCCATCAGCACCTGCGGCCCGTCGGAGAAGGGGAAGTAGGCATCGGATGCCGCGACCGCACCGGTCACACGCGCACCCGCCCGCTCGATCGCCAGGCGGCACGAATCCACCCGATTGACCTGCCCCATGCCGATGCCGACAGTGGCGGAGCTCTGCGCCAGCACGATCGCGTTCGACTTGACGGCGCGGCAGGCCTTCCACGCGAAGATGAGGTTCGTCATGGCGTCGTCGTCGGGGCGCTCCCCCGAGACGAGCTCCCAGTTCTTCGCGACCGACTCGATGTCGTCGGGGAACCGGTCGGCGTCCTGCAGCAGCAGGCCGCCCGAGACGAGGCGCACGTCCATGCGCTCCTGCTGCCAGTCGGCGGGCAGCTGCAGCACGCGCAGGTTCTTCTTCAGCTTGAACACCTCGAGCGCGGCCGGCTCGAAGTCGGGGGCGACGATCACCTCGGTGAAGATGTCGCGCAGGTTCTCGGCCATCTTCAGAGTGACGGTGCGGTTGGCCGCGATCACCCCGCCGAACGCCGACACCGGGTCGCACTCGTGCGCGCGCAGGTGCGCGCTGGCGATCGGGTCGAGCGCATTGGGCGCGGTGACGGCGATACCGCAGGGGTTGGCGTGCTTGATGATGGCCACCGCGGGCTGCAC
This sequence comes from Microbacterium sp., assembly GCF_047971895.1. Lineage (GTDB taxonomy): Bacteria > Actinomycetota > Actinomycetes > Actinomycetales > Microbacteriaceae > Microbacterium. The sequence goes on from NZ_JBKEAF010000103.1 coordinate 49,961, forward strand.
CATGTCGAATGCGGCGCGGAGTGCGGCATCGGCGTCGACGTAATTGTTGTACGACATCGACTTGCCCTGCAGCTGCGTGGCCTGGGCGATGCCGCGGCCGTTCTGCGTCGTGTAGATCGCGGCGCGCTGGTGCCCGTTCTCGCCGTAGCGCAGCGTCTCGAGCCGCTCGGCCTTGATGGTGAGGTAGGCGGGGAGGTCCTCCTCGGCGAGCGTGCCGTCGGCGAACCACGTCGCGACGGCACGGTCGTAGGCGGCGGTGTGTGCGAAGGCACGCGCCGCCAACTCCCGGCGATGCGCGAGCGAGGTGCCGCCCTGGCCGATCGACTCGATGACCGCCGGATACGACTCCGGCGAGACGACGACGGCGACGTTGGCGAAGTTCTTGGCCGCGGCGCGCACCATAGCGGGGCCGCCGATGTCGATCTGCTCGACGATCGCGTCGGGGGCGGCACCCGAGGCGACGGTCTCGGCGAACGGGTAGAGGTTGACCACGACGAGCTCGAACGGTGCGATGCCGAGGTCGGCGAGCTGGCGCTCATGGTCTTCGAGGCGCAGATCGGCGAGCAGCCCCGCGTGCACGCTGGGGTGCAGGGTCTTCACACGCCCGTCGAGGGACTCCGGGAAGCCGGTCACGGTCGCGACATCCGTCACCGCGAACCCGCCTTCGCGGATGCGTGCGGCCGTCGACCCGGTCGACACGATCTCGACGCCCGCCGCCGACAGGGCGGTGGCCAGCTCGAGCAGCCCCGTCTTGTCGCTCACCGACACGAGCGCGCGGCGCACCGGCACGACGTCACGGTCTCGATACAGGGCGGGGTCGTGGGTCGGGCCGGCCATATTCTCTCCTCGGGTGTCAGGATGCGGTGGCGTAGCGTCGCACCACGTCGATGAGCAGTCGCCGCTCGACGGGCTTGATGCGTTCGTGCAGGGTGTGCTCGTCGTCGCCGGGAAGCACCGGCACGCGCTCCTGCGCGATGATCGGGCCGGAGTCGACCCCCTCGTCGACGACGATGATGCTCGCTCCGGTCTGCGTCGCACCGGCCGCGAGCGCGTCGCGCACGCCGTGCGGACCGGGGAACTCGGGAAGGTAGGCCGGGTGCGTGTTGATGATGCGCGGCGCATAGCGTGCGACGAGCCCGGTCGGCAGCAGGCGCATGAGACCGCTCAGCACGATCAGGTCGGGCTGCCAGACGTCGAGCTGTGCGGCCAGCTCATCGCCCCACTGGTCGCGAGTGGCGAAGCGCGGGTACGGGACGGTGAACGACGGGATGCCGAACCGCTCGGCGTGCCGCAGCCCGCCGCATTCGCGGTCGGCACCGACGGCCACGATGCGTGCCGGGAATCCGGGGTCGCTCGCGGCCTCCAGCAGCGCCCGCAGGTTCGAGCCCCCGCCGGAGATCAGCACGGCAACCGACAGCACCGGGCCAGTCTACCGGGACGTCCCGGACAGGACGGGCAAGGTGTCGGACATGAGCGTTCCGGCACCGCGTGGGCGCCGCGCGAGTGGTCCGAGCAGCAGGATGCCGGCGCCCACCAGCACCTCCAGTCCCACCGCTACGGCGACCGGTCCGGGCTCGGGCCCGACGGCCGCGAGGCGCCCGGGTCCCATCGAGCCCGCGGCGAGGGCGGCCAGCAGCGCGGCGCCGGCACCGGTCAGCACACCGATGGACGCGGTGATCACCAGACGCGGCAGGAGCGGGTCGGCATCCACTCGCCGCGAGCGCACGATCCAGCCCGCCAGCGCACCCACGCCGATCGGCAGCAGCAGCACCAGCAGCAGCCAGGGCGAGATCGATTCGGGAACGGCACCGAGGATCGGGATGCCGGGAACCGGTCCGGTCTGGGTGCCCGCCGGCGACACGGCCGACCCCACACCCAGGCCGAACCCGGGGCCGGCGATCCAGGCGAGGGCCCAGACGATCAGCGTCGGCAGGTAGACGAGCTGACCGAGGGTGACGAGCGTGGCCCCCAGTGCGTCGACCCGCGCGACCTCGAAGAGGGCGATGACCTCGGAGCCACGGGTCAGCACGGCGACGGCGAGGGCGAGGGCGCCCAGCCCGAGAAGGCCGGTCAGCGTGACGGCGGTCCCGCGCACGACGAGACCCGGAACGTCGACCCAGTGCGCCGGCAGTGCCTCAACGCGCGCACGGAGAGCGTCGACGAGCCCACCGTCGCCGCGGCGCCACGTCGTCACGAACGCACCGGCGAGTGCGGCGATCAGGTACACCAGCGCCGGGCACAGCACCGCCTGCCACAACTGCGGCTGAGCGACGGGGTTTCCCGCGGTCACGGCGACCACGGCCGCCAGCGCCGCGAAGACGGCGGTTCCGCTCAGCACGCCGGAGATCCACGCCGATGCCCCGGCCGCGCGCGAGCCGGAACGGGCCGCGAACACGGCCGTGAACCCGGCGAACGCCAGGGGTGCCAGCGACAGCGTGAAGCCGGCAGCATCGGCCGGCAGACCGGTGCGCACGATGTACTCGTCGGGCAGCGTCAGCGGCAGCGGCACGACGTGACCCAGCTGCCACACCGACGCCGATGCCGGCCACAGCGCCCCCCAGTCCGGGCGTCCGAGGCCGAACACCCACAGCACGGTCAGCGGCGCCAGCACGGCCGCCAGCACCGCCGCGGCCGCGATGGCGGCATCGAGGGCGGCGAGCAGGGCGACGATCAGACGGTACATGCGGTTACGACCCTATAAGCGGTGGTGCGCAGCACCTTTCGGGCGCGCGAGCCGATACTCTTTCCTGGGAAGTTCCTGAACACTCCGAGGAGACCGATGAGCACCGATCAGACTGTCGCGCCCGAGCCTGCGACGACCCCCGAGCCGCGCAGCGGATTCGACCGCTTCTTCGAGATCACCAGACGCGGTTCGACCATCGGCACCGAGGTGCGCGGTGGTCTGGTCACGTTCGTGACCATGGCGTACATCGTCATCCTGAACCCGATCATCCTGTCGGGGACGCCCGACGTCGACGGCAACATGCTCGACTTCGCCGCCGTCGGTGCCGCCACGGCGCTGACCGCCGGTGTCATGACGATCCTGTTCGGCCTCGTCTCGCGTCTGCCGTTCGCCTTCGCGGCGGGCCTGGGCATCAACGCGTTCGTCGCGTTCAGCGTCGCCGGCATGGTCACGTGGGGCGAGGCGATGGCGCTCGTCATCATCAACGGCCTGATCATCGTGCTGCTGTCGGTCACGGGGCTGCGCAAGCTCATCTTCGACGCGGTGCCCGTGCAGCTCAAGCTCGCCATCACCGTCGCCATCGGCCTGTTCATCGCGTTCATCGGCTTCGTCAACTCGGGCTTCGTCGCCGCCACGGGCGCGGCGTCGCCGCCCGTGGGCCTCGGCGTCAACGGCTCGGTCGCCACGATCCCGACGCTCATGTTCGTCATCACGCTGCTGCTGACCGGTGTCCTGGTGGCGCTGCGCATCAAGGGGGGCATGCTCATCGGCCTGGTCACCGGCACGGTGCTGTCGGTCATCGTCGAGGCGATCTGGCAGCTGGGCTCTGCGGTCGACAACCCCGGCGGCTGGGGATTGACCATCCCGGCGCTCACCGGCTCGCCGGTCTCGGTGCCCGATCTCAGCCTGCTCGGTGCCGTGGACTTCGGCTTCGACCTGGCCAAGATCAGCATCGTGACGCTCGTGATGCTCGTGTTCACTCTGGTGTTCTCGAACTTCTTCGACGCGATGGGCACGATGACCGGCCTCGCCAAGGAGGCGGGTCTGGCCGATGCCAAGGGCGACTTCCCGCGCATCAAGTCGGCGCTCATCGTCGAGGGCGTCGGCGCCGTCGCCGGTGGCTTCACCTCGTCGTCGTCCTCGACCGTATTCATCGAGTCGGGCTCGGGCATCGGGGAGGGCGCGCGCACCGGGTTCGCGAACATCGTCACAGGTGTCGTGTTCCTGCTCGCGATGTTCTTCACCCCGCTGACCTCGATCGTGCCGACCGAGGTCGCCGGGGCGGCCCTGGTGATCGTCGGGGCGATGATGATGGCGCAGATCAAGCACATCGACCTCACCGACTTCCGCGTGCTGCTGCCGGTGTTCCTCACCGCGACGGTGATGCCGCTGACCTACTCGATCGCCAACGGCATCGGTGCCGGGTTCGTCAGCTGGGTGGTCATCCACGCGCTGACCGGGCGGGCCCGCACGATCAGCCCGCTGCTGTGGATCGTCGCGGTCGGGTTCGTGATCTTCTTCGCCCGCGGACCCATCGAGTCGCTCGTCGGCTGATGCTGCTCGCGCCCCGGGTTCGCTCAGGGTTCCCGGGGCTCGAGCACGAAGACCGCGATGACGCGGTCGGTCTTGGTCTGATACACCGCATAGTCGGGCCAGGCCGCCACGCCGCGCTGCCACCACTCGGCGCGCTCGGCACCGCTGAGCTCGCGGGCGGTGTAGTCGCGCTTGATGTCGCCGTCCTGCAGCTCGACGTGCGGCTGCGCGCGCATGTTCCCCGCCCACTTGGGCTCTTCGGGGGCTCCTCCGCGCGACGCGACGACGGCATAGCGTCCCTCGTGCTCGACCCGCATGAGCGCGGTCTTGCGCAGCGCACCGGTCTTCGCACCGACCGTGGTCAGCACGATGATCGGCTTGCCGCGCAGCAGGTTGGCCTCGGCACCGCCGGAGGCCTCGAACCTCTCGGCCTGCTCGCGCGCCCATTCCGACGTGCTCGGCTCGTATTCTCCTGTCAAAGGCATGGATTCACGATAGCGCGGCTCAGTCGGCCGAGCGCCATACACCCGAGGTCGGCAGGTCTCCGCCGAACAGCTGCCGCAGCGTGACCAGCGTGAAGCCGCGGTCGTGCAACCCGTCGAAGATCTGCGGGGCCAGCCGCACCGTGCGTTCATGGATGTCATGGAACAGCACGATGCCGCCCGGATTCGGCTCGTCGATTCCCCGGCTGAGCAGCACGTCGTCGGCCGGTTCCTCCCAATCGCGCGTATCGACCGACCAGAGGATCGCCGGCAACCCCGCTACCCGCAGCACGCGCTCGTCGTACTCGCCGTACGGCGGGCGGAACGTCGACACGGGCTGCCCGCTGAACTGCCGCAGCAGGTCGCGCGTGCGGGTCAGCTGGGCGCTGATCTCCTCGTCGTCGAGGCTCGGCAGCGACGGATGATTCCACGTGTGCGACTCGACCTCGTGCCCCTCGTCGGCGACCCGGCGCACGAGGTCGCCACGGCCGGCCGCGCTCTGCCCGAGCATGAAGAATGTGGCTGCCGATTGGGTCGCGGCGAGCGTGTCGAGCAGCTGCGGCGTGTAGCCGGACGGTCCGTCGTCGTAGGTCAGCGCAACGCAGGGCAGCAGCGTGCAGTCCACCCAGTCGAGCCCGGCCGGGACCGCCTGGGGCCCTGCGTAGGGAAGATCGGATGCCGCGGCCACCCGCTGCCCGAACGGCGACGCGAGCTCGGCCACGAGGCCTGCCGGCACCGAGATCGGCAACGGCTCGGTCGTCGCCGGCACGCCCAGACCCGCCAGCTCCGGCGCGGTGAAGCCGGCCGGCAGAGTGAACACCAGAGTGCCGTCGCCGCCGGGCACGGTGCTGTCCAGTCCCGCGGCGATGAGCGCGGTCTGGGCGTCGTCCGGCGGTGCGATGGGAGCAAGGCTCAGCGCTCCCGCACTGCGGCGGATCGCCTCGACGACGTCGTCGCGCAGCGTAGCCGCGGCCTCGTCGATCCACAGCTGGGTGCCGGTGACGAGCTCGCCGGTGGCGGTGTCGATGTAGAGGATCGTCGTCGTATCGGCGGTCACGCCGTCGGGGGTGCCGGTGACCACCCGCATCCTCTCCCCCACGACGTCCCCGCCGGCGACCACGACGTCGCAGACCGCGGCACTGCCGGATCCGGGCCCCAGGAGCGGATCGGCGAGCACCTCCGCGGCAGGCAGCAGGGTGGACCCGGGAACGCACCCGCGATCGCCCAGGCCGCCGTCCCGCCCGCCCACGGTCGGCGCGTAGTCGGCACCGGACGCGGCGATCGCGGCGCGCACCAGATCGTCGAGCCGGGCGTTGAACGCGGCGGCAACGTCGCCCGTACCGGGCAGGTACGCCATACGCGCCTGCACGGCACCTCCGCGCAGGCGCTGCGGTGTGAGGTGCGCCGCCGCGGCGTCCAGCGCGGCGGGCGGCGCGTCGAGCACGGTGACCTCGGCGGCCGGCCACGCGGGCGGCCGCCAGCTCGCGTCGACCGCGGGCGCGCAGCCGGTGACGACGAGGGCGGCGACCAGCAGTGCGGATGCGGTGCCCGCCCGCCTCACGATGCACCCCCGTCGGCACGCACCCCGTCGAGCAGCCCGGCGAGCGCGGCACGGTACTCGGCGATGGCGTGCCCTTCGAGAGTCTCGGCCACGACGCGCACCGCCGTGGTGGCGTCGATCGGGATCGCCGCGTACAACAGGTCGGCCGCGGCATCCGCATGCACGATCTCCCGCCCCGAGGCCAGGGTCTCCTCCCGGAGCACGCCGGCACCGTCGAGCGCGTCTTCGACGATCGAGCGCGGGTCGCCTGATACCAGGTCGAGTCGTGCCGACAGCACGCCGTCGGGGGTCAGGGCGGTGACGGCACCACCGCTGCGCTGCACGACCCACCCGGCGGGAACGACGACCTCGGCTCGCCCGTCACCGATCGGCACCACGGTCCGCCCCTCGGAGACCTCACTCGACAGGTTGGCCATGACCGGAGGCACGGCCGCCCCGAGTGCGAGTGCGATGAGCACGGCCGCGCCGACGGCACCCACGAGCGCCAGGACCACGTCCCACGGGCGCCACGGGAACAGCGTGCGCTCGGCCGGCGCGACGGGTTGCGGCATCCGTCCCTCCCTCCCCTGAGCAGAGTCTACGAACATCCCGATGCAGGGAACCACGCACACGCCCCTTCGGGCGTGCAGCAGGATGCGCAGAAAGGGGCGGGATGCCGTCGCATCCCGCCCCTTCTCGAATCCGTCAGAGCGCCTCGACGATCTCGCGCATGAGCGCCGCCGTCTCGGACGGCGTCTTGCCGACCTTGACGCCGGCGGCCTCGAGGGCCTCTTTCTTCGCCTGCGCGGTGCCGGCGGAGCCCGACACGATGGCGCCGGCGTGGCCCATTGTCTTGCCCTCGGGCGCGGTGAAGCCCGCGACGTAGCCGACGACGGGCTTCGTGACGTTCGCCTTGATGTAGTCGGCCGCGCGCTCTTCGGCGTCGCCGCCGATCTCGCCGATCATGACGATCGCCTTGGTCTCGGGGTCGGCCTCGAACGCGGCGAGCGCGTCGATGTGCGTGGTGCCGATGATCGGGTCGCCGCCGATGCCGATCGCGGTCGAGAAGCCGAGATCGCGCAGCTCGAACATCATCTGGTAGGTGAGCGTGCCCGACTTCGACACGAGGCCGATCGGGCCGGCGCCCGTGATCGTCGCGGGCGTGATGCCTGCGAGCGCCTCGTCGGGCGTGATGATGCCGGGGCAGTTCGGGCCGATGATGCGGGTGCCGCCGACCGTCTTGGCGTGGGACCACAGCTCGGCGGTATCCTTCACGGGTACGCCCTCGGTGATGATCACGAGCAGGCCGATGCCCGCGTCGATGGCCTCGATCGCGGCGTCCTTGGTGAACGCCGGCGGCACGAAGGCCACGGACACATCGGCGCCGGTCTCCGCCATCGCCTCGGCGACCGAGCCGAACACGGGGAGCTCGACGGCGTTGCCGTCCTTGTCGGTGTGCGACACGGTCGTGCCGGCCTTGCGCGCGTTCACTCCGCCCACGATCTCCGTGCCGGACGCGAGCATGCGCGCGGTGTGCTTGGTGGCTTCGGCCCCGGTGATGCCCTGGACGATGACCTTGGAATCCTTGTTCAGGAAGATCGACATGTTGTTGCTACTTTCCGTACAGTCTCGTCGTTGATCAGGCGGCGTTCGCCAGTTCGGCGGCCTTGTCGGCGCCCTCGTCCATGGTGGCGGCCTGCACCACGAGCGGGTGCGCGGCCTCGTTCAGGATCTTGCGACC
>NZ_JBKEAF010000104.1:0-1774 GCF_047971895.1 Microbacterium sp.
CGCGGCTCTTCTCGTTGAAGATCGCGCGCAGCAGGCGTTCCTCGGCGGAAAGCTCGGTCTCACCCTTGGGCGTGACCTTGCCGACGAGGATGTCGCCGGGGCGCACCTCGGCGCCGATGCGGATGATGCCGCGCTCGTCGAGGTCCTTCAGCAGGTCGGGGCTGACGTTCGGAAGATCGCGGGTGATCTCTTCCTTACCGAGCTTGGTGTCCCGGGCGTCGATCTCGTATTCCTCGATGTGGATCGAGGAGAGGGTGTCGTCCTTCACCAGGTCCTGGCTGAGGATGATGGCGTCCTCGAAGTTGTGACCCTCCCAGGTCATGAACGCCACGAGCAGGTTCTTACCGAGCGCCAGCTCACCGTTCTCGGTGGCGGGGCCATCGGCGATGACCTCGCCCACCTCGACGCGTTCGCCGGCGGAGACCACGACCCGCTGGTTGTAGCTGGTGCCCTGGTTGGAGCGATCGAACTTGCGCAGATAGTAGTCCTGCACGCCACCGTCATCCAGCTGGACCGACACGACATCGGCGGAGACCTCGATGACGACACCGGCGTTCTCGGCGGTGATGACATCGCCGGCGTCGATCGCGGCGTAGCCCTCCATGCCGGTGCCGACGTACGGCGAGTCCGAACGCAGCAGCGGCACCGCCTGACGCTGCATGTTCGCACCCATGAGGGCGCGGTTGGCGTCATCGTGCTCGAGGAACGGGATGAGCGAGGTGGCGACCGACACCATCTGGCGCGGCGAGACATCCATGTACCCGATCTCGTCGACGGGAAACAGGTCGACCTCGCCGCCCTGGCCGCGACGGGCCAGCACGCGGTCGGCGACGAAGGCGCCCTTCGCGTCGAGCTCGGCACCGGCCTGCGCGACGATGTAGTCGTTCTCCTCGGCGGCGGTCAGGTAGTCGATCTCGTCGCTGACCTTGCCGCCGGTGACCCGGCGGTACGGGGTCTCGATGAAGCCGAACGAGTTGATGCGCGCGAACGATGCGAGCGAGCCGATCAGGCCGATGTTCGGGCCTTCCGGCGTCTCGATCGGGCACATGCGGCCGTAATGCGACGGGTGCACGTCGCGCACCTCGACGCCGGCGCGCTCACGAGAGAGACCGCCGGGGCCCAGCGCCGACAGGCGGCGCTTGTGGGTCAGGCCCGCGAGCGGGTTGTTCTGATCCATGAACTGCGACAGCTGGGACGTGCCGAAGAACTCCTTGATCGCGGCCACGACCGGACGCACGTTGATCAGGGTCTGCGGCGTGATCGCCTCGATGTCCTGCGTCGTCATGCGCTCGCGCACGACGCGCTCCATGCGCGACAGCCCGGTGCGCACCTGGTTCTGGATCAGCTCGCCGACCGCGCGGATGCGACGGTTGCCGAAGTTGTCGATGTCGTCCGTGTCGAGGCGGATCTCGACGTCCTTGCCGCCGCGGCGGCCCTCGAACGTGACGTCCCCGCGGTGCAGGCGCACCAGGTACTTGATCGTCGCGACGATGTCGTCGACGGTGAGCACCGAGTCGGTCAGCGACGCCTCCAGGCCCAGCTTCTGGTTGATCTTGTAGCGACCCACCTTGGCCAGGTCGTAGCGCTTCGGGTTGAAGTAGAAGTTGTCGAGCAGCGCGCGGGCGGCCTCGGCGGCGACCTGCTCGCCCGGGCGCAGCTTGCGGTAGATGTCGCGCAGCGCGTCTTCCTTGGTGAGGATGGTGTCCTTGGCCAGGGTCTCCTCGATCGACGGGAACCCGGCGAACTCGGCGAGGATCTCCTCGCTCGTCATCCC
>NZ_JBKEAF010000075.1:0-53873 GCF_047971895.1 Microbacterium sp.
GCGGCCTACGGCGAGGCCGACAAGCGCCTCACGGACGCGGTCACGAAGCTGCTCGAGCTCGACGGCGCTCAAGGTTAGCGAGGGACGCCGGGCCGGTGTCGGCCCGGTGTCGCCGGCGGGCGTGCGAGACGCGCTCGCGCCCCGCGCATGCGAGCGAGGGTGCGTGTGGTGCACGCGGGTTCAGCGATCGTGGGTGGCGGGTGCGGGGCCGAGCATCGCGTCGACTGCCCCAGCCCCACCCCGCCGGTGCATCGAGGCTCAGGGCTGGGTGCTGCTCTGGCAGGCGATCGCGATCGTCCTATGGCCGACCCTGATGACCGCGATCGCCGCCGGCGTCCTCGCGCTCCTGCTCGGCCGACCCGCGCCGCGGGGAACGCGACAGCCCCTGACCGGAGATCTCCGATCAGGGGCTGTTCTTGGTTGCGGGGGCAGGATTTGAACCTACGACCTCTGGGTTATGAGCCCAGCGAGCTACCGAGCTGCTCCACCCCGCGGCACATCTGCCAGCCTAACACGCTCTCAGGAGCCTGGTCGCACGCGGGGCGCTTGTCCGGGACCGACCGGGCGGGGAGGATGAACGCATGGGCGACACGGCCGACCGCACCGAGAACCGTTCGCCAGGCGACGGGCGTGACGAGTCGCCCGCCGAGCGCTACGACCGCAACTGGAGCGAGGTTCTGCAGGATCAGCGCGTGCTGCAGACCGGAACGCAGATCCTCACCGAGTTCCTGCTGGCCCTCGCCTTCCAGCCCGCCCTCGCGACGGTGTCGCTGCTGGTCGTCGGGGTCGTGGCGTTCGTGTTCGTCGTGGTGGTCGGGCTGCCGGCATCCATCATCTCTGCCATTCTGCTGGGAGCACTCATCATCGTCGTGTGGCTGGTGGTCCCGGCGATCATCCACGCGGTGCGCCGCGGGAAGGAGGACGTATGACCGCCGTCGCCGTCGCCCAGTTCGCCCCGGCCGCGAGCGCCGAGGCGAACCTCGAGCACATCGCCGGCCTCATCGCGACCGCGGCCGGGCGCGGCGCCGACCTCGTGGTGTTCCCCGAGTACGCGAGCTACTTCACCGACCCGTTCGACGAATCGCTGCGCGCCCACGCACAGGACCTCGACGGACCCTTCGTGACGGGACTGATCGACCTGGCCGCCCGGCACGACGTGCACGTGGTCGCGGGGCTGCTCGAACGCGGCAGCGACGCGCAGCGTGTGCGCAACACGGTCGTCGCCGTCGACGGGTCGGGTCTTCTCGCCCGCTACCGCAAGCTGCACCTGTACGACGCGTTCGGGCAGCGGGAGTCGGACTGGGTCGAGCCGGGTGACCTCGAGCCGCCGCAGACCTTCGCGATCGGCGACCTCACCTTCGGTCTCATGACCTGCTACGACCTGCGGTTCCCCGAGGTCGCGCGGCTGCTCGCCGACGCCGGTGCCGACGTCATGCTCGTCCCGGCCGAGTGGGTGCGCGGGCCGCTGAAGGAGCACCAGTGGCGCACCCTGCTGCACGCCCGCGCGATCGAGAACACCGTGTACGTCGTCGCCGCCGACCACCCCCCGCCGCTCGGCGTCGGCCATTCGATGGTGGTCGATCCGCAGGGCGTGGAGATCGCCGCGATCGGCACCGCGACCGATGTGGCGGTCGCCTGGGTCGAGAAGGCCGCGATCGACCGCGTGCGGCGGGTCAATCCGGCGCTCGCGCTGCGGCGCCTGAGCGTCACCCCGCGCTGAGGCGGGCCACGGCCTCTTCGAGCACGTCGACGCGCTTGCAGGCGGCGAAGCGCACCAGAGTGGCGTAGGCGGCGCGGTTCGCACCGGTGGCGAACGCGGTGAGGGGGATGGCCACGACGCCGGATGCCTCGGGCAGCGCGCGGCAGAACTCGTCGGCGTCCTGCACCCCGAGCGCGGCCGCATCGGCCACGGTGAAATAGGTTCCCTGCGGGGCGAAGACCTCGTACCCGGCCGCGCGCAGCCCCGCGCCCAGCAGTTGTGCTTTGGCCCGCATGGTGGCAGCGATCCCGGTGAAGTACGCGTCGGGAAGGTCCAGCCCCACTGCGATGGCCGGCTGGAACGGTGCGCCGTTGGAGTACGAGAGGAATTGCTTGACGGTGAGCACGGCGGTGACGAGGTCGGCGGGGCCTGACGCCCAGCCGATCTTCCAGCCGGTGGTCGAGAAGGTCTTGCCTGCCGACGAGATCGTCACAGTGCGCTCCCACGCGCCGGGCAGCGTCGCCACGGGAACGTGCGGCACGAACGAGAGGTGCTCGTATACCTCGTCGGTGACGACGACCGCGTCGTGACGGTGTGCGAGCGCGACGACCCGTCCGAGCACCTCACGGGACAGCACGGCGCCGGTGGGGTTGTGTGGATTGTTCACCAGGATGACGCGAGTGCGGTCGGTCACCGCTGCGGCGAGCTCGTCGAGGTCGGGCTGGAAGCCGGGCCGGCGCAGCGGCACGGTCACCAGCCGTGCACCCGACAGCGCCACGCACGCCGCATAGGAGTCGTAGTGCGGCTCGAACATGACGACTTCGTCGTCGGGGCCGTCGACGAAGGCCAGCAGCGCCGCGGCGAGCGCTTCGGTCGCCCCCGCGGTCACCACGACGTCGCGCTCGGGGTCGAGGGAGAGCCCGTAGAAGCGGTGCTGATGGGCGGCGATCGCCTGGCGCAGGGTCTGGATGCCACGGCCCGGCGGATACTGATTGACGCCGTGTGCGATGGCCTCCTGCGCGGCCGCGAGCACCTCGGCCGGCCCATCCTCGTCGGGGAACCCCTGACCGAGGTTCAGCGCTCCGGTGCGGGCTGCGAGTGCCGTCATCTCTGCGAAGATGGTGGATGCCACCGCCCCCGTCGGGGAGAGGAGCCCGGCCCCGGCCGCGGTGCGGCGCCAGGCCCCGCGGATGCGGTGCTGCGGATCGTGCTGCGTGAGGTCCTGCATGACGTCAGGGTATCCGCATAGGTTCGTCCCACCCGCAACATAAGAAATCCACAGCATCGGCGCCCACGCTGGAGGGGAATCGGAGAAGGAGCGACAATGAGCGACAACCGCGGCGAGCACCCCACGCAGCCCGAACAGCCCGACCAGTCCGCGCAGCCGGGAACGCCCGTGCCACCTGCCCAGCAGACCCCGCCGGTACCGCCCCTTCCCCCGATTCCGCCGGTGCCGGTGCCGGTGCATGGCACTGTGCACGGTACGGTGCAGGCATCCAGCCCGGCCCCCGCCCCCCAGCCGCCGTACGCGGTCGGCGCGACCGCGCAGCACACCCAGCCCACCCAGCCGCTGTACGGCACCCAGAGCGCCCAGGCCACCCAGCCCGTGGCACCGGCCCGGGAGGGGCACAGGGGCGGCGGCATCATCGCCGGTGCCATCGTCGCTGCTCTCGTCGTCGGTGGTGCTGCCGGCCTGGGTGGCACCTACCTCGGCAACCAGCTGTGGCCGGCGCCGGTGGCCACGGGTCAGGCGGCCCCACCCACGGTGACGGTGAACAACCCCGACAAGGTCACCGCGACCACCGCGATCGCCGCGAAGGTCGTGCCCAGCGTGGTCACGATCGCCGCCTCGTCTGGAAGCGCGAGCGGCACCGGCTCGGGCGTGATCCTCACCGCGGACGGCTACGTCGTCACCAACACGCACGTGGTCACCCTCGACGGTGCCACCGGCACCCCCGGTCTGCGCGTGACCACCTCGGACGGGCACGTGTACGACGCGACCATCGTCGGCACCGACCCGGTCTACGACCTGGCGGTCATCAAGCTCGAGAACGCCTCGGGACTCACCCCGATCGAGTTCGCCTCGTCGTCCGACCTCAACGTCGGAGACCAGACCGTCGCCGTCGGCGCACCGCTAGGCCTGTCGAACAGCGTCACCACCGGCATCGTGAGCGCACTGAACCGCTCCATCGAGATCGCGTCATCGGCGGCCCCCGAGGGCGGCGACCAGGGTGATCAGGGCGAGGACGGCGACGAGGGCGAGGGTGGCGGTCCGTTCTTCTTCGACTTCGGCCAGGGCCAGCAGTCGCAGGGCGGCGGCGAGTCGATCAAGATCGCCGTCATCCAGACCGATGCCGCCATCAACCCCGGCAACTCCGGCGGCGCGCTCGTCGACGCAGAGGGCCGGCTCATCGGCATCAACGTCGCCATCGCGACCGCGGGCGGCACCACCGGCAAAGCCGGGTCGATCGGCGTGGGCTTCGCCATCCCGTCCGACATCGTCCAGCGCGTGGCCGACGAGATCATCGAGACCGGTGCGGCCACCCACGGCCTGCTCGGCGCCATGGTGCAGTCCGCCGCATACGTCGAGGGCTCCACGATCACCGGCGCGTACATCGCCGAGGTCACCTCCGGCGGCGCCGCCGCCGACGGCGGCCTGCGCCCGGGCGACACGGTCACCGCGTTCAACGGCGTGCCGATCACCGACTCGGTCGACCTCACCGCGCAAGTGCGGGCGGCGGCGGCCGGCAGCGTCGCGACGGTGACGTACGTGCGCGACGGCGACACGTACACGACCGATGTGACACTCGGCACGTTGCCGTAAGGCGGGCGCCCAGGGACGCCACTGGGCGAGCGGTAGGCTCGCACAGTGGCGTCCTTCTCGTTCGGCGCGGGCAACGCGCACAAGCTCGCCCGCATCCCCCTGTTCTTCCTGGGGCGCCTGATCACGTTCGCCGTCCCGCGTCGCCGCGGCGCCTGGGTCTTCGGCTGCGGCGTCGGCATCGCCGACGGCACCCTCGCCCTGTGGCAGGCTGCGGCGCGGCCGGGAGCCGTATGGCTCACCGGGTCGGCCAGAGAGCGTGCCGACGCGGCCGCACGCGGCATCCCCTCCCTGCCCAAGCACTCGCTCTGCGGCTTCTGGGCGACCGCCCGCGCGAGTGTCGTCGTGGTGACCCACGGGTTCGGCGACGTCAACCGCTACGCCGTGGGCGGGGCGTTCGTCGTGCAACTGTGGCACGGCATCCCGCTCAAGCGCATCGGGCTCGACTCGCCCGCGACCGTGCGGGCGCCGGGCGCGCTGCGGCACGTGCCGGGCCTGTCGCGGCTGATCGCGATGCTCTACCGCGGCGCCGCGCACCGCATCGACCTGCTGCCGGCCGCGTCGCACCTGGTGCGCGGGCGGTTCGAGTCGGCGTTCGGCCTCCCCGATGAGAGGGTCGCGGTCACCGGCGAACCACGCGTCGACGTGCTGTCGCAGGGGGAGCCCGAGGCGCGGCGGGCAGCGGCACGCACCGCCGTCGAGGCGCACACCGGGCCGGTCGGCGAGGCCCGGCTGTGGCTGTACGCACCCACCTGGCGCGACGGTGCCCCCGACCCGGCCGTGCCGACGTCCGCGCAGTGGCGCGCGCTGGTCGATGTGCTGGCCGCACAGGATGCGATCCTGCTCGTACGGTCGCACCCGCTGGGCGCCGGCGACTATGCGCTCCCGTTCGCCACCGACCGGGTGCGCCTGCTCGGCAGCGACCTGCTGCCGGATGTGACGCCCGTGCTGCCTGGCCTCGACACGCTGATCACCGACTATTCGTCGCTCGCCTTCGACGCCGGGCTCGTGCCGCTGCCCGTCGTGTACCTCGCTCCCGACGTCGACGACTACGCCTGCACCCGCGGGTTCTATGGACGCTACGCCGACGTGGCCGGTCCCGACCCGGCCGCGGACTGGGACGAGGCATGCACGCAGCTGGCGGCACTCGCCGACCCCACCGCCCGTGCCGAGCGCGTCGCACGGTCGCGGGCGCTCAGCGCGCGCGTGCACCGCTTCGACGACGGGCACAACACTGCGCGGGTGCACCGCGCCATCCTGGACCGGTCCGGAGGAGGAGCATGACCACGGCACAGTTCGTGACCGACCCGTTCCCCGCGCTCGAACTGCGCGGCACCGGGCCCCGCCCCGCCGAGGTCGCCCTGGTGGGTGCACGGGCACGTGTGACGGCATCATCGCTGACCGGCCGCGGCAAGACCTGGCGCGCCGTGGTGCCGCTGCAGGTGGCGCGCTGGGGCGGGCCGGTGCTGCCGCTGCCCAGCGGGGACTACGAGCTCGTGGGGGCCGTGGCATCCGTCCCGCTCACCCAGCTGGGCACCCTGCGGGCCGCACTCGACGACACACTGCTGCGGATCGATCCGCCGATCGACCCCGCGTACGACTCCGGCGAGGCGCAGGACGCACTCGAACGCCGCTACGCCACCCGCCCCGGCGGGCTGGAGAACGCCGTCTTCTACGAGAGCTTCTACGGGCGCAGCGCGAGCTGCAACCCGCTGGCGATCGACCGGCGACTCGCCGAGGTGCGCCCCGACATCATCCGCTACTGGTCGGTCGTCGACCTGTCGGTGCAGGTGCCCGAGGGGGCCGTGCCGGTCGTCGAGGGCAGCCCGGAGTGGTGGCGCGCCCGAGGCGCGGCCCGGCTCATCGTCGTCAACGACTGGCTGCGGCGGCGCTTCGAGCGCCGGCCCGGGCAGCGCGTGCTGCAGACGTGGCACGGTACGCCGGTCAAGCGTCTCGCCCTGCACCGCTCGTTCCCGTTCGGCGGGGGACTGGACGTGCGGCGCACGCTCGCCGTGCTGCGCGAGTCGCGCCGCTGGAACATCCTGCTCGCGCAGAACCCGTACGGTGCCCGCATCCTGCGCAAGGCGTACGGGTTCCTCACCCGCCCCACGTGGGTCGAGGGCTACCCGCGCAACGATGTGCTGGTCACCGGCGACGGCGCGGCCACGCGCCGCGCACTCGGCATCGGCGCCGACGAGAAGGTGCTGCTGTACGCGCCGACGTGGCGCGACGATCGCGCCGAGATGGTCGACTTCGTCGACCCGGTGCAGTTGGCCGCAGACACCGGCAGCGTGGTGCTGGTGCGGGGTCACTCGCGGACGCTCCTGCCGGGACGAGATGCCGTAGGCCCCCGCGTCATCGACGTCACCGCGTTCCCCGACATGTCGCAGCTGCTGCTGATCGCCGACGCGCTGATCACCGACTACTCGTCGGTCATGTTCGACTACTCCGTCACCGGCAAGCCCATGTACTTCCTGGTGCCCGACCTGGAGCACTACCGCGGCGAGCTGCGCGGCTTCTACTTCGACCTGGGCGAACGCGCCCCCGGCCCGCTCGTGCGCACCCGGGCCGAGCTGGTCGAGGCGCTCGCCGCCGACCCGGGCGCGTACGCCGAGAAGTACGCGCACTGGCGGTCGATGTTCAACGCACGCGACGACGGCCATGCCGCCGAGCGCGTGGTCGCCCGCATCATCGACCAGCGGCTCGTATAGCGCGCCGGTTCACGGCAGCGGCGTGTTGCGCCCGGCCAGCCGCGACGTGTCGACGGTGTCGTGCGCGCCGCGCAGCACGCCCCGCGCGAAGCCGAGACCCCACGCCAGGTGCATGGTCGGCAGCACGGCCAGCGTCCACAGGCGGTCGCGCCAGGTCGCCCCGCCCGCCGCGGAGACGATGGTCAGGGCGGCGTACGCGATCAGGGGCAGATAGACGATGGATGCCGCCAGCGCCCACCATCCCGCGAGCACCCCGGTCAGCTGCAGCACGGCGGCGACGACGGCCAGCACGACCAGGGCGACCAGTGCGGGTGGCGCGAAGAAGCGCAACGCGTTGCGGCGCCCGTAGCGGCGCACCAGCTCGCCGCGCCAGGTGCCGGTGGCGAAGAACTGGCGGGCCAGCCGCGTCCAGCTCTCTCGCGGCCAGTAGGTGACGGCCAGTGCGGGATCGAACCACACGTCGTAGCCGGCCTGGCGGATGCGCAGGTTCAGCTCCCAGTCCTCGCCGCGGCGGATCGTCTCGTCGAAACCGCCGACCTCGTCGAGCACGGCACGGCGCAGGACGCCGAGGTAGGCGGACTCGGCCGGCCCCTCGCGGCCGCCGCCGTGGTACGAGGCACCGCCCAGCCCGACCGGGGAGTTGTAGGCGCGCGCCACGGCCACTTGGAACGCCGTGTGCCCGTCGGCGCGCATGACCCCGCCGACGTTGGCCGCGCCCGTGCGGTCGAGGGTGGCCAGCGCCTGCTGCGTGTAGCCGGGGGAGAGCTCGGAGTGCGCGTCGACCCGCACGATCGTGGGGTAATGCGAGGCGGCGACGGCGAGGTTCAGCCCGACGGGGATATCGGCGCGCGGGTTGTCGACCCGCACGATGCGGGAGTCGCGCGCCGCCAGCTCGGCCGCGACCTCGGTCGTGCCGTCGGTGGAGGGGCCGAGTGCGAGCACCAGCTCGGCGGGCCCGTCGAACTCCTGCGCCAGCACCGTCTCGACCGCGCGCTGCAGGTACGCCCGCTCGTTCAGCACGGGCATGATGAACGACACACCGGCCCTGTCGGGGACCGCCGGCGCGGCTCTGCGACCGGTTCCATGCACATGCACCCGTCGATCCTCCCACGTGCACCGTGGGCGGATGTCACCCCTCAGTCGCGTCGGCGGACTCCTGACCGCACTGTGCCTCCTGCGCGTCACGTACGGCGGGCTCGATGGGGATCGAGATCGAGGCGACTCCGCCGGCGGCGAACCCCAGGTCGTCGAGGGCGGGCGCAGCATCCGGCAGCCGTTCCGCCGGGGATTCGGGGCGCAGGGGCTCACCCGGGATCCCGGCCCACTCGAGCTTCTCCTGGGGGCGGTGCGCGAACAGTGCCATGCATCCATTGTCTCCTGGTGCGGCCGGTCAGACGACGAATCTCCACACGTACTCCTTCTCGTCCGCCTGCCGGAACCACGCGAGGGTCACGGTGGTGTCGTCGGCATCACCCGCGCACAGGCACATCTCGACGACCTCGCCGGGCAGCATCTGCCCCCAGTGCTCGGTGGCGCCGCCGTTCGCCGGCGACCAGGTGAACACGCGCACGAAGTCGACGGGCGCACTGCCGGAGTTGCGCACCAACGGGTGTGTTCCGTAGAGCCGGTCGATGGTCCAGGGGACGCGGTAGGCGGGAGTGCGCGGCGGTCGATCGCGGGGGGAGGGACGCGGTGTCAGCATGCCGGCGACGGTAGGGGCGCGGTGCGACGGTACAGGGCCGCGGCGCGCCGATCCGCGGCGGATCTGTGCACAACCCTGCAGGTGCTTCGCTGGGGAGGAGCGGTTGCGTCGGATCGGCGGGGAGGTCAGACGAACTGGTTGGCGCGTTCGAGGTCTTCGGCGAAGTCGACCTCGACCGCGTACAGGTCGGAGATGTCGAGCGGTTGCAGGCGCAGGCCGTCCTCGGCGATGGCCAGCTCGAGCCCGCGCTCGAAGTAGTCCTGGTCGTCGACGCGCTGCAGTTGACGCATGAACGCGCGCTTGTCGGTGCCCGAGATGTAGTTGATGCCCACAGCCTCGCCGACGCCGCCGATGACGGCCTTCGACAGCTGGTCGATCCGGCCCTCGGCGGTGACGGTGTACTTGACCTCTTCGTCGCTGACTGTCGACGTGTTGACGGTCACGAACGACTCGTCGGCATCGATGAGGGGCATGGCCCGGCCCAGCACACGCGGGTCGAAGACCACGTCACCGTTCATCCACAGCACACCGCTGCGACCCGTGGTTGCCAGCGCGCGCAGCAGGCTCTTCGAGGTGTTGGTCTGGTCGTAGCGGTCGTTGTAGACGTAGTGTGCGTGCGGGAACGCTTCGACGATCGTCTCGGCGCGGTAGCCGACGACCGTCGTTATGCGCGCCGCCGCACCGAACGCAGCACGGATGTTGTCGTGCTGCTGACGCATGATGCTGCGCCCGTCGCCGAGCTCGGTCAGAGGCTTGGGCAGCCCGCGCCCGAGCCGCGAGCCCATGCCGGCGGCAAGAATGACGGTCTGAACAGTCACAAGCGCTCCCGAAGTGTGGGTTAACCGCGGCGATCCGCCGCGTGAACACTCCATCGTGCGAACCCAATGCTAGCGAAACCGCCTGGGAGCGTGCAGGAACAGAGGATTCGTGGTCGTATCGTGACCTGGGAGTTTCCTGATCGCCGAGCCTGTGTGACACCGGGACGATGGGCCTGACGGGCAGGGTTGATACGTTGGATCGGTGACAGCGTCGATGCCCGCACCGCGGGACCCGGAACCGGACGACGGGGCCGCCGCAGGCGACACCGTCGTCGAACGGGCGCCCCGGCCGGTCAAGGCCCTGCCGTCGACGACGTCCGCGAAGAAGGCCCCCGCGAAGAAGGCCCCCGCGAAGAAGCCAGCCCCCGCGAAGAGGCCGGTCCCCGCGAAGAAGCCGGTCCCCGCGAAGAAGCCGGCCCCCGCGAAGAAGCCGGCCCCCGCGAAGAAGCCGGCCCCCACGAAGAAGCCAGCCCCCACGAAGAAGAGCACGACCCTGCGCAAGGCGAGCGCGCCTCCGAAGAGGGCCAGCGAGGCGACCGCCCTCGAGCTGCCCGACGTCATCGAGCACGCCGGCGAGCAGATCGTCGTCCCGCCCCGGCCGCCGGTGCCGCAGACATCCCTTCCCGCACTCCGGCTGCGCGGGGTCGTGAAGGCCTTCGGCGGCACACGCGCGGTCGACGGGATCGATCTGACCGTGCCGGCCGGGTCGTTCTACGGGCTGGTCGGCCCCAATGGCGCAGGCAAGACCACGACCCTGTCGATGATCGCCGGTCTGCTGCACCCCACGCGCGGCACGATCGAGATCAACGGCGTCGATGCGGCATCCGACCCGCTGGCCGCGAAGCGTGCACTGGGGGTGCTGCCCGACCGCCTGCGCACGTTCGACCGCCTCACCGGCCGGCAACTGCTCTACTATTACGGCGTGCTGCGCGGGCTGCCCGCCGCGGTCGTCGAAGCGCGCACCGCCGATCTGGCGCGCGCATTCGATCTCGCCGACGCGCTGGGGCGCGTCGTATCGGACTACTCGGCCGGCATGACCAAGAAGGTCATGCTCGCCGGCGCACTCATCCACTCGCCACGCGTGCTCGTGCTCGACGAGCCGTTCGAGGCCGTCGACCCGCTCTCTAGCGGCATCATCCTCGAGATCCTCAGCGCCTACGTCGCCGGCGGGGGCACCGTCGTGCTCTCGAGCCACGGCATGGACCTGGTCGAACGGGTGTGCACGCGTGTCGCGGTGCTCGTCGCCGGTCAGGTGCTCGCCGAGGGCACCGTCGACGAGGTGCGCGGCGAGCTGAGCCTCGAGCAGCGCTACATCGAGCTGTCCGGAGGGCTCAGCGACGTGGAGGGCCTGGAGTGGTTGCACACGTTCTCCGACTGAGGCTCGCCCTCCTGGCGGGAGCATGGCGCGGCGGACGCCGTGCCGTCGCACGCACGGTGATCGGACTCGTGCTGCTCGTCTCGGCCACCGCCGTTGCGTGCACGGCGATCCTCTCGCTGGGCACCGCGTCGGCCGGCACGGCCCAGGCGGTCGTCGTGCACGGCGGCACCGCCGTGACGCTCGCGTTCGCGCTGTCGCCGCTGATCGCCGGCGCCGACGACCAGCTCGACCCGCGCAGGTTCGCGGTGTTCGGGCTGCCCGAGATCCGCCTCGCCGCCGCCCTGGCCCTCGCCGGACTGCTGGGGCTGCCGACTCTCGCGCTGATCGCCGTCGCCGTGTGCACGGCGGTGCTGTGGTCGATGCATGGGGCGCCCGTGCCGGTCGCGGTGATCGGCGCCGCGCTGGCGATCGCCACCGTCACCCTGCTGTCGCGCACGTGCATGGCGGTGACGGCCATGTTCCTGCGCGATCGCCGTTCGCGCGAGCTATCGGGCCTGTTCGTACTGGCGATCGTCGTGGTCGTCGTGCCCACCGCCGTCTTCCTCTCGTCGCTGGAGTGGGCGGGCGCCGTGCCGCCCCAGCTGTCCGAAGCGGTCGACGTGCTCGGGTACACCCCGTTCGGTGCCGCGTGGGCGCTGCCGGCTGCCGTCGCCGCGGGCTCGTCGCTCGCATGGGTCGTCGCGGTCGTCGCGGTGGTCACCGTCGCGCTGCTGGCCGGCGCCTGGGTGTGGTGCGTGCGGCGGCTGCTGCGCACCACCGAGCGGCCCGTGTCGGTGCGCGAGCGGGCAGGGCTCGGCTGGTTCGTCGTGGCACCGGGCACGCCCGGCGGGGCGATCGCCGCGCGCAGCCTCGTGTACTGGCGGCGCGACCGGCGCTACCTCGTCAACGCGGGGGTCATCCCGGTGGCGGCAGCGATCGTGGTCGTGCCGCCCCTGGTCGCCGGCGTGTCGGCCGAGACTGTGGTGTTGCTGCCCGTGCTCATCATCGCGCTGTTCTTCGGCTGGCTGCCGCACAACGACGTCGCCTACGACTCGACCGCGATCTGGATGCACATCGCCAGCGGCACCCGGGGTCTGGCCGACCGGGTCGGCCGGCTCGTTCCCGTCGTGCTCATCGCGGTGCCGCTGCTGGCGATCGTGATCCCGGTGACCGTCGCCCTGCACGGGCGGTGGGCGATCTTGCCCGCGGTGATCGGGGTGTCGACGTCGCTCTTCCTGTGCGGACTGGGGCTGGCGAGCATCTCGTCGGTGCTCGCGCCGTACCCCGTCTCGCGGCCCGGCGACAGCCCGTTCCAGCAGCCGCAGCACTCGTCGACGGGCGTCGGAGCGCAGGCGCTCGTGCTGCTCGGCGCGGTCGTGCTGAGCGCACCGTCGCTATGGTTCGGGTGGAATGCGGTGACCGTCGACGTGCACGCCGGCGCCGTGGCGCTGTGGCTGGGAGTCGTCATCGGCCTCGCCGTGCTGGTGACCGGCGTGGCGATCGGCGCGGGCCTGTTCCGCCGCCGTGACTCCCGTCTGATGGAGTTCGCCGAGGCCGCCTGACCAGCCCGGTGCGCGGCTACACTTAGCGGCTATGAGCACTCCCGCAGGAACCCCCGACGACGGCGGACTGGCGCTGCTCGACCGCGAGCTCGAAGAGCTGATTCGCGAGGAGAGCATCGAGCCGGGTGACCACGAGCGCTTCTCGCACTACGTGAAGAAGGACAAGATCCTCGAGTCGGCCATCACGGGCAAGCCCGTGCGCGCACTGTGCGGTAAGAAGTGGACGCCTGGCCGCGACCCCGAGAAGTTCCCGGTGTGCCCCACCTGCAAGGAGATCTACGAGCGCCTGCAGGGCTGATCCGGTCAGGCGAAGTTCGTCGGGATGGCCGGATCCGAACGGCTGAGCGCCAGCGCGCGCACCGGCAGCTCTTCGCGCACGCGCGCGTGATGTGCGCGCGCCGAGAGCACCCCGGCGGGTCCCTCGGCGGCGGGGTCGATCTCGCCGTGGGCGACGAGCGCGACCTGCAGTGCCCGCGCGTCGTCCGGTGCCGCGGTGGCGTCGTCGACGACCACCAGCTCCCCGGTGGCGGTGCCGTGGTCGAGGGTGCGGAAGGCCGTCTTGCGACCGCCGGTGGACGACTTGTCGGCGGATGCCTTGGCCACGCCGACCCACGTGCCGTCGCCGCCCTGCCGTGCGACCAGCTTGTAGACCATGCCCGCCGTGGGCACCCCCGAGCCGGTGACCACCGAGGTGCCGACCCCGTACGAGTCGACGGGGGAGGCTGCCAGCGCTGCGATCGCATACTCGTCGAGGTCGCTGGTGACGGTGATCTTGGTGCCCGTCGCGCCGAGCTCGTCCAGCTGCGCGCGCACCTCTGCGGCGACCACCGGAAGATCGCCCGAGTCGATGCGCACACCGCCCAGTCCCGTGCCGGCGATGCGGATGGCCGTCTCGACGCCGCGCCGGGTGTCAAACGTGTCCACCAGCAGAGTCGTGTCGTGCCCGAGTGCGTCGACCTGGGCGCGGAAGGCGTCCTCTTCGCTGTCGTGCAGCAGCGTCCACGAGTGGGCGGCGGTGCCCATGGTGGGAATTCCCCACCGCCGTCCCGCCTCGAGATTGCTGGTCGCGTCGAACCCGGCGATGAACGCGGCCCGCGCGGCGGCGACCGCTGACATCTCGCCGGCACGGCGCGAGCCCATCTCGGCGAGGGGACGATCACCGGCCACGATGCTCATGCGGGCGGCCGCGGTGGCGACCGCCGAATCGTGGTTCAGCACGCTCAGCGCGAGCGTCTCGAGCACGACGGCCTCGGCGAACGTGCCCTCGACGGTCAGCAGCGGAGACCCGGGGAAGTACAGCTCGCCCTCGCGGTAGCCGGTGATCGAGCCCGAGAAACGGTACCCCTCCAGATACGCGACGGTCGCGGCATCCACCACCTTCTCATCGCGCAGGAACCGCAGTTCGTCGTCGCCGAAGCGGAAATCCCGCAGCAGCGTCAGCAGCCGCCCCGTGCCGGCCACGACGCCGAACCGGCGCCCACCCGGCAGTCGCCTGCCGAACAGCTCGAACACGCACGGCCGCTGCGCCGTGCCGTCGCGCAGCGCGGCCTCGAGCATCGTCAGCTCGTAGCGATCGGTGAGCAGGGCGGTGGATGCGGCCATGGGGCCAGCGTACTGACCGACTGGCGTAGGCTGGTCGATCGTGAACGACGCTCCGATCGGCATCTTCGACTCGGGTGTCGGCGGGCTCACGGTGGCGCGGGCGATCACCGATCAGCTGCCGCGCGAATCCATCGTCTACATGGGAGACACGGCGCATTCGCCTTACGGGCCCAAGCCGATCGCCGAGGTGCGCCGCTACGCACTCGAGGTGCTGGACACGCTCGTCGACCAGGGCGTGAAGATGCTGGTCATCGCCTGCAACACGGCCTCGGCGGCGATGCTGCGTGATGCGCGCGAACGGTATGACGTGCCCGTCGTCGAGGTCATCGGCCCCGCGGTGCGCACGGCCGTGTCGACCACCCGCAACGGTCGCATCGGCGTGATCGGCACCGCCGGCACGATCGGCTCGGGTGCCTACCAGGACCTGCTGGGCGTGAACGAGCGCCTCACCGTCTTCACGGCCGCCTGCCCGCGGTTCGTCGAGTTCGTCGAGGCGGGCGTCACCGAATCGCCAGAACTGCTGTCGGCCGCCGAGCAGTACCTCGCACCGCTGCGGCACGCCGGCGTCGACACCCTGGTGCTCGGCTGCACTCACTACCCGTTCCTGAAGGGTGCCATCAGCTATGTGATGGGGTCCGACGTCGCGCTCGTCTCGAGCGACACCGAGACGGCCAACGACGTCTATCGACAGCTCGTCTCGCGCGATCTGCTGGCAGGGTCGGATGCCACGGCCACCCACCTCTACGAGGCCACCGGCGACTCGGCCGACGAGTTCCTGCGGCTTGCCCACCGGCTGATGGGGCGCGAAGTCTCTTCGGTGCGTCTCGTGCAGACCGGTGCCATCGACCTTCCCCGAGATACCTGACGCCCCCTTACAGAGAGAGAACATGAGCGACATTCTGCGCGCCGACGGGCGCACTCCCAACCAGCTGCGCCCCATCACGATCGAACGCGGGTGGAGCGCGCAGGCAGAAGGCTCGGCGCTCATCTCGTTCGGCGGCACCAAGGTGCTGTGCACCGCGTCGTTCACCAGCGGCGTGCCCCGCTGGCTCACCGGGAAGGGCAAGGGCTGGGTCACCGCCGAGTACGCGATGCTGCCCCGCGCGACCAACAGCCGCAACGACCGGGAGGCGGTCAAGGGCCGCATCGGCGGGCGCACGCACGAGATCTCGCGTCTGATCGGCCGGGCGCTGCGCGCCGTCGTCGACACGAAGGCACTCGGCGAGAACACCATCGTCATCGACTGCGACGTGCTGCAGGCCGACGGCGGCACGCGCACCGCGGCGATCACCGGCGCCTACGTCGCGCTCGCCGACGCCATCGAATGGGGGCGTGCACAGAAGTTCATCGCCCAGAAGTCGACCGTGCTGCTCGACTCGGTCGCCGCGGTGTCGGTGGGCATCATCGACGGCGAGCCGATGCTCGACCTGCCGTACGTCGAAGATGTGCGCGCCGAGACCGACATGAACGTCGTCGTGACCGGGCGGGGCCTCTTCGTCGAGGTGCAGGGCACCGCCGAGGGCGCGCCGTTCGACAAGCACGAGCTCGACGCCCTCGTCGGGCTCGGTGTTGACGGGTGCGCGCAGCTGCGCGACCTGCAGACGGCCGTCCTCGCGCAGACGGCGTCACAGTGAGTGCGCGCAACTCCTTCGATTCGGGTGCCCCACGGCGCCGTATCGTGCTGGCGACGCACAATCCGCACAAAGTGGAGGAGTACGCGCACATCGTCGCCGCGGCCCGCCCCGACCTCGAGGTGATCGGGTACGACGGTCCCGAACCGGTCGAAGACGGCGTCACCTTCGCCGAGAACGCGCTGATCAAGGCACGGGCCGCCGCCGCACACACCGGCCTGCCGGCGCTCGCGGACGACTCGGGCATCTGCGTCGACGTGCTCGGCGGTGCGCCGGGCGTTTTCTCGGCGTACTGGGCGGGCCACGCGAAAGATGTCACGGCGAACCTCGAGTTGCTGCTCGACCAGCTCTCCGACATCGCCGACCCGCACCGCACCGCGCAGTACCGGGCGACGATCGCGCTCTTGACCGGCGGGGACGAGCATGTCGTCGAGGGTGTGTGGCCCGGCCGCGTCGCGCGCGCCGCGTCGGGAACGGGCGGCTTCGGCTACGACCCGATCTTCGTCCCCGACGACCAGGAGCCCGACGCCGAGCGCCCCGTGGCGGAATGGAGCGCCGCCGAGAAGAACGCCGATTCGCATCGCGCTCGCGCGTTCCGTGCGCTGGTGCCGCTGCTTGAAGCGCTCTGAGGATTCTGGCCTAGCCTGGAGCCATGCACGACCACGCACCGTCCGGCATCCGCGGTGCCGGCAACCGGCGCCTGCTGGCGATCTCGCTCGGCATCACCGCGACCGTCATGGTCGTGCAGGTCGTCGGGGCGATTCTCAGCGGCTCGCTGGCGCTGCTCGCCGACGCCGTCCACATGTTCACCGATGCGGCGGCGCTGGTCATCGCGCTCGTGGCGAGCACTGTCGCAGCGCGCCCGGCGAACGACCGGCGCACGTACGGCTACCAGCGCGCCGAGGTGTTCGGCGCGCTGGTGAACGGCGTGATCCTGTTGGTCCTGGCCGCGGGCATCGCCGTAGAGGGGATCCGCCGCCTGATCGACCCGGGCGAGGTGGAGGTCGCGGGAACGCTCATGCTGGTGGTCGCCGCCGTCGGGCTGGTGGCCAACGCGATCTCGCTGTGGCTGCTCAGCGCCGCACAGAAGCGCAGCATCAACGTGCGCGGTGCCTACCTCGAAGTGCTCGGTGACCTGCTCGGCTCGGCCGCGGTCATCGTCGCGGCGATCGTGATCGTCACCACCGGGTGGCTCCCCGCCGACGCCATCGCCTCGCTGGCCATCGCGGCGATGATCCTGCCGCGCGCCGTCGGCCTGCTGCGCGAGGTGGTCTCGGTGCTGGCGCAGTCCGCGCCGCCCGGGGTGCACGTGCAGGAGATCCGCG
The DNA here is from genome assembly GCF_047971895.1 of Microbacterium sp. Lineage (GTDB taxonomy): Bacteria > Actinomycetota > Actinomycetes > Actinomycetales > Microbacteriaceae > Microbacterium. Next base: position 17,229 of record NZ_JBKEAF010000075.1, read on the forward strand.
CGCACCTGCGCGAGGCGCCCGGCGTGGTCGGCGTACACGACGTGCACGTATGGCAGCTCACCCGCGGCGCGCCCGTGTTCACCGCTCACGTGGTCGTGGACGACGCGGTGCTCAGCGAGCGGCGTTCGGGTGAGCTGCTGACCGAGCTGCAGGCATGTCTGGCCGACCATTTCGACGTCGAGCACTCCACGTTCCAGCTGGAGCCGTCCGGTCACACCGAGAGCGAGCGGCACGCGTGATCAGTACTCGGGGGTGACGTCGGCGGGGGACTTGTCGGGGCGCAGTCCGCGCCAGCGGGCGTGACGCAGGATGCCGCTCGGTGTCCACTCCGCGAAGGCCACCTCGCCGACGAGCTCGGCACGCACCCACAGCGCATCGGACGCATCCGTGACCGGCACGTCGGCGAACGGCGACTCCTTGATGCGCAGCGGGGTGAGCTGATCTTCCAGCCGCTTCAGCATCGCCTCGGTGAAGCCCGATCCCACCCGGCCCACGTACTCGAGCCCGGCGTCGCCGGGAACACCCAGCAGCAGTGACCCGATCGACCCGGTCCGTCCGCCACGACCGGGCCGGATGCCGCCGATCACCACCTCCTGGGTGCGCACGTTCTTGACCTTGAGCCACGACTCCGAGCGCGCACCCGGGCGGTACGGCGACGACGGGTCTTTCACGACCACGCCCTCCAGCCCGAACCGGCGACTCGCATCGAGTGCCGCATCCACGTCGTCGAACACGGGCGGCACGACGAACGCAGCCCCCGCATCGGCCGCGCGGTGCTCGAGAAGTCGTCGCCGCGCACTGAGCGCAGCATCCATTCTTCCCGGCGCATATGCGTCGAACAGGTGATACCGCACCGGCGTGTGCTTCTGCTCGTGGGCGATCTCGTGCGGCTTCGTGAGGTGTATGCGGTTCTTCAGCAGAGCGAAGCTCGGCGCACCGCGCTCGCCGAGGGCGACGATCTCACCGTCCAGCACGAGCGAGCCGTCGCCGAGCGCCGGTGCGGCGGTGAGCTCTGGATACCGGTCGGTGATGTCGGTGCCACTGCGCGCGTAGAGGCGCAGGTGGGTGCCGTCCCAGACGCCGAGGGCGCGCACGCCGTCCCACTTGATCTCCGCCCAGGGGGCGCCGTCGTCGCCCGCCCAGCGCGCCGCGGCCGCCCGCGCGATGCCCGGGGTCGAGTTCGTCGCCAGCATCGGCTCCGGGCGACGCGCCTGTTCTTCCCGTGCAGTCGATGTCGCCCCTTCGGTCGTCGCATCTGCACGGTCCGCGCCCGAAGCACCCGCTGTTCGCGACGACTCGACGTGTGGGGGGCACGCCACGACGGGCTCGCCGTCGGGCTGCGGGTGGCCTGCGGCATCGGTCTTCGTGCGATGCAGCAGCCACCGGGACTTCTCGCCCTCGCCCTGCGTGCGGATGAGCGCCAGGCGCACCCGTCCGAGCGGCCCGCCCGGCCGGCCCTCCGCGGTGAGGATGATCTCGTCGTCGCGCCACTTCTCCAGGTCGTAGCACCCGTCGTCCCAGATCGTCACGGTGCCCGCGCCGTACTGCCCGTGCGGGATGGTGCCCTCGAACGCGCCGTACTCGAGGGGGTGATCCTCGGTCATGATCGCGAGGCTGTTGTTCGTTGTCGTCGGCGGCACTCCGCGCGGCACCGCCCAGCTCACGAAGACGCCCTCGTGCTCGAGCCGGAAGTCCCAGTGCAGCGCGGTGGCGTGGTGCTCCTGGATCACGAAGCGGGGCCTGTCGGCCGTCGCCGTGGCGCCGAGGGCGTTCGACGGCACGGGCTCGGGGGTTCCGCCGGCCGTGCGCTTGGCGATGTAGCGGGCGAGAGGGCCGTCGTCGGCTTCGCGGCCGCCGGCCCGGAACCCCAACGCGGCCATCGGATCGGCGATGCGCTCGAGCACCTCCTCGAACCGCAACTGGCGCAGGCCCGGATCGTCGAGCTCGGCCCACGTGCGCGGAGCCGCCACGGTCGGCTCGATGCGCCCGCGCAGCGAGTACGGGGCGATGGTCGTCTTCGCGGCGCTGTTCTGGCTCCAGTCGATCAGCACCCTGCCCGTGCGCTCGGCCTTCTTCATGCTGCTGACCACGAGGTCCGGGTGATCGGCTTCGAGGGCGCGGGCGAGCTCCTTGGAGAGCGTCGACGCCGACTCGCTGGTCTGACCCGGCGGCAGCGCAGCATAGATGTGGATGCCCTTGGAGCCGCTGGTCACCGGCATCGGGTCCAGACCCATTCCGTGCAGGATGTCACGGGCCAACCGGGCCACCTCGGCGCACTCGGCGAGCCCCATGCCCGGGCCGGGGTCGAAGTCGAGCACGAGCCGGTCGGCAGGCCCGCGGGTGCCGTCGGCGGCGAAGCGCCACTGCGGCACGTGCAGCTCCAAGCTCGCCACCTGCGCCAGACAGACGAGTGTGGGCACATCGCCGATGAGCGGGTACTCCTTCGCTCCCTTCACGTGCTCGATCGGCAGCCGGCGCACCCAGGACGGCGCCCCGCGCTCCAGGTCCTTCGCGAAGAACACCAGCCCCGGTTCAGCATCGGTTCCCACGCCGTCCGGCCAGCGCTTGCGGGTTACCGGCCGGCCTGCCACGTGCGGGATCAGCAGCGGAGCGATGCGCGTGTAATAGTCGATCACCTCGCCCTTCGTGGTGCCCGTTGCGGGATACAGCACCTTGTCGAGGTTCGTCAGACGCAGGCGGCGCCCGTCGATGCGCACCGTCTGTTCGTCGCCCGCCATGGGCCCAGGGTATGGCAGGGCATGCCGCACTGGTGTTCACTGGAGGGATGAGGGCCATCTGGAAGGGTGCCGTGACCTTCGGGCTGGTGAACGTGCCGGTCAAGGTCTACTCGGCGACCGAAGACCACGACGTGCCGCTGCACCAGGTGCACGCTGCCGACGGCGGCCGCATCCGCTACCAGCGCATCTGCGAGCTCGACGGCGAGGTCGTGCCCTTCCAGGACATCGACAAGGCCTACGACGACGGCGAGCGCACCGTGGTGCTCACCAAGGAGGACCTCAAGGCGCTGCCGGCCGAACGCAGCCGTGAGATCGAGGTCATGGAGTTCGTGCCCCGCGACCAGGTCGATCTGCTGCTGCTCGACCGGGCGTACTACCTCGAACCGGACTCGGCCTCGCCCAAGGCGTACGTGCTGCTGTGCCGCACGCTCGCGCAGACCGATCGTACGGCGATCGTGCGGTTCTCGCTGCGGCAGAAGACTCGGCTGGCGGCCCTGCGCGTGCGCGGCGACGTGCTCGTGCTGCAGACGCTGCTGTGGCCCGACGAGGTGCGCGAGGCATCCTTCCCCGCTCTCGACGACACCCCGGCCGTCTCGGCGAAGGAGCTGGAGCTGTCGGCCGCCCTGGTCGACACGTACGCGAAGGACTTCGATCCGGGGCAGTTCACCGACGAGTATCAGGCCGAGCTGCGCACGCTCATCGAGGCGAAGCTCGAGAAGGGCGAAGCGATCAGCACGGCCGAGACGTTCGGCGACCGCGAAGAGGCGACCGAGGGCGGCGAGGTGATCGACCTCATGGAGGCGTTGCGCGCCAGCGTCGAACGGTCGCGTCAGGCGCGCGGGGCCGTCTCCTAGTCGGCCGCCTCTTCGGTGTCGCTGACCGGCCCGGCCTGCGCGGCGGCCGCCTTGCGGGCCTTGTAGCGCTCCGACAGGTAGTGCCACAGGGTGATCAGCGCCGTGCCGCCGACGGCCAGCAGCAGGATGATGTCGATGTACTCGGTCACCAGGTCGCGGATCCACGGAATGTAGGCGATGAGGTAGCCGACCATGGTGAGCCCGACGCCCCAGATGACGGCGCCGATGAAGTTGTACAGCGTGTAGCGGCGCCACGGCATGTGCCCGACGCCGGCGGCCACCGGCGCGAAGGTGCGCACGATCGGCACGAAGCGGGCGAGGATGATCGTCAGCCCGCCGAAGCGCTCGAAGAACGCGTTGGTGCGCTCCACGTTGCGGCGGCTGAACAGGCCCGACTCCTTGCGTTCGAATACGGCCGGACCGCCCTTGTGCCCGATGACGTATCCGACCTCGCCCCCGACGAACGCGGCGAGTCCGATGAGCAGGCACACGATCCAGATGTTGACGCCGAACACGTCGCTGGTGTGGGTGAGCAGGCCGGAGATGACCAGCAGCGTGTCGCCGGGCAGCAGGAAGCCGACCAGCAGCCCGGTCTCGGCGAACACGATGAAGCAGACCACCAGCAGCGCCCAGGGCCCGGCCGCCGAGATGATCGTTTCGGGGTCGAGCCAGGGGATGAGTGCGGTCGGTGCGTGCAGGGCGGTCTCGAGCACGAGGAGTCCCGTCGGTCGTGTGCGTTCGGCGGATGCGGCGCAATGGATCACCGCCCGTGCGGAAGGTGGGACTTGAACCCACACGCCCGAAGGCACAGGAACCTAAATCCTGCGTGTCTGCCAGTTTCACCACTCCCGCGTGGGTCAAGTCTATCGGCGCACCTGCGCGCACGCTGGGGGAGAACCCCCGGATGCCGGGGGGTCCCACCGCGCTGTGGATAACTTGCGGCGCGGCCGGGGCATTCTTGCGATCATTCACGAGTGCCCCCGGTCCCCGTCGCATCCGCTCCGCCCGCGACTCCTGCCGCGGCGGTGGCCGAGCGCGTGCGGGAGCGGCTGCGTACCGAGCGTGCCGATCCCGCCCGCCACCCCGACCTGGCGGCGCGCATCGCGTACGCCGAAGTGCGACGGCACAACGACTTCGCGCTGGCCCGCGGGCTCGTCCCCGTCGAGGACGAAGCCGCGTGTGTGCGCGACGTGCTGGCTGCCGTCACCGGCTACGGCCCGCTGCAGCCGTACCTCGACGATCCGTCGATCGAAGAGGTCTGGATCAACGCGCCCGACAGGATCTTCGCGGCCCGCGGTGGCGTCGCCGAGCGCACGCCGCTGCAGCTGACCGACTCGGCGGTGCGCGATCTCGTCGAGCGCATGCTGCACGCCAGCGGCCGCCGCGTCGATCTGAGCCAGCCGTTTGTCGATGCGTCGCTCCCGGACGGCTCGCGGTTGCACGTGATCATCCCCGACATCACCCGCCGGCACTGGTCCGTGAACATCCGCAAGCACCTGCCGCAGTACCGTGACCTGGGCGCGCTCATCGCCGCCGGGTCGCTTCGCCCCGAGGCCGCCGACCTGCTGCGCACGGCGATGCGCATGGGGCGCAGCGTGCTCGTGTCGGGGGCGACGCAGGCGGGCAAGACGACGCTGCTGGGTGCGCTCATCGCGGCGGCACCCGCGCAGCACCGCATCGTCACCGTGGAGGAGACGTTCGAGCTCGCCGTCGACGCCCCTGACCTGGTCGCTCTGCAGGGCCGTCAGCCGTCGCTCGAGGGGACGGGTGAGGTGACCCTGCGCCGCCTCGTGAAAGAGGCGCTGCGTATGCGCCCCGACCGCATCGTGGTGGGCGAGGTGCGCGATGCCGAAGCCCTCGACCTGCTGCTGGCACTCAACACAGGCGTCCCCGGCGCCGCGACCATCCACGCGAACTCGGCCCGCGACGCGCTGCGCAAGCTGTGCGCGCTGCCGCTGCTGGCGGGCCGCAACATCGACGCGGGCTTCGTGCAGCCGGCGGTGGCGACCTCGGTGCACCTGGTGGCGCACTGCGAGCTGGATGCCACCGGTCGCCGCCGCATCGCCGAGATCGCCGTGCCGACCGGCCGAATCGCCGACGGAGCCATCGAGGCCGACACGGTCTACGAGGACCGGCGGTGACGCTCGTCTGGGGTGCCGTCCTCGCCGCGGGGCTGCTGCTCGTGCTGTCGCCGTGGTTATGGCCCGTGCGCCCCGCCGTGCCCGTGCCCGTGTCGTCCGGACGGCTGATGCGCCTGCTCGAGGACGCGGGCCGCGCACACGTGCGTCCGCGCACCGTCGTGGTGGCCGCCGCCGTGGCCGGTGCTGTCGCGGCAGCCATCGCCTTCGTCTTCACGACCGTGCCTGCCTTCGCGACCGTGGCCGCGGCGGCCGGCGCGGCGGCGCCGTTCGTGTGGCTGCGTACGCGGAGGCTCGCCCTGCGTCGCTCACGGCGCGCGCTGTGGCCGGACGTGTGCGACCTGCTGATCGCGTCGGTGCGCGCCGGGATGTCGCTCCCCGACGCGGTGGCGAGCCTCGCCGACACCGCGCCTCCCGCCCTGCGGCCGGCTTTCGCGGCCTTCCGCCGCGACCTCGCGGCATCCGGGCACTTCGACTCCGGCGCGGTGCGGTTGAAGACCGTGCTGGCCGACCCCGTCGCCGACCGCATCGTCGAGACGCTGCGCATGGCACGGCAGGTGGGCGGCACCGAGCTGACCCCCGTGCTGCGGGCGCTTTCGACCTCGGTGCGTGCCGAGGCGTCGCTGCGCGCCGAGGTGGAGGCCCGGCAGTCGTGGATCCGCGGCGCCGCAGTGCTCGGTGTCATCGCACCATGGGTGATCGTCGCGCTGCTCGCCATGCGCCCGGAGGGCGCCCGCGCGTACGCCAGCCTGGAGGGCATCGTGCTCGTGATCGGCGGCGCCGTCGTCTCGTTCGTCGCGTTCCGGGTGATGTTGCGCATCGGCCGTCTGCCCGAACCGCGGCGGTGGTTCGCGTGACCGGGCCCAGCGACCTCGCGCTCGCCGTCATCCTGGGTGTCGCGTTCGGCCTCGGGGTGTGCAGCCTGCTGGCGGTCACGCCGCGATGGGGCGCGGCATCCCTCTCGCGTCGCATCGCGCTGTACGTGCGCGACGTCGCCGACCCGCGCGGCGCGACCGGGTGGCCGGACGCGCCCGGCCTCGACAGCGTGCGTGCTGCGGCGCAGCAGCGCCTGAGCCGGCTGCTCGGCGGGGCCGACGGCGTGGCGCGCCGGCTGGCACAGGCCGGATGGACGATGGATGTCTCGGCCTTCCGCGGCCGGCAGCTCGCCTGGGCGCTCGGTGCGGTGATCCTCGGCGGCCTGGTCGCCGTGCTGCTCGCGGTGCTCGGTCGCTGGACACCCGCGGCGGCGCTCCTGCCGCCGGTGCTCGGCGCCGTCGCTCTCGTGCTGTGCGACGCGCGGCTGACCGCTGCCGCACGGTCGCGGGCGCGTCGTGTCGAAGAGGAACTGCCGACCGTGCTGGAGTTCCTCGCCCTGTGCCTGGCTGCGGGGGAGGGACTGCTCGAGAGCCTGCGACGCATCGGCGATGTGGGTGCGGGCGACCTCACCACCGAGCTGCGCGGCGCCATCGTCGCCGTCGGCACGGGTTCGTCGCTGTCAGAGGCGCTGACCGCCACCGCACAGCGGCTGCAGGTTCCGGCACTCTCGCGCTCGGTCGACCACCTGGTGGCTGCCATCGAGCGCGGTGCACCGCTCGCGCAGGTGCTGCAGGCGCAGGCCGGCGACGCGCGTGACGACGCCAAGCGCGTGCTGATCGAGCAGGCCGGACGCAAGGAGATTCTCATGCTCCTGCCGCTGGTGTTCCTCTTGTTGCCCCTCTCGGTGATCTTTGCGATCTTCCCGGGAATCCTCATGTTGCGGCTCGGCATCGGCTGAGCCCACGACCGATCGGAAGGAAACGCGCGATGACATCGCTTCGAACGAGACTGCTGCCGCGCCCGCTGCGCGACGCATGCACGACACTGCGCGACGACCGCGGCGACGTGCCCGGCTGGGTGCTCGTCACATTGATGACGGCCGGACTCGTCGTCGTGATCTGGGCGCTTGCCGGTCCCGCCCTTGCGGGCCTGTTCGAGCAGGCGATCGCGCGCGTCTCAGGGTTCTGAGCGGATGCGCGCCGGCCTGTCGGACGACCGCGGCAGCAGCCCGGTCGAGTTCGTTCTCGTCGGCGCCCTGCTCACCTTGCTGACGCTCGGCGTACTGCAACTCGGCTTCGCCGTCTACGTGCGCAACGTCGTGCATGACGCGGCGGTCGAGGGGGCGCATCACGCCGCGCTCGCCGACACGACGCTCGATGCGGGCGTCGCCCGCACAGCAGACCTCATCACTCGCACGGTGGGTGCCGACTACGCCGGCGACATCCGTGCGCACCAGACGCTGCGACTCGGGCACGAGGTCGTCGAGGTGACCGTTTCGGCGACACTGCCGCTCGTCGGGCTGCTCGGCATGCCCGCTGCGATGGAGGTGACCGGCCATGCGCCGCTCGAGTCCCTGGGCTGAGCCGAAGCGCTGGGCCGATGCCGCGCGCCGCGTCCTGCGCGACGACCACGGCTCGGCGGCGCTCGAGTTCATCACCGTCGGAGTGCTGATGCTCGTGCCGCTCGTCTACCTCGTGGTCGCGCTGGGCGCGATCCAGGGGCAGGCGCTCGGCGCCGAGGCCGGCGCCCGGCACGTTGCCCGGGCCGTGTCGACCGCGCCCGATTCCGCCACGGCGACCCAGCGCGCCGACGCGGTGCTGCGGGCGATCGTCGACGAGTACGGGCTCTCACGCGACGAGATCGCCCTCTCGCTCAGCTGCCGCCCCGCCACGGCGACCTGTCCCGCTGCCGGGGCGACGCTCGTCGTGACCGTGCGCACGAACGTGCCGCTGCCGCTGGTGCCGCCCGTGCTCGGGCTCGACGCCATCGCGAGCGTTCCCGTCGAGGCGTCGTCGGCGCAGAAGGTCTCTCGGCTGTGGCGGGACGGGTGATGCGCCGCCTGCACCGCCGGATCGTGCGCACGGCCCGCGGCGACGCCGGCAGTGTGCTGCTCCTCACGCTCGGCTATGCGGCGCTTGCGATCGTCGCGATCCTCGTGTGCGTCAACGCGACGAGCCTGTATCTCGCTCAGAAGCGCCTCGACGGCCTCGCCGATGCGGCGGCGCTTGCGGGCGCCGACGGCTATACGCTGCGGGTCGAGGCGGGGCGCATCCACGCCGACCTCGACGATGCAGGGGTGCGCGATCAGGCCGAGGCCCTGGTCGCCGTGGTGGGCGACGGCGCGGTCGTCGTCACGGCCGGCACCGCCGACGGCACGTCGGCTCGGGTCACGGTGCGGGCCGACTGGCATCCGCCGCTGCTGTCGCTGTTCGTTCCCGACGGCCTCGCACTGCAGGCGACGGCCACGAGCCGCACGGCCCTGAACTGAACGAGCCCGGTCAGCCGTGCCCGGCGCGGGGGATGAGGCGGGGGATCCACCGCCAGAACGCGGCCGCCCCCACGAACCCGAGCACACCGATCGCACCGGCGGCGACCGACAGCGATGTGACCGCGGTGATACCGGCCACGAGCAGCGGTGCCAGCGCGCCGCCGGCGTCGGTGAGCGTGCGCCACGAGCCGAGGAACGGCGCCGGGTCGCCCTGCGGCGAGAGATCGGCGCCGAGGGTCAGAAGGATGCCCGACGACAGTCCGTTGCCGACCCCGAGCACGGCGGCGAACATCGCGAACCACATGGCTGCGGCATCCAGCTCGTGGGTGAAGGCGAGCGCGAGGAATCCCGCGCCCATCAGCAGCATCGCCGGCAGCGCCGCCCACAGCCGCCCGAACCGGTCCATCACCTGCCCGCTGGCATAGAAGAGCGCGAAGTCGATGGCGCCCGAGATGCCGACCACCAGTGCGATCGTCGTCGCGTCGAGCCCGATCGACACGCCCCACAGCGGCAGCACGAGCTGACGGGCCGAGCGTACGGCCGACAGGCACGCGGCCGCACCGCCCAGTCGTGCGAGCACGCCGCGGTGCTGCCTCATTGTGCGGAATACGCCGGGTCGCGTGCCCGCCGTCGGAATCGAGCCGGTCACGGCCTCGCCCGTGTCTTCGGGGACGACCAGAGACGTGGATGCCTGCGGCACCGGCGCCACGGTGAGCTCGCGCTCGGGGTCGGGCCCCAGCAGCACGAGCAGGATCACCCCGGCCAGGCACCCGGCGAAGAACCACAGGGCGGCCGCCTCCGTGCCGAACAGGCCGAGCAGCCCGGCGGCGACGAAGGGCCCGACGAACACGCCCAGCCGGTAGGCGCCGCCCAGCAGCGACAGCGAGCGCGCGCGGAGCGCAAGCGGCACGCGCGTGGTCATGAACGCATGGCGGGCCAGGCCGAAGGCGGCGGCGCAGAAGCCGATGACGAGGACGGATGCCGCGAACACGGCCAGCGACGGCGCGAACACCATGCCGAGCACGCCGACGACCGACACCGCCGCGGCCACCGTCATGGTCAGGCGCTCGCCCATGCGGGCCACCGCCCAGCCGGCCGGGATATTGCCGCACAGCTGCCCGACCACGAGCGCGGCGGTCACCAGCGCGGCCATCGCGACGTCTGCGCCCAGTGCCGAGGCGATCACGGGAATCAGCGGGATCACGGCACCCTGGCCGAGGCCGTACAGCACCGTGGGCCCATAGATCATGGGCGCGAAGCGCAGCAGCAGGTGACGGGCGGAATCGGTCATACCCCAGAAACGTTAGTCTGGAGTGTCATGCTCGAGCTCGATCTGTCTTCTGAAATCGCCGACCTGAGGTCCACCTTCACCGAGATCCAGGCGGTGGTCGACGTTCCCGCGCTCACCGAGGAGATCGCGCGGCTGAGCGAGCAGGCCGGTGCGCCCGACCTGTGGGACGATCCCGAGCAGGCGCAGAAGGTGACCAGCGCGCTGAGCCACAGGCAGGCCGAGTTGGGTCGCGTCACCGCCATCGAACGCCGTCTCGACGACCTCGAAGTGCTCATCGAGCTCGCGAACGAGATGGATGACGAGGAGTCGGCCGACGAGGCGCGCGCCGAGCTGTCGGCGCTCGCCGATGTCATCGCCCAGCTCGAGGTGCAGACGCTGCTCGACGGCGAGTACGACGATCGCGGTGCCGTCATCACGATCCGCTCCGGCGCCGGCGGCGACGACGCCACCGACTTCGCCGAGATGCTGCTGCGCATGTACCTGCGGTGGGCCGAACGGCACAAGTACTCGGTCAAGGTCATGGACACCTCCTACGCCGAGGGCGCCGGCATCAAATCGGCGACGTTCGAGGTCGACGCCCCGTACGCGTACGGCACGCTGTCGGTCGAGGCGGGAACCCATCGGCTGGCGCGCATCAGCCCCTTCGGCTCCGCCGACAAGCGGCAGACGTCGTTCGCCGCGGTCGAGGTCATCCCGGTCATGGAGGAGGCGCAGGAGGTCGAGATCCCCGAGAACGACATCCGCGTGGACGTCTTCCGTTCGTCGGGTCCCGGCGGGCAGTCGGTGAACACCACCGACTCGGCCGTGCGCCTCACCCACATCCCGACCGGCATCGTCGTGTCGATGCAGAACGAGAAGAGCCAGATCCAGAACCGCGCCGCCGCCATGCGCGTGCTGCAGACGCGACTGCTGCTGCTCAAGCGCGAGGAGGAGGCCGCCAAGAAGAAGGAGCTCGCCGGCGTCATCACGGCCAGCTGGGGCGATCAGATGCGCTCGTACTTCCTCTACGGCCAGCAGCTCGTCAAGGACCTGCGCACCGGCTATGAGGTGGGGAACCCGGCGAGCGTGTTCGACGGCGACCTCGACGGGCTGATCGCCGCCGGCATCCGCTGGCGCAAGCGCAAGGACGACGACTGAAGGTTCGTCGTCGGCCGGGTGTCGCAACCGGCAACCGTGACGGTGCCGCCTAGGCTGGCACAGCCATGATCCGGTTCGAGAACGTCACCAAGCGGTATCGCGGCACCGCCAGCCCCGCGCTCAGCGATGTCGACTTCGAGGTGCAGCGCGGCGAGTTCGTGTTCCTCGTCGGGGCGTCCGGCTCGGGAAAGTCGTCGTGCCTGCGCCTGATCCTGCGGGAGGACGTCCCCTCCGCCGGGCGCGTCGTCGTGCTCGGCCGTGACCTGCGCACCCTGTCGAACCGCAAGGTGCCGTATTTCCGGCGGCACATCGGCGCGGTGTTCCAAGACTTCCGGCTGCTGCCGACCAAGACCGTGTTCCAAAACGTCGCCTTTACCCTGCAGGTGATCGGCTCGTCGCGCGGCTTCGTACGGCAGGCCGTGCCCGAGGCGCTGGCACTGGTCGGTCTGGAGGGCAAGGAGCGCCGACTGCCACACGAGCTCTCCGGCGGCGAGCAGCAGCGCGTCGCGCTCGCCCGCGCGCTCGTCAACCGTCCGCAGGTGCTGCTGGCAGACGAGCCGACCGGAAACCTCGACCCCGCCACGTCGGTCGACATCATGCAGCTGCTCGCCCGCATCAACGCGGGGGGCACCACGATCCTGACGGCCACGCACGAGGCCGGGTTCGTCAATCAGATGAAGCGACGCGTGATCGAGCTGAAGGGCGGCGAGCTCGTGCGCGACGAGCGTCGCGGCGGATACGGCGACACGTCGGCGATCCCGCTGCTGGTGCCCGAGGCCGATCGCGAGGCCGAGGCGGCGGCGGCGCTGACGGCCGCGCTCGAGGTGAGCAGAGAACGGGAAGTGGATGCCGCGGCCGAGCCCGTCGAGCAGGAGTCGCCGGTCACCCGCCCGGTCGCCCTGCCGGTGCCGGAGATCGACATCGCCGAGCTCGGCGTCGCCGACCGCCTCGGTCTCGGCGCCGCCGAGGACGACGACGAAGTGGGGCCGACCGCATGAGGTTCGGGCTGATCTGGTCGGAGGCGCTGTCAGGGCTGCGCCGCAACGCGTCGATGGTCATCTCGGTGGTGCTGGTCACCTTTGTCTCGCTGACGTTCGTCGGCGCCGCGATCCTGATGCAGATGCAGATCAGCGGCATGCGCACGTTCTGGCAGGACCGCGCGCAGGTGCAGGTGTACCTGTGCGCGACGGGGTCGACCGCCGCCACGTGCACCGAGGGCATGGCCACCGAGGAGCAGATCCAGGCCGTGCACGACAAGCTCGACAGTCCGGCCCTGGCCCCGCTCGTCAAGGAGGTGCAGTTCCAGACCTCCGACGACGCGTACGAAGAGCTCGTCGCACTGCTCGGCGAGGAGGAGGCCAGCTTCCTCTCGCCCGAACAGGTGAGCGCGACCTTCCTCGTGCGCCTGGTCGACCCGATCGAATCCGATGCCATCGTCGAAGCGTTCGCGGGCACCGAGGGCATCGAAGAGGTACGCGACCAGCTCGAGCTGCTCAACCCGCTGTTCTCGGCACTGACGGTCGCCACCTACATCGCGGTGGGCATCGCGGCGCTCATGCTGATCGCCGCGGTGCTGCTGATCGCCACCACGATCCGGCTGTCGGCGTACGCGCGGCGCCGTGAGATCGGCATCATGCGGCTCGTGGGCGCATCGAACAGGTTCATCCAGACGCCGTTCGTGCTCGAGGGCGTCTTCGCCGCACTCATCGGCGCGGTGCTCGCCAGCGCCGCCGTGCTCGCCGGTGTGAAGTTCGGCGTCGAAGGCTATCTGCAGTCGCGGGTGTCGTTCGTGACCACGTGGGTCGGCCTCGGCGAGGCGGCCATCGTCGTGCCGATCCTGCTCGGCATCGGCGGCGTGCTGGCCGCCCTGTCGGCAGGGTTCGCCATCCGTCGGTGGCTGCGCGCGTGAGATAGACTGGCGGGCTGTCGATCAGAGCCGGGAGTGCGCCATGCCGAAGGAACGCGGGGAAAAGGTCATCGCGACCAACCGTCGTGCGCGCCACGACTACGCCATCGAGAAGACCTACGAGGCGGGGCTCGTGCTCACCGGCACGGAGGTGAAGTCGCTGCGCCAGGGGCGCGCGAACCTCTCCGACGGCTACGCGTACATCGACGGAGGTCAGGCCTACCTCGACGCCGTGCACATCCCGGAATATTCGCAGGGTCACTGGACGAACCACGCAACCAAGCGCACGCGCAAGCTGCTGCTGCACAAGGACGAGATCATCAAGCTCTCGCACGCGGTCGCCGCCGGCGGCTACACGCTCGTGCCGCTGCGCCTCTACTTCGTCGACGGCCGCGCCAAGGTCGAGCTCGCAGTCGCGAAGGGCAAGCGCGAGTACGAGAAGCGCCAGACGATCCGCGAGCGCGAGGACAAGCGCGAGGCCGAGCGCGCCATGCGCACCCGCAACCGGCTGGGGGAGTGACCCTCAGCGCGTGAGCGAGTCGGTGTCGAGCAGCGTGTGCGACGACCGGTCGGTGAACGCCCGCTTCGGCACGAACACGAGGATCACCGCGGCGATCAGCGCGGTGACGCCGCAGACCACCCATACGGTGACGTAGCCCGAGAACGAGCCTGCGGTGCCGCCGGTGGCCGCGTGCCCGGTCGCACCCTGCAGCAGCGCGATCCCGAAGATGCACGACGCGATCGCGCCGCCGACGGTCTTCACCGAGTTGGTGAGCCCCGTCGCGACGCCGGTCTGCGTCGACGGCGCCGCCGATGCGGCGGCCGCGGGCAGGGCGGCCACGAGGGCGCCGGAGCCGAGGCCCACGACGACCATGTTCGTGATCATGTGCGCGTAGGCGCTGTGCATCGGCAGGAACATCAGGAACCCGATGCCGACGAGCAGCGCCGCACAGATCAGCGCGACGCGTGGCGAGATGCGCCGCGAGACCGGGCTGTACAGCAGGGCGCCGAAGATCATCGCGACCAGGTAGATGCCGATCACCAGCGACGTCGCGAAGCCGGCGGTGCCGAGCCCGTACCCGTAGATCTCCGGGTCGGTGCGCATGAACGTCGACAGCGGCGCCTGCGCGCCCAAGACGCTTACCCCGAACAGCCCCGCGGTGAGGAACACCGGCCCGAGCGCGGGGGAGCGGAACATGCGCACGTCGATGATGGGGTCGGTGTGGCGCAGTTCCCACAGCACGAACGGGATGACCAGCAGCACGCCGAGCACCACGACCGTCCAAGCCCAGGCATCCACCGGTCCGTTGATGCGCAGCAGACTCAGCCCCCCGGTGAACGCGATGAGCGCGATCGAGATGAGCACCAGCCCGACGGTGTCGAGCCGGCCGCCGGTCGTGTCGGGAGACTCCTTCACGCCGAACAGGATCACGAAGAAGCACACCACGATCAGCAGGCCGGGGATGAGCAGGACGATGGTGAGCGGAAGGATGTCGATGAGGGCACCGCCGACGAGCGCACCGGCGATGGCGCCGGCCTCGAGCGCGGCGACCAGGAAGCCCGCCGCACGGGCAGTGATGGTAGCCCGGCCCTCCATGCGGCGTGACCGCGACCAGATGAGAGCGATCTCCAGCGGCAGCCACACGACGTAGAAGCCCATGAGCGTCCACCACACGAGGAACAGCAGGAACGAGTCGGTGAACGGCAGTGCGAGCCCCGCCGCCGCGGTGAGCGCGGTGGAGATGAGCAGCATGCGCCGGTGCCCGACCATGTCGCCGAGCTTGGCGAAGGCGGGCACGACCAGCGCCGACAGCATCAGCTGCGTGCCCTCGAACCAGTTCACATCGGCATCGGGCACGTTCAGATGCCGGGCGATGTCGGTCATCATGGGCGTGTAGTAGCCCTGTACGACCCCACTCGTGAACTCGACGAAGGCCAGAAAGCCGACCACGCCGGCGAGGGTCGCCAGTGTGACGCGGTGCGCCATTCGTGCTCCTCTGCACTCGATGCTGTGAAACAGCGTGATTACTGTAGCTCCCCGATGAGCGCACGGTGGAATCGCTCGCCGCGCTCGAGACTCGTGATCTCGACGCGCTCGTCCACACCGTGGATCGAGGCGCGCTGCGCGACCGACATCTCCAGCGGCGCGAAGCGGTACACCGCCGGGGCGAACCGGTGGAAGTGCCGCGAATCGCTGGCCTGCATCATGATGTACGGCACCGTGGCCGCACCGGGGTAGGCGGCCGACACGGCAGTCTCGATCGCGGCGAAGGCATCGGTGCCCACCGCGGACTCGGGCGACGGGTCGTCGCCTTCGATGACGATGACCGACACCCGGGCGTCGGCGATGCGGCGGCGCAGCCGTCGCACGGTCGTCTCGACCGTCTCGCCGATCGCGATGCGCAGGTTCACCGTCGCCTGCGCCTGCGACGGCAGCACATTGGCGGCGGTCCCGCCGCCGAGCATCGTCGGCGCGACGGTGGTGCGCACGAACGCGGCGGTCTCGCCGCCCAGGGCGGCGAACACGCGGGCCGACAGGAACGGCGCAGCAGCCAGCATCCGATACAGCGCGCGCGCCGGCCCCCGGCTCATGCCCGCGAACCGCGCGAGCATCGCCGAGATCGCGCGTGGGCTGCGCGCGCGGAAGGTGCCCGGCGCCAGCCGGTCGAGCGCGCGGCCGATGCGGCGGGCGGCGGTGAACGACGGAGGAGCGGATGCGTGGCCGCCCTCGCCGCGCGCCTCGAGCCGCACCGTGAGCACCCCCTTCTCGGCCACGCCCACCATGGCCGACTGCCCGCGCACGAACGGCAACGGCGCCTCGACGACGGCACCACCCTCGTCGAGCACGAGCCACGGCACGATGCCGCGATCGCGCAGGGCTGCAGCGATCGTGGCCGCCGCGTCGCCGAACGTCTCCTCGTTGCCGCCGAACGACAGGTACACGTCGCGTGCGGGCGTGAACCCGGCGGCCAGCAGGTTCTCGACCGCTTCGAGGATCACGATCAGAGGGCCCTTGTCGTCGAGCGCACCCCGCCCATGCACCCAGCCGTCGGCGATGCGCCCCTCGAACGGCGGGTACGTCCACGGGTCGGACTCGTCGACCGGCACGACGTCGTAGTGCGCCATCAGCACGAGCGGACCGTCGGGCGCTTCGCGCCGCCCCTTCCAGCGGAACAGCAGCCCCAGGTCGGTGTGTCGTTCGAGGGTCAGCTGTTCGTGCGTGCGCGGGTAGAGCTCGGCGATCAGGGCGACGAAGTCGTCGAACGGCTGCATGCCCCGCCGCTCGAGCTCGGCCGACACCGTCGGCAGTCGGATCATGCGCGAGAGGCGATCGGCGATGCCCGGGCGGGCAGCGGAGTCCATCATCGTGCAGCGAACCGCGCGTCGACCGACGACGCGACCCGGATCTCTTCCGGCTGGAAGTCGAGCACCGGCCCGCCCGCGTCGGCGCTCATCGCACGCGCGGCGAACATCGCCCGCTGCTCGGGACGATCGCCGTCGCCGAGCAGGCCGGAGTCGGCCACCGACAGCGGTGTCACGCCGGAAAGCTCCAGGGCCAGCGCGTAGGCCTCGGCCCGTTGCACCGCGACCTGCACGGCCCGGGTGGCCACCTCGCGCTCGACGCGCGCCCTCGTCTCGGGCGTCAGCCGCCAGTCGATCCACCCCAGCTGCACACCCTCGCGCACGGCCACTTCGCCGGCCCAGAACGACAGCGCGGCGAAGTCGGCGAAGACCACGGTGAAGTCGACGGATGCGTGGTGCACGGGCGCGAGCCGTTGCCCCTCTGGACTCCACGGGCGGTCGCTCCACACGGCCGCACGCTGGCTCGACCACTCGGCCACATCGCCCGCGCTCTGCCGCTCGGCCAGGTCGGCACGTACCGGCTCGGTCAGCGCGGCCACCCGCTCGACGACGGCGCCGCGCTCGGCGCCCTCGACCACGATGGTCAGGTGCACGACGGCGCGCTCAGGCAGCAGACGGGTCTCGTGCTCGCCGCGAACGGTGATGATGACATCGCTCATGACGTCGAGCCTACGCGGGAATGCGCTCCCGACCCGGCATGTTGTAGTCTGTAATGCTCGGATGCTCAGGCCTCCGTGTTGGCAATTCCACAGTGTGACAGCGGTCCCTCCACACGGAGGTCACTCGGGGCTGATCGGTTTCGACAGCGCCTGTGAATCCACGAGAAGCGGGCCGAGGATGCAGGGTTATCTCGTGAACGCCCCCTGCGAACCAATAGTTGCCGATGCAAAGCGCAACGACTTCGCCCTCGCTGCATAAGCGAGCCCGATAGTCCGTCAGGCCGTGGCTGATTCCGACACGGATCCTGGCGTCATCTAGGAATCTCGCTGCGTGACGGCGTCTGGACGTCACGCGGGACTCTTCCCAGACTGGGCCTGTCGACTTAGGTGTCTGTGACAAAGGTCGGGGCCGAGCAGAACGCTCGCACAGACTGCGCCCGGAGAAGGCGTGGAGACTCAGCGTTGGACGGGGGTTCGATTCCCCCCAGCTCCACAACCCGCTGTCACACCGATGAAGGCCCGACCCCTGGTGTCTCTGGGGGTCGGGCCTTCATCGTGCCTGCACCCCGTCATCGTGCGTGCTCTTCGCCGCACGCGTTGCTCCCTGTGCGTTCACTTGCCCCGTTTCGCGAGTTCTCCCCGCAGAACGCGGCAAGCGAGCGGACGTGGCCGCTGCGCCCCGCGGTTCACCTGTCACGATTCGCGGGTGCGCACCGCAGAACGTGGCACGTGAACGCACGGGCCGGCATGTCAGGTGCGCGGGCGCAGCCGCACGTTCGGCAGTGGCGGGGCGGGCAGCGGTGGCCGCTGCCCCGCCGGGAAGTCGCCGAACAGGCGAGGTTTGCCGGCGTCGTCGGGGTCGGCCGGCTCGAAGCCGAGCTCGGCCTGGTAGCGGCGGCGGAACTCCACGACCTCGTCGTGGCTGCGACCGATGAAGTTCCACCACATGACGATGCTCTCGCCGAGCGGCACCCCGCCCAGGAGGATGACCCGGGCGCCGTCAGGTCCCACGGTGAGCCGAAGGGTGTCGGCGCCTGTCGGGATGTATGCCAGCGTGCGCTCGGGCACGGCGGTGCCGTTGACCTCCACTTCGCCCGTCTCGGCGAGAACCGCGTGCTCGAAGTCGCGCCGCACGGTGAGCGTCACGGTGGCGTCGGGCTGCAGAAGCAGCTCGGCGCCGAGCAAATCGGGCGTGCGGGTGTCGACCGGGGAGTGCGAGCCCAGCAGCTCTCCGATGAACACGCGTGCCGTCAGCCCGGGCGCGCGCACAGGCTCGGGGGCGTAGTGCACGAAGTCGTTGCCGGTGAACCGCGTCGACGCGGGCATCGCATACCACAGCTGCACGCCGTGCAGGGTCGAGGTGTGCGCCGTACTGATCTCGGAGTGCGTGATGCCGCGGCCCGCGATCATGAGGTTCAGCTCGCCCGGCGCGACCTGCGCGGCGTGGCCGTCCGAGTCCAGGTGGTCGATGGCGCCCTGGAACAGCCACGAGACGGTGGCGAGACCGGTGTGCGGATGCCGCGGCACCGCCATTCCGCCGCTGCGGGCGATATCGTCGGGCCCGTAGTGGTCGAGGAAGCACCAGGCGCCCACGAAGGAGCGTGCTTTCGAGGGCAGCGTGCGATACACGGTCATGGCCCGCGGGCCGCCCAGCGGCACCTCGCGCGGCGGGAGCAGCTCGACGCCGACGCACGACTGTCCCGGCTCGAGCACGGCCAGGTGCGGGCCCGGTTCAGGGTTGGTCATCGCGGCGTCCCCTCTCGGGACCGATGCTACGTCTTCGGCCACTCCACGAGCAGCAGCCCCTGCTTGGTGTCGGCGAAGGTCACCCAGTCGTCGCCGAACAGGAAGGTCCACCCGTATCCCTGCTCGTCGGGCGCCGACACCGTGTCGGGGGTCTCGGTCAGATAGATGCCGTCGCCGCCGTCCTCACGCACCCAGCCCTCCTGCAGCAGCGTGCTCTGGTGCTGCGCGGCCTGATCGGCAGTCAGCGGCGCCCAGCCGAACATCTGCACGTGATCGCTGGCCACCGACATGTCGCCCCAGGTGCACGTGATGCCGTCGTCGACCTCTGCGGCGCCGATGCGGAACACGTCTTCGCGGAACGACCAGCCTGCCGCCTCCAGGTCGGCGACCACTTCGGCGGGGATGATCGTGTCGCACGTCGGCTCGGCGGTCGGCTCAGGCGCTTCGGTCTCGCTGGCGACCGGTTCCGCAGCTGGTAGCGCCGACGTCGTCGTCGGCGGCGTCGTGGGATCGGCTGCGGGCTCCGCTGCGGCGCAACCGGTGAGTCCGACGGCGGCGAGGGCAAGCACGGCGAGCGTGCGGGGCAGGGGGTGCCGGGTCATCGGTCCTCTTCTCGGGATGTCGCGGGGGCATGAAGCAGGGACAGGAAGGCGTCGTGCAGGATGCCGTTGGTCGCCAGCGACGAACGTGCCGTGATCGTGGGCTCGCCGTCGAACGACGTCATACGGCCGCCCGCCTCGGTGATGATCGGCACATGCGCGGCGATGTCGTACTCGGCGACGTCGTACTCGGCGACGAACTCGAGCCGCCCCTCGGCCAGCAGCATGTACGGCCACGCGTCGCCGTACCCGCGGTCGCGCCAGACCGCGCGGCTCAGGCGCACGAGGTCATCGAGGTGGCCGGCGGCATCCCACTGCGCGATGCTCTGGAAGCTCACGCTCGACCGTGCGACGTCGTCGACCGCAGAGACCCGGATGCGGCGGGGCTCGCCGCCGGACGTGTTCGTCCACGCGCCGAGGCCGGTGGCGCCCCACCAGCGCCGGCCGATCGCCGGCTGGCTGACGACGCCCACCTGCGGGACGCCGTCGACCGCCAGGGCGATGAGCGTCGCCCACATGGGGATGCCCTTGAGGTAGTTGTGGGTGCCGTCGATCGGGTCGATGATCCACTGGCGACGTGTCGTGCCGGTCGTCCCGTACTCCTCGCCGAGGACACCGTCGTCGGGGCGCTCGGCGGTGAGGATGTTGCGGATGGCTCGTTCAGCGGCCAGATCGGCCTCGGTGACGAAGGTCGCATCCGGCTTCGCCCGCACATCGAGATCGTCGGTGTCGAAACGTGACATCGAGACGCTGTCGGCGGCGTCGGCCAGGCGCAGCGCGAGGGTCAGGTCGGCGGCGAGTATCACGTCTCAAGGATAGTCGGCGACCCGTCGGTCCGATTGGCGATGGCGCCGACCGTGATGGTATCGTTGACCCTTGGTTCGCCTGCTGGCGCACCATGCGCCTCTAGCTCAATCGGCAGAGCAACTGACTCTTAATCAGTGGGTTCAGGGTTCAAGTCCCTGGGGGCGCACCATCCATAACGAAACGTGCACGAAACGCCCTCGACGAGGGCGTTTCGTCGTTTCCGGCGCGATTCGACTTGACGCGTCTCGGGCGACTATCTACTGTGGGCAAGACCTGAATCAGATTTCAGGTTTGCATCATTCATAGCCCCCTCCAAAGGTGAAAGGCACGCACATGCGCGTTACAAGGAAGTTGCTTCTGGGCTCCGTGGTCGCCACGGCCGCCCTCGTGCTGGCGGCATGCGCCCCAGCTGCCGACAACGGCGACAGCGGCGACGGCGGTTCCACCGGACCGAGCGAGGTCACCGTCGGCATCATCACGAGCGAGTCCGGTGCCCTGGCCAGCTACGGCCAGCAGTACCTCGACGGCTTCAAGGACGGCCTCGACTACGCGACCGACGGCACCAACGAGGTCGACGGCATCGCGATCAACGTCGAGTACAAGGACGACGCAGGCGACCCCGACAAGGCCGTCACCGCCGCCAAGGAGCTCATCGGCGAGGGCGTGAACATCCTCGCGGGCACCGCCTCGTCGGGTGTCGCGATGGCCGTGGCCGAGCAGGCCGCGCAGAACAAGGTGCTCTACATCTCGGGTCCCGCCGCCGCCGACACGCTCACGGGGCTGAACGAGTACACGTTCCGCTCGGGCCGCCAGACCTCGCAGGACGTCGCCACCGCCGGGACCTTCCTCGACGACATCGATGGCAAGAAGGTCACCGTGTTCGCGCAGAACACCGCGTTCGGCCAGGGGAACGAGGCCGGCGTGAAGGCGATCCTCGGAGCCAAGGGCGCCGAGGTCGACTCGGTCCTCGTCGCCGAGGACGTCACCGAGTTCACCCCGTTCGCACAGCAGCTGCTCGCGGGCGAGCCCGATCTCGTGTTCGTCGCGTGGGCCGGTGCCACCTCGGGTGCGATGTGGCAGGCGCTCGTCCAGCAGGGCGTGTTCGACGCGGTACCGGTCGTCACCGGTCTCGGCGACGCCGCCACGTTCGGTGCGTTCGGCGAGGCGACCGACAAGATCCAGTTCCTGAACTACTACTTCCCGGGAGCGAACGACTACGAGATCAACAGCACGATGATCGACCTCGTGACCGACGCGGGCGGCAACCCCGACCTGTTCACGCCGGACGGCTTCAACGCTGCGCTCATGATCGTGCACGCGATCAAGGAGGGCAAGGGCGACGTCGACGCGATGATCTCGGCGCTCGAGGGCTACACGTTCGACGGTCCCAAGGGCAAGCTGACCATCCGCGCGAGCGACCACGCCCTGCTGCAGGAGATGTACCAGGTCAAGCTCATCAAGGACGGCGAGAACTTCGTGCCCGAGCTGATCACCGCGGTCCCGGCCGACAAGGTCGACCCCGCCGAGGTCAAGTAGCAGGAAGCGGCTCCTGAGAAGATGAACGCCCCAGTCCCGTCCGCAGGCCGGACGGTCATGACTCCGTCGCCCGCACTGGCCGTACGCGATCTCGGCCTGCAGATCGGCGGCGCCACCATCCTGAAAGACGTGAGCCTCGCCGTCGAGCGCGGCTCCATGGTCGGAGTGATCGGGCCCAACGGCGCCGGCAAGACCACGTTGTTCAACGTGATCTCCGGTGTCATGAAGCCCACCGCCGGCCGCGTCGAACTGGATGGCGCCGACATCACCGGGCTCTCCGTACCGCGTCGCACGCGGGCGGGACTGGGGCGCACCTTCCAGACATCCAGCCTGTTCCCCAAGCTCACGGTCCTCGAGAACGTGCGCTTGGCGGCCCAGGCCCAGCGCGGGGGCAGCTACTCGCTGGTGCGCTTCCCCCGCCGCAGCGACCCCGCCACTGAGCTTGCCGCCGAGAAGCTCACCGAGGTCGGGCTCGGGCACCGCCTCGACGCGCTCGCCGGCGACATCTCACACGGCGACAAGCGCAAGCTCGAGATCGCGGTGCTGCTGGCCAGCGACGCCGACGTCGTGCTCCTCGACGAGCCGATGGCCGGCGTCGCATCCGGCGACGTACCCGGCCTCGTCGAGATCATCCGCGGACTGCACAAAGAGCAGGGCCGCACCGTGCTGATGGTGGAACACCATATGGAAGTGCTGCTCGGCCTCGTCGAGAAGGTCGCCGTCATGCACTTCGGCACGATCATCGCGTTCGACACCCCGGCCGTCGTCATGGCTGACCCGGTGGTGCAGAGCGCCTACCTGGGGACCGCCGCATGACCGACAGCCCGATCCTCACCGTGGAGGGCCTGCGCTGCACCATCGCGGGCCAGCAGGTCGTCGAAGAGGTCACCTTCCAGGTGCCCGCGACCGGTATCACCGCCGTCCTCGGCCGCAACGGCGTCGGCAAGACGTCGACCCTGCGCGGCATCCTCGGTCTGATCGGCCGCAAGGGTGTCGTGACCCTGGCCGGGGAGCGCATCGACGGACTGCCCACCCACAAGGTCGTGCAGCGCGGCGTCGGCTACGTGCCCGAAGACCGCGAGGTCTTCGCCAAGCTGACCGTCGCCGAGAACCTCGCCCTCGCCGAGCGGCAGCGCAACCCGCGCCGCGACCTGGTCGCCGAGCTGTTCCCCGACCTCGTCGCCCGCCGCGACCAGATGGCCGGCACCCTCTCGGGCGGCCAGCAGCAGATGGTGTCGGTGGCGCGTGCCCTGCTCAACGACAACAAGGTGCTGCTCGTGGACGAGCCCACCAAGGGCCTCGCGCCCAAGATCGTCGGCGAAGTCGCCGAGGCACTGGCCGAGGCCGCCAAGACCGTGCCGATCCTGCTGGTCGAGCAGAACCTCGACGTCGTGCGGCAGCTGGCCGGCGACGCCGTGGTCATCGCCGGCGGCCGGGTCGTGCACACCGGCGGCGCCCTCGAGATCCTGAACGACGAAGAGCTCACCCAGCGATTGCTCGGCGTGCACGTCGACGACGACCGCACCGCCGACACGGCGGCCGACACCGAAGGGACCCGCGCATGAGCGGCATCGTCCTGGTCCTCGTGACCGGCGTGGGCCTCGGCGCCCTGTACTTCCTCGTGGCATCCGGCCTCAGCCTCATCTACGGGCTCATGCACGTGCTCAACTTCGCGCACGGCGCCTTTCTCACCCTCTCGGCCTTCATCGGGTGGGAGGTCGCGCAGCGCATGGGCGCGGGCAGTTGGGGCGGCTTCGCCGTCTCGGTGATCGTCGGCGGCATCGTCGGCGCGCTGTTCGCCACCGTCACCGAGCTCGTGCTCATCCGGCCGCTGTACGAGCGGCACATCGAGCAGGTGCTGGTCACGGTGGGCCTGTCGTTGGCTGCCGTCGCCCTGTTCGAGGGCATCTGGGGCCCCGACGTCGCGCACGTGGCCGGGCCCGCCTGGCTCAAGTCGACGACCGAGGTGCTCGGGGCGCACATCCCGAACATCTACTGGCTGCTCATCCTGTGCGCGGCCCTCGTGCTCGCCGCCATCGTGCTGTTCCTGCGCAAGACCCGCTACGGGATGATCATCCGTGCCGGTGTCGAGAACCGGTCGATGGTGACCGCCCTCGGCATCGACGTGCGCCGTTCGTTCACCGTCGTGTTCGCCATCGGCGGCGCCGCGGCGGGCATCGGCGGAGTGCTCGCGATGCACTGGTACACCTTCGTGTCGCCGCACATGGGTGCGACCCTGCTGATCTTCGCGTTCATCGTCACCATCATCGGCGGGCTGGGATCGCTCACCGGGGCGGCCATCGCCTCCGTGCTGGTGGCGGTGCTGCAGCAGTTCGCCAACACCTACCTGGGCGGCACCGGCGATCTCATCGTCGTCGTGCTGCTGGCGGTCGTGCTGCTGGTGCGCCCGCGTGGACTCATGGGGAGGACGGCATGACCCGCACCACCACCGCACGCCCCGCCTGGCGCGCCTACGTCCCCTTCGCCGTCGGCGCGGTGCTGGTCGTCGTCATGGCGATCCTGCCGCTGCTGAACCTGTCGCTGCCGGGAATCCTTCCCGGCCCGACGTACAGCCCCGGCAGCCTCGCGCTGCTGAGCCTGTGCATGGTGTTCGCGGCACTCGCCCTGTCGTACAACCTGCTGCTCGGCTCGGGCGGGATGCTCTCGTTCGGCCACGCGCTGTACTTCGGCGCGGGGGCGTACGGTCTGGGCATCATCCTCGAGAACACGGGGGTGCCCCTGTGGCCGGGCATCTTCCTGGCGCTCGTCGGCGGGCTGCTCATCGCCCTGGTGACCGGAGCGGTGTCGCAGCGGGTCTCCGGCATTCCGTTCGCCATGGTCACGCTCGCCTTCGCGCAGGCGGGCTCGTTGCTGGTGCGCCGCAACGCGCAGATCACCGGCGGCGAAGAGGGCCTGAGCATCAACACGACGAACGTGCCCGACTTCCTCGTCGGCGTGGTCAACACCCGCAACCTGTACTGGGTGTGCCTCGCGGTGCTCGTGATCGTGTACCTGGCGGCACTGTGGGTCGACCGTTCGGCCATCGGGCACGTCGCCCGGGCGGCCTCCGAGAACGACCTGCGCGTGCAGGTGCTCGGCCTGCGCCCCTACGTGGCCAAGCTCGTACTGTTCGTCGTCGCCGGCGGGATGGCCTCGCTCGCCGGTGTCGCCTACTTCCTGCTGCAGTCGGGCACCGTGCCGCGGGCGGTGTCGGCAGATCTGACCATCACCGTCCTTGTCATGGTCGTGCTCGGTGGCGTCGGATTCCGCTGGGGTGCCATCGTAGGGGGCGTGCTGTACACACTGCTCGATCAGCGTCTGACGGTGCTGGCGGGATCCGAGGCGATCGCGTCGCTGCCCGACATCCTGCGCATCCCGCTGTCAGAGCCGCTGTTCCTGCTCGGCACCATCTTCGTCCTCGTGGTCATGTTCCTGCCCGGAGGGATCGCCGGCACAATCGACTCGTGGCAGCGCCGCCGCCGCGGACGAAGCACCCTGCCGGTGCTCGAGCAGGTCGGCCGTGCCGACGACGCCGGCGAGGACGCCAAGGAGGAGGCGCGGATATGACGACGGATGCCTCGGGCGAGCCGCAGTGGGAGCTGCCCGGCGAACCCGTGGCCGACGGTCCGCACACGGTGGGCCGCTGGCTCACCGACCGTGCGGCCGTGTCGCCGACCCGCATCGCCATCGACGACCGCGGGGTCGTCATCACCTACCGCGACCTCGAAGAGCGTGCCCGTGAGCTCGCGACCGCGCTGCGACGTGCCGGGTACGGCCCGGGCGATCGCATCGCGACGGTGTCGGGCAACTCGATCGACCACGTGGTGGCGTTCTTCGCCTGTGCGAAGTCGGGCATTGCGTTCGCACCCCTGTCGTGGCGGCTGACCGCGCGCGAGCTCGCCGGTGTGCTCGAGCGCACCGGTGCTGCGCTGCTGCTCGTCGACGACGAGTACGCGGCGCTCGCCCTCGATGCGCGCGCACGGGTCGGGCAGGGCCCCGCCGTCGTCGAGCTCGGCACGATCGGGGTCGAGGCCACCGTGCCCGCCCGACGCGGCGACCCCGCCCCGCAGCGCGGCGTGCGCGACGACGATCCGCTGCTGATCATCTTCACCTCCGGCAGCGAGGCCGCGCCCAAGGGCGTCGTGCTCACGCACGCCAACTGCTTCTGGAACAACTTGGCCCTGGCCGGGGCGATGCAGCTGCACGCCGAGGACGTCGTGCTGTCGATGCTGCCGCAGTTCCACGTCGCCGCCTGGAACGTGCAGCCGTTGCTGGCGCTGTGGGTGGGGGCGACGGTCATGCTCGAGCGCTCGTTCCAGCCGACGCGCGTGCTGCAGCTGCTGCAGGACCGCGGTGTGACCGCGATGATGGGGGTGCCGACGCAGTACCGGCTGCTCGCCGACGACCCGCGGTTCGCGGTCGCCGACCTGACGCGCCTGCGGATCGCCCTGGTCGGCGGTGCGACGATGCCGACCGCGCTGTTCGCGGAATGGGCGGCGCGCGGCGTGCCGCTGACGCAGGGCTACGGCCTGACCGAGGCGGCGCCCAACGTGCTTGTGCTCTCGCCCGACGAGGCCGTGACGCACCCGGGTGCCGTCGGGCGTCCCTACCCGCACGTGGACGTGTGCCTGGCCGACCCTGGGACCGGCCTCGTCCTCGAGGGACCCGCCACCGGCGAGCTGTGGGTGCGCGGGCCGAGCGTGTTCGCCGGCTACCTCGACGACCCCGACGCCACCGCCCGTGCCATGGCGGGGGAGTGGCTGCGCTCGGGAGACCTCGCCGTGCGCGACGGCGACGGCGTGTATCGCATCATCGACCGACTCAAGGACATCTTCGTCTCGGGCGGCGAGAACGTCGCCCCGGCCGAGGTCGAGGCGGCACTGTGCCTGCACCCGCTCGTGCGCGAGGCAGCGGTCGTCGCTGTGCCCGACCGGGTGTGGGGAGAACGCGGTATCGCGTTCGTGACGCCCGTGGCCGACACCCTGCTCTCGCCCGACGAGGTGATCGCGCACGCACGTACCGTGCTGGCCGTGTTCAAGGTTCCGGTGCGGGTCGAGGTCGTCGACGAGTTGCCGCGCTCGAGTATCGAGAAGCTCGCGCGCTCCCGCCTGCAGGAGCGTGCCCTGGCCCTGATCGAAGGGGGACCCGCATGACCAGGCCCGAGTCCACTGCGCTCGCCGATGAGCCGTCGATCTCGCCGCAGACCGGTCGCCCGCTCACCAAACGGGGCGAGGCGACGCGCCGCAAGCTGCTCGAGGCCGCCGAGGTGGTCTTCGCCGAGGCCGGGTACCACGAGGCATCCATCGTCAAGATCACCGAGCGTGCCGGCATCGGCCTCGGCACCTTCTATCTGTATTTCGACAGCAAGCAGGCGATCTTCGAGGATCTGGTCACCGACCTCAACCGGCGGGTGCGTCACGCGATGGCCGAGGAGATGGCCGGCGCGACCAACCGGCTCGCGGCCGAGCGCGCTGGGTTCGCGGGGTTCTTCCGGTTCACGGCCGAGCACCCGGCGCTGTACCGCGTCGTGCGCGAGGCCGAGTTCGTCTCGCCAGAGACCCTGCGCCTGCACTACACGCGCATCGTCGAGGGCTATGAGTCGGGCCTGCGCGCCGCACAGGCCGCCGGCGAGGTCGACGACGCCCTCGACCCGGCGGTGAGTGCGTGGGCGCTGATGGGCATGGGCGAGCTCATCGGCATGCGCTTCCTGCTGTGGGAGCGGGATGCCACGGGCGAGCCGCCCGCGCAGATGCCGACCGAGATCTTCGACGCGATGATGCAGTTCATCGACAACGCACTGGCCGCACGGCCGGAGAGGAACGGATGATGGTCGATCAGGATCTCGTCGGCAAACGGGCGCTCGTCACGGGCGCCGGCAGCGGCATCGGGCTCGCTTGTGCGCGGGAGTTCGCGGCGCGGGGCGCGCAGGTGACGATCGCGGACGTGTCACGTGAGGCGGCAGAGACCGCCGCCGCCGAGCTCACCGGCGAGGCCTGGGTCGTCGACCTGTCTGACACCGCTGCCCAGGAGGACCTGGAGCTGGACGTCGACATCCTCGTGAACAACGCCGGCATCCAGCGCGTGACGCCGATTCACGAGTTCGACCCCGAAGTGTTCCGCTTCATGCAGCGGCTCATGGTCGAGTCGCCCTTCCTGCTCATCCGCGCGGCGCTGCCCGGCATGTACGCGAAGGGGTGGGGACGGGTAATCAACATCTCCAGCGCCCACGGCCTGCGCGCCAGCGCCTTCAAGGTCGCCTACGTCACCGCCAAGCACGCGATGGAGGGCCTGTCGAAGGTCACCGCGCTCGAGGGCGGTCCGCACGGGGTGACCAGCAACTGCATCAACCCGGGTTATGTGCGCACGCCGCTGGTCGAGAAGCAGATCGCCGACCAGGCGCGCATCCACGGCATTCCCGAGGACGAGGTCGTCGAGAAGGTCATGCTCACCGAGTCGGCGATCCCGCGCCTGACCGAGCCCGGCGAGGTCGCCTCGCTGGCCGGCTGGCTCGCGTCTGACAAGGCCGGCATGGTCACCGGTGCGTCGTACACCATGGACGGCGGATGGACGGCTCGATGACTGCTGTATTCGTGCCGCACGACGTCGCCGTCGTCGGCGGCGACCTTCGTGTCGGCGTGCGCGAGACGGATGCCGCAGATGCGCCGACGGTGCTGCTCGTGCACGGGGTGACCTCGTCGCACCTGGCATGGGCGCACCTGGCCGCGCTGCTCCCCGGAGTTCGCCTGATCGCACCCGACCTGCGCGGTCGCGGTCGCAGTCGCGACCTGGTGGGCCCGGCGGGCATGACTGCCCACGCGGCAGACATGGTCGCCGTGCTCGACCACTTCGGTGTCGACCGCGCGCTCGTCGTCGGGCACTCGATGGGTGCGTTCGTGTCGGTGGTGCTCGCGCACCGCCACCCCGAGCGGGTCGCCCGGCTGCTGCTGGTCGACGGCGGCCTCCCGCTCGACGTACCGGTGGGACTCGAACCCGGCGAGCTGGTGTCGATGATCCTCGGTCCGACGGCGGAACGTCTGTCGATGCGCTTCCCCGACCTCGAGCACTATCTCGACTTCTGGCGGCAGCACCCCGGTTTCGCCGACGATTGGTCGCCCGTGCTCGAGGAGTACTTCGCGTACGATCTTGTGCCGGACGACGCCGGGGCCCTGCACCCTGCCACGGCGTATCAGACCGTCGTGGACGACACGGTCGATCTGAACGCTGCGACGATCACCGACGCACTGGCGGCCCGGCAGCATCCGATCCGCCTGATCACGGTGCCCCGCGGCCTGCAGAACGAGACGCCCGGGCTGTTCGCGGCAGAGCGCATTCTCGAGCTGCTCGAGCGCTACCCCGGCGTCGTGCACGAACGGCACGACGGATTCAACCACTACACGATCGTGATGTCGGGTGCCGGTGCTCGGCTCGTCGGTGCGGCGATCGAGGAGGAGCTCGCCCTCGTCGCGTCGTAGCCGGGGCGCCGGCTCAGCGGTGGGCCGCGGCGACGCGCGTGGTGAGCTGGTGGGCGTGCGCGAGCAGGATGCGACCGAGCTCTGCCTGACGCTCGGGGCCGAAGCGGAACTCGACGCCGGTCAGGCTCAGCGCCCACTGCGGCTGCCCCTGGGCGTCGAAGACGGCGGCGCCCATGCCGAAGCTGCCGGCCACGATGAGGCCAGGGTTCACCGCGTAGCCGCGCGATGTCGTCTCGGCCAAGCGCTGACGCAGCCGGCGCTCGCCGTGGGCGAGGCCCCACCGTTCGGGCAGCTCGGGATGACGTTCCAGGTAGGCATCCACATCGTGGGGTGATTGGAAGGCGAGGATCGCCAGCCCCGCGGATGCCACCCCGAGCGGGAAGCGCACGCCCTCGGCGAGCACGAACGAGCGGATGGGGAACGAGCCCTCCTCGCGCAGCAGGCACACCGTCTCGTCGCCGCGGCGCACCGAGAAGAACGCGCTCTCCTCGGTGCGCACCGCCAGCGATCGCACGATGTCGCGGGCGATCGTCGTGATGTCGTAGCGGACCGCGGCGACACTGCCCATGAGGAACAGCTCGGGCCCCGGCATCCATCGTCCGCTGGCCTCGTCGTGATCGACCAGGCCCTCGTGGCGCAGCGCGCTCAGCAGTCTGTGCGTGGTCGGGCGGGTCAGCTCGGCGCGGCGCGACAACTCGGCCACCGAGGCCCCGTGCTCGCCGGCCGCCGTGATCAGGCGCAGCAGCCGTGCCGCGCGTGCGACCGCCTGCGTGCCGGGGACCATCTGGCTCGCGCGTTTGTCCATATTGTGGACACTACGGCGTCCGTGTTCCACATCGCAAGCGCGCGCGTGCGCGCCGCGGCTGCGAGGCGCATGATGGGCGGAGGACACCGAAGACACGAAGGAGTGGACGTGATCGACAAGACCTACGGCTCAGCCGCCGAGGCCGTCGCCGACATCCCCGACGGCGCGACGCTGGCCGTCGGCGGGTTCGGGTTGTCGGGCAATCCGATGTCGCTGATCGAGGCACTGCACGCGCAGGGGACGAGCGATCTGTCGATCGTGTCGAACAACTGCGGCGTGGACGACTGGGGCCTGGGGATTCTCCTCGGCGACAGGCGCATCCGCAAGATGACCTCGTCGTACGTGGGCGAGAACAAGGAGTTCGAGCGTCAGTTCCTCTCCGGTGAGCTCGAGCTCGAGCTGACGCCGCAGGGCACGCTCGCCGAGAAGCTGCGCGCCGGCGGGTCGGGCATCGCCGCGTTCTTCACGCAGACCGGCGTCGGCACCCAGGTCGCCGAGGGTGGCCTCCCCCGCACGTACGACGGCAGCGGCGGCGTCGCGGTCGCCTCGCCCGCCAAGGACGTGCGCACCTTCGCACCCGGCGGTGTCGCCGGCGACTACGTGCTCGAGGAGTCGATCGTCGCCGATTTCGCCCTGGTGCACGCCAAGAAGGCCGACAGGCACGGCAACCTCGTGTTCAACAAGGCCGCCCGCAACTTCAACCCGCTGGCCGCGATGGCCGGCCGCACCTGTATCGTGCAGGTCGAAGAGCTCGTCGACGCCGGCGAGATCGACCCCGACGACGTGCACCTGCCCGGCGTGTACGTGCACCGCATCGTGCTGGTCGGGCCCGACGTCGAGAAGCGCATCGAGCGCCGCACGGTCTCTGAGGGGAGCAACTGACATGGCACTTTCACGCAGTGAGATGGCCGCCCGCGCGGCGCAGGAGCTCGCCGACGGGTCCTACGTGAACCTCGGCATCGGGCTTCCCACGCTCGTGCCCAACTATGTGCCCGACGGCGTGACCGTCGTGCTGCAGTCGGAGAACGGCATCCTCGGCGTCGGGCCCTACCCGACCGAGGAGAACGTCGATCCCGATCTCATCAACGCCGGCAAGGAGACGGTGACGACGCTCCCCGGCACCGCGTTCTTCGACTCGGCGACGAGCTTCGGCATGATCCGCGGCGGCAAGATCGACGCGGCGATCCTCGGTGCCATGCAGGTGTCGAAGGACGGCGATCTGGCGAACTGGATGATCCCCGGCAAGATGGTCAAGGGTCCGGGCGGTGCGATGGACCTCGTGCACGGCGCCGGCCGGCTGATCGTGCTGATGGAGCACGTCGCCAAGGACGGCTCGGCGAAGATCGTGGACGAGTGCTCGCTGCCGCTGACCGGCCGCGGTGTCGTCGACCGCATCATCACCGACCTCGCGGTCATCGACGTGACCGATGATGGACTCGTGCTCACCGAGCTCGCACCCGGCGTCACGATCGACGAGGTCGTGGCGGCCACCGAGCCGGAACTGATCATCTCAGACGCGCTGAAGGAGCTCGCATGAACACCGACGACATCGTCATCGTCGCCGCAGCCCGCACCCCGCAGGGGCGGCTGAAGGGCCAGCTGGCGCCGCTGACCGCCGTGCAGCTCGGCAGCGCCGCGATCCGCGGCGCCCTCGCGCAGGGCGGCATCCCCGCCGATGCGGTCGACGCCGTGCTCGTCGGCCAGGTGCTCCAGGCCGGGGTGGGCCAGAACCCGGCCCGCCAGGCGGCGGTCGGCGCCGGCATCCCGTGGGGCACGCACTCCGCGTCGGTCAACAAGGTGTGCCTGTCGGGCCTCACCGCGATCATCGACGGGGCCCGGATGCTGCGGGTCGGCGACGCGACGGTGGTCGTCGCCGCAGGCATGGAGTCGATGACCCGCGCACCGCACCTGCTCATGGGCTCCCGCGAGGGCTGGACGTACGGCTCGGTCGAGGTGCTCGACCACATGGCGTACGACGGGCTCACCGACGCCTACGACCAGGAGAGCATGGGCGCCTCTACAGAGCGCCACAACGCGCGCTTCGAGCTGACCCGCGAGGACCAGGACGTCGTCGCCGCCCGATCGCACCAGCGCGCCGCCGCGGCGTGGGACGCGGGCGTCTTCGACGCCGAGATCGTGCCCGTCGAGATTCCACAGCGCCGCGGCGCGGAACCGCTGCTGGTCACGCGCGACGAGGGCATCCGCCCCGAGACCACGGTCGACACGCTGGCGACGCTGCGTCCGGCGTTCGCCGACGGCGGCTCGATCACCGCCGGCAACTCGTCGCAGATCTCCGACGGCGCCTCGGCCGTGGTGCTCACCACGCGCGCGCACGCCGATGCCCAGGGCTGGCGCGTGCTGGCCGTCGTCGGCGCATCCGGGCAGACCGCAGGTCCCGACAACTCGCTGCAGGCGCAGCCCGCCCAGGCGATCGCCAAGGCGCTCGAGAAGCAGGGACTGCAGACGTCCGACCTCGACGTCGTCGAGATCAACGAGGCCTTCGGCGCGGTCGTCGCCCGCTCGCAGCGCGAGCTCGGCCTGCGCGATGAGGTCGTCAACCCGCACGGCGGCGGCATCGCCATCGGCCACCCGATCGGCGCATCCGGCAACCGGCTCGTGGTGCACGTCGTGCACGAGCTCGTGCGGCGCGGCGGCGGCACGGCCGCGGTGGCGCTGTGCGGCGGCGGTGGTCAGGGCGACGCGCTGATCGTCACTCGCTGAGGGATGCCGCGGCTCACCGCGAGACGCGCTGCTTGAGCAGCTGCTGCTCCTTGCCGGAGACGGGGGAGTCCGTGGGCACGAGGTAGCCCTTCGAGGCACGCCGCGTGTCGACGATGGCGCCGATGGCGAGCACGAGTGTGATCGCCCAGCTCAGCCACGCCAGCGCGGTGCGCCACGTGAACTGCTCACCGTCCTTGAGGCTGCGCAGCAGGGTCAGCCCGCCGGTCAGTGCGCCGATGATGCCGGTGCCGAAGATGTACTTGCGCATCCCCTCACGCTACCGGCTCCGTCGGCCGCAGGGGACCCGCCCGGGGTAGCCTGAGGATTGTCGTCCGTCGTGAGGAGCCCTGCGTGTCTGACGCCGATCTGGTCATCGTCGCCAACCGGCTGCCCGTGGACCGCGACGCCGACGGCTGGCGCACCTCGCCCGGCGGTCTGGTGGCCGCGCTCGAGCCGGTGGTGCGTCAGACGAAAGGCGCGTGGGTGGGGTGGCCGGGCCAGCCCGACCTCGAACTGCAGCCGTTCGAGGTGGACGGCATGCGCCTGGTGCCCGTCGCCCTGTCGGAACAAGAGGTCGAGCTCCATTACGAGGGGTTCGCGAACGCGACCATCTGGCCGCTTTACCACGATGTGATCGCGGTGCCCCGCTACCGCCGCGTCTGGTGGGATGCATACGTGCGGGTGAACGAGCGGTTCGCGCAGGCGGCGGCCGCGGCGGCGGCGCCGAACGCCACCGTATGGGTGCACGACTACCAGCTGCAGCTGGTGCCGGCGATGCTGCGGGAGGCGCGGCCAGACCTCACGATCGGCTACTTCCACCACATTCCGTTCCCGGCATACGGTCTGTACTCGCAGCTGCCCTGGCGCCGGCTGGTGCTGGAGGGGCTGCTCGGGGCCGATGTCATCGGCTTCCAGCGGGTGGCGGACGCCTCGAACTTCACCGCGTGCGTGCGCCGCCTGCTGCATTTCGAGACGCGGGCCTCCGGCATCCGCGTGCCCACGGCCGACGGAGGCACGCGCGTCGCGCTGGCGAAGGCGTTCCCCATCTCGATCGACGCGGCCGCGTACGTCGAACTGGCAGGGCGCGCCGAGGTGCAGGAGCGGGCACGGGAGATCCGCGAGAGCCTGGGCGGGCGCACGGTGCTGCTCGGTGTCGATCGGCTCGACTACACCAAGGGCATCCGGCACCGGCTCAAGGCCTACGGCGAGCTGCTGGACGAGGGCAGGCTCGATGTCGAGGACGTGGTGCTCGTGCAGGTGGCCAGCCCCAGCCGGGAGCGCGTGGCCGCCTACGTCGAGCTGCGCGACGAGATCGAGCGCACCGTCGCGCGCGTCAACGGCAACAGCGACACGGTCGGCAGCAGCGCCGTGCGCTACCTGCACCAGAGCTACCCGCGCGAGGAGATGGTCGCCCTGTTCCTTGCCGCCGACGTGATGCTCGTGACCGCGCTGCGCGACGGGATGAACCTCGTCGCGAAGGAGTACGCGGCCTCGCGCGTCGACAACCGCGGGGTGCTGATCCTCAGCGAGTTCGCCGGTGCCGCCGACGAGCTGCGCACGGCGCTGCGGGTGAATCCGCACGACATCGACACGCTCAAGAACGCGATCCTCGAGGCGATCGAGATGCCCGCCGCCGAGCAGTCCCGCCGTATGCGCACGCTGCGCCGGCGCGTGCTCGACAACGACATCGAGGCGTGGTCGCGGGCGTGCCTGTCGGCGCTGGCCGAGGCGCGGGACCAGCGCATGAAGCGGAGCGGGTCGTGAGCCTCGCCGACCGGGCGAGTGCGCTGCGTCGCGTGGCCGGCGCCGAGCGGCTGCTGGTCGCATGCGATTTCGACGGGACGCTCGCGCCGCTGGGAGACGAGCCCATGGCGGTGCGGATGCTGCCGGCCGCGCGCGCCGCCGTCGACGAGCTGACCCGGCTCCCGGGCGTGTGGGTGGCACTCGTGTCGGGACGCAGCCTGGTCGACCTCGAGGTCATCGCCGAGCACGATCCGCTGTCGCCGCTGCTGCTGGCAGGGTCGCACGGCGCCGAGTACTGGTTCCCCGGGGCGGGGGCGATCGAGTCGATCGGCGCCGACGACGACACGGCCCTGCGCGACCGCCTGCGTGCGCATGCGCGCGCCGCGACGGGCGACCTGGAGGGCATCTGGATCGAGCCGAAGACGTTCGGGTTCGGCGTGCACACGCGGCGCGCGACGCCGGCGGCGGCCGAAGAGGCGAACGCGCGCGTCGACGCCCTGGTGCGTGCCGAGGCGCCGCACTGGCGTCGCCGCACGGGGCATAGCATTGTGGAGTACGCCTTCCGTCACGAGGGGAAGGACACCGCCGTCGCACATCTGCGCGAACGCCTGGACGCCACCTGCGTCCTCTTCGCCGGCGACGACGTCACCGATGAGGACGCACTACAGAGCCTCGGCCCCGACGACCTCGGCGTGCACATCGGTGCCGGGCCGACGGCTGCGACCCTGTGTCTTCCCGAGATCCCGGCCTTCGCCGCCTTCCTGCACGACCTCGCCCGCACGCGCGCGGCCGCATCCCACCCCGACACCGAGGAATAGACTTCGAGAATGCCTGAGACGCACGAGAACATCGACATCAAGCCCCGCAGCCGGGTGGTCACCGACGGCATCGAGGCGACGACCTCGCGAGGCATGCTGCGCGGCGTCGGCATGGGCGATGCCGATTGGGACAAGCCGCAGATCGGCATCGCGTCGAGCTGGAACGAGATCACGCCCTGCAACCTCAGCCTCGACCGGCTCGCCCAGGGCGCGAAGGAGGGCGTGCACAGCGGGGGAGGCTACCCGCTGCAGTTCGGCACGATCTCCGTCTCGGACGGCATCTCGATGGGTCACGAGGGCATGCACTTCTCGCTGGTCTCGCGCGAGGTCATCGCCGACTCGGTCGAGACCGTCGTCATGGCCGAACGGCTCGACGGCACGGTGCTTCTCGCCGGCTGCGACAAGTCGATCCCGGGCATGCTGATGGCCTCCGCGCGGCTCGACCTGTCGAGCGTCTTCCTCTACGCCGGCTCGATCGCCCCCGGGTGGGTCAAGCTCAGCGACGGAACGGAGAAAGAGATCACGATCATCGACTCCTTCGAGGGCGTCGGCGCGTGTCTGTCGGGGCGGATGAGCGAGGCCGACCTCAAGCGCATCGAGTGCGCGTTCGCCCCCGGGGAGGGCGCCTGCGGCGGCATGTACACGGCCAACACGATGGCCTCGGTCGCCGAGGCGCTGGGACTCAGCCTGCCGGGCTCGGCCGCGCCGCCGTCGGCCGACCGGCGCCGCGACTTCTTCGCCCACCGCTCCGGCGAGGCCGTGGTGAACCTGCTGCGGCAGGGCATCACGACCCGTGACATCCTCACCCCGAAGGCGTTCGAGAACGCGATCGCACTCGCGATGGCCCTCGGCGGCTCGACCAACGTCGTGCTGCACCTGCTGGCGATCGCGCGCGAGGCCGAGATCGAGCTGACCCTGCACGACTTCAACCGCATCGGCGACAGGGTGCCGCATGTGGCCGACATGAAGCCCTTCGGCAAGTACGTCATGAACGACGTCGACCGCCAC
>NZ_JBKEAF010000050.1:0-14349 GCF_047971895.1 Microbacterium sp.
GGTCGCTCGAGATCGCGAAGCTGGCCGTCGCGTTCCGCGGGCGCGGGGCATCGGGGTTCGACATCGCGGGGCCCGAGGACGGGTTCCTGCCGGCACGGCACCGCGAGGCGTTCGACTACCTGGCGTCGCAGTTCTTCCCCGTGACGGTGCACGCCGGTGAGGCGGCGGGGGTCGACTCGATCCGCTCGGCGCTTCTCGACGGGCGCGCGCTGCGCCTCGGGCACGGCGTGCGCCTGGCCGAAGACCTCGAGGTGGTCACCCGATCGGGCGACGAGGTGCAGGTGCGGCTCGGCGACCTGTCGCGGTGGGTGCGCGACCGCGAGATCCCGCTCGAGCTGTCGCCGTCGTCGAACCTGCAGACCGGCGCGATCGCCGCGTGGGGCAACACGCTCGAGGACCACCCCTTCGACCTGCTGTACCAGCTCGGGTTCGCCGTGACGGTGAATGTCGACAACCGCACGATGAGCCGCACCTCGCTCACGCGCGAGCTGGCACAGCTGGTGGAGACGTTCGACTACGACCTCGACGACCTTCAGGAGTTCCAGCTCAATGCCGCCGCCGGAGCCTTCCTCCCGGTGGAGGAGCGCGTTGAGCTCATCGATGTCATCGGCGACGGATTCGACGTCTGATCCGGTGGCCCTTCGCGGCCGTCTCACCCCTCTGTCGCACGGGCGACGCCCGTGTGAGACGCCAGGTACGCCTCGAACGCCTCGGCGCTCGTGCGGGCCGGGGTGAAGCCGAACCGCGTCTTGAGCGCGTCGTTGGCGAGCACCGGGCGATACTGCAGGAACCCCACCTGTTCGGGGCCGTGCGGCGTCAGCCGCAGTGCGCGGCCGAGGCGCAGCATCCATCCGAGTAGGCGCGGCGAGACTGTGACGACGGGCTTGCGCAGGCGATCAGCGATCTGCCGCACGGTGAGCCTGCCGTCCCCGGCGATATTGTAGATGCCTGCCGGGCCGTCCGTAGCGGCGCGGGCCATCGCGGCGGCGACGTCATCGACCCAGACGAACACGAACGGCGAGTCCGAGCCGCGGATCGCGAGGATCCGCGGTCCGTCCCACAGGGCGGTGATCTGATTTTGCACGGTCGGGCCGAGGATGGTGCCGATGCGGAACACCACCTGCTCCAGCTCAGGGTGCTGCGCCCGCGCGTCGGCGAGCAGCTCCTCGACGAGGCGCTTGTGGCGTGCGTACGGGAACTCGTCGTTGCCGCGCACGGGGTCGGTCTCGCTGAGCCATTCGGGGTTGTCGGCGTGATAACCGTACGCAGCTCCGGACGACGACACGACGAGGCGGCGCACCCCGGCATCGAGGCACGCCTGCAGCACGTTGCGGGAGCCGTCGACATCGACGCGGTACTCGAGCTCGGTGTCGCGGCCCGGGCTGACGATCGCGGCCAGGTGCACCACGACGTCGATGCCGTGGGCCTGCAGCAGCGCGGCCAGTCCCACGCCGTGGGTGACGTCGCACTCGTCGTAGACGACGCCCTCGACCGGGGTGTCGGGGCGGCGCACATCCCCGGCGACGACGAGGTCGACGTCGTCGCGCGCGACGAGTGCTGCGGCCACGTGCGAACCAAGGAACCCGGCCCCGCCGGTGACCAGTACGCGGGTCATGAGGCGGCCTCGGCGCCGGTGCCCGGCCCGGCATCGGCGCCCGGCCTCCCGGCAGCAGCGTGCCGCGAGGCATCCCCCTTCGGCGATCCGGTGCGCCGCTTCGTGCGCCGCACCCACAGGCCGGCGACGATGAGGCCGGCGATGATGTCCCAGATGCCCCACCAGCCGGCGACGATGGCCATGCCGCCGAGTCCGCCGAAGAAGGCGAACACGAGCCCGAGGCCGAGCCCGGCGTTGCGGATGCCGACCTCGAAGGTCATCGCCTTGCGCTCCGGTGTGCCCAGCCCGCCGACGACGGCGGTGCCGTAGCCGATCGCGAGGGCGACGGCGTCGTGCACCGTGACGACGAGCAGGATGATGCCCAGGAATGCGATGAAGAACGCCCAGTTGCCCGCGAGCGCGGCGACGATGAAGCTGACGAGTGCGAGCAACGAGAACCACTTGACGATCGGCTGCACCCGCAACGCGAACCTCTCGAAGCGATGGCGGATGAACAGCCCCACCACGAACGGTAGCCCGATGATGAGGAAGACGTCGAGCAGCATCGAGAGCGGGTCGAGCTCGACCGCGGTCAGCTGGCCGCGGGCGGTGGGATGCATCGAGCCCCAGAATGCGACGCTCAGCGGAAGCGCGAAGATGTAGATCACGTTCGCGACCGCTGTCATCGACACCGACAGAGCGACGTTGCCGCCCGAGCGGTGCGTGAGCACCTGAGAGATGTTGCCCGGCGGGCAGCAGGCCACGAGGATCATGCCGAGGGCCATCGACGGGCTCACCGGAAGGATCAGCGTGAGTCCGAACGTCACCAGCGGCAGCACGACGAGCTGCGCGAGGATCGCGACGACGAAGGGTTTGGGCTTGCGGACGACGACCGCGAAGTCCTTGACGGTGGTGTCGAGCGCAATGCCGAACATGATGAGCCCGAGCACGACGTTGAGAAGGACGAGCATGCCCGGGTTGAAGTTGAGGATGATCTCGTCGGGGTTCATGCGCGTGAACCCTTCGAGGCCAGGCGGCGGATGCCACGGCGCGCCGGGCGGGGATCGTCGCCGCGCAGCGTGCTCGTCGCGGCGCGCACCGCGGTGCGGTAGGCGTCTTTGTTGACGTAGTACGACATGCGCTCCAGGCCCAGGTAGCGGTAGCCCCCGGTGAGGTCGGGCCACGGGTCGTCGGCGATGCGCCGACGGAACGCGGCCTGCCGGGTCGGGTCGGCGCCGAGGTAGGTGGCGATGAGCTCGGCCTGCTCATACCGGCCCTGCCAGCCGATGCCGGATGCCTCGATCATCCCCATGACGAAGAGCCCGTTAAACTCGCCGCGGCGCGGCGGGGGGAAGATGTTCAGGTACAGCGTCGGCGACCAGCCGGTCCAGTTGAGCTCCGCCCGATCGACGAAGGGATAGTCGAGCGTGTATCCGGTCGCCAGCAGCACGAGGTCGTACTCGCCCTGCGAACCGTCGCGAAAGTGCACGGTGTGGCCGTCGAAGCGGTCGATGTCGGCACGGATGCGCAGATCGCCCTGGCCGAGGTGATGCAGGATCAACGTGTTGACGATCGGGTGCGACTCGTAGATCTTGTAGTCCGGTGCGGGGAATCCGAATCGCACCGGGTCGCCGGTGAACGCTCGCAGCACGCGCGTGTCGACGAGCTGCTTCAGCCGCGCGGGCAGCGGTCGACCCTGGTTGAGCGTGTCGGACGGCTTGCCGAAGACGTAGCGCGGGACGAAGTAGTACCCGCGGCGCACGCTCATGTCGATGGATGCCGCGTGGTGAACGGCGTCGACGGCGATGTCGCAGCCGGAGTTCCCCGCACCGACGACCAACACGCGTTTGCCGGTGAGCTGTGTCGCCCGCTTGTATTCCGATGTGTGCATGATCTCGCCGGTGAACGTGCCGCGGAACTGCGGAATGCTCGGCTCGGCCAGCGTGCCGTTGGCCAGGATCACCCCTGTGTACCGCTCCTCGAGATCGTTCTCGTTGCTTCCCGAGCCTGTCGCGCTCTCCGAGCTTGTCGAGGGGCGGGTGGCGCGCAGCATCCAATCGCCGTCCGCAGTGCGCTCGATCCGGGTGACCCTCGTGTCGAAGCGAAAGCGCTCGGTCAGCCCGAAGTGGTCGGCGAAGTCGCGGAAGTAGCGGATGAGTGTGCGGTGGCTCGGGTAGTCGGCGTCGGTGTCCATCGGGAACTCGGCGAACTCGGTCGTCGTGCGCGACGAGATCAGGTGCGCCGATTCATACATCGTCGAGCGGGGGTTCTCGATGTCCCACAGCCCGCCGACGCTGCGCGAGGCTTCGTAGCCGTCGAACGCGATCCCGGCCTTCTGCAGGGCACGGGCGGCCGACAATCCCGACGGTCCAGCACCGATGATGGCGTAGCGCTTGTCGGTCACTTCCCCTGACACCCCTTCGTGTGCGGCCACCCGCGATGTTAGTCGACACTACCCGACACTCATCTCGGGGCTGAGACCTCGACGCCGCGCCGCGAACCAAGCCACCGACCTCGACACCGCACATATGAGCTCAGCTTGTGGGACGGATGCGTTCTGACGGAGCCCGGCGCGCTACTCGTCCAGTGCCGGCTCGGCGACATACGTGCTCGCGAGAAGATTGCTGCCAGTTGATGCGACTCGTGATGACTCTCGAGATCATCGTGTAGATGGCATCGAAACTGTAGTTTAAAGGCTCTCGAAACTATAGCGTAAAGACCATCGAAACTGTAGTGTAAGCTCATGCATGAGCCCGACGTGAGCGCGTTCGAGTATCGTCGTCGCATCATTGACGACGATCTTGACTCGCTGATGCCTGGGCTCGCCGCCGTGAGTATCGAAGGGCCGAAAGCTGTCGGGAAGACTGCGACGGCCCTTGCTCGCGCCCACACGGTTTACGGACTCGACGATCCAGGCCAACGTGAAACCATCCGCGCAGACCCGATCAGGCTCGCCCGAGGCAAGAGTCCCATTCTCATCGACGAATGGCAGAAGTGGGTGCCGAGTTGGGACATCGTCCGGCGCGCCGTCGACAACGACCCCACCCCGGGTCGATTTCTTCTCACCGGGTCTGCGGCGCCCGCAGGCATCGACACCCACTCGGGAGCGGGGCGCATCGTCCCCCTGCGGATGCGACCGCTGTCGCTCGTTGAGCGCGGATTCACCGCATCTGTCAGCCTTGCCGACCTGCTCGCCGGCGCACGCCCGACCGTCGAGGGTGTCACCCCGGCGACGCTCGATGACTATGTCACCGAGGTGCTCGCAGGTGGCTTCCCCGGCATGCGCGCCCTGAACGAGCGCCAGCTGCGGGCCGCGCTCGACGGATACCTCGAGCGCGTGATCGACCGGGACTTCGCGGAACAAGGGCTGGCGCTGAGGCGTCCTGACACACTGCGCGCCTGGATGCGGGCCTACGCGGCCGCGACCGCCACCACCGCCAGCTTCGAGACCATCCGTGACGCTGCGACCCCGGGGGTCGGCAACAAACCGTCGGTCAGCACGACTCTGCCGTGGCGGGACATCCTCACCCGGCTGTGGATACTCGACCCGGTGTCGGCGTGGCTCCCGTCCCACAACATGCTCAAACAACTCGCCTCGTCTGACAAGCATCACCTCGCCGACCCGGCCCTGGCCGCACGGCTGCTTCGTTACACCCCGCAGAAACTGCTCGCGGGTGATCGGGCCGACCTACAAGTCGCGCGCCAAGGGACTGCCCTCGGTGCCCTCTTCGAGAGCCTCGTCGCGCTGAACCTGCGCGTGTACGCACAGGTCGCCGAGGCAGACGTGCGCCATCTGCGCACTCACCGGGGCGAGCGCGAGGTCGACTTCATCGTCGTCGGGCCCGACGACGGTGTCGTCGCCATCGAAGTCAAGCTGTCCGCAGCGGTCGGCGACGACGACGTCAAGCACCTCGCGTGGCTCAAAGAACGCATCGGAGATCAGCTGCACGACGCCGTCATCGTGACCACCGGCGCCGAGGCGTACCGCCGTAGGGACGGTGTTGCGGTGGTCCCTGCAGCGCTGCTTGGGCCTTGAGGTGCTACCTGCGAGGCATCAGGCGTCGAGGCGCGCCTCGAGGCCCAGGCGCACGGCGGGCCACTCGGGGGGCAGCACCGAGTAGACCACGGTGTCGCGCAGGCTGCCGTCGGGGCCGATGCGATGGTTGCGCAGCACCCCGTCGAGTTTGGCGCCGAGCCGCTCGATCGCCGCGCGCGACTGGCGATTGTGCCAGTGCGTGCGAAACTCCACCGCGATCGCGTCGCAGGTCTCGAATGCGTGTGCCAGCAGCA
Organism: Microbacterium sp.; assembly: GCF_047971895.1. Lineage (GTDB taxonomy): Bacteria > Actinomycetota > Actinomycetes > Actinomycetales > Microbacteriaceae > Microbacterium. The sequence goes on from NZ_JBKEAF010000050.1 coordinate 5,885, forward strand.
GCAGCTTCGCGGCGGGGTTCACGACCGTGCCCTGCGCCGACAGCGACAGCCACGTGTGCCCGATCTCGACATGCCGGTTCGGCTGGTCGATGTTGCAGAACGTCGTCTCGCCCACCACCGCGCCGGTGTCGAGCGTGCGGATCACGAACGGGTTCATGTGCCCGGCATCGCGCCAGGCCAGCCGCTGCGCGATGTCTTGCGTCACGGCCCCGGGCCGCGGCACAGACGTGTACCAGGCACGCTCCAGCCCCACCGCCGCCACCGACAGGTCGGCCGCGTGCTCGGGCGAGAGCGGCTCGAGCCGCACATACTTGTTCTCTAGGGTCACCGGCTCCGTCAGCAGCATCCTCAGGTCACTTCCTCCAGCAGGGCGCGCGCGCCCTCGGCGAGCGACCTCACTCGGGATGCCGCGTCGTCCGCCGACGATCCCCGCACGTCGAGGTACAGCTTCAGCTTCGGCTCGGTGCCGCTCGGCCGCACGATCACCCGAGACCCGTCGGCCAGCCACAGCCGCAGCACGTCGCCCGAGGGCAGCGCGCCGCCCGCGGAGAGCAGGTCGTCGATGCGGCTCACCGCCACCGACCCGACCGCGGCCGGGGGAGCGGACCGCAGCGCCGCCATCATGCGCCCGATCTGGGCGACGTCGTCGACGCGCACCGAGATCTGGTCGCTCGCGAAGTGCCCGAACGCGGCGGCGAACTCGTCCAACAGCCCCGCCGCCGACACGCCGCGGCCGCGGGCCTCGCACACCATGCCGAGCATCGCGACCGCCGCCGAGATGCCGTCCTTGTCGCGCACGGTCTCGGGGTTGACCAGGTACCCGAGCGCCTCTTCGAACCCGTAGACCATGCCCGGGGCCCGCGAGATCCACTTGAATCCGGTGAGGGTCGAGTGAAAGGCGAGCCCGAAGTGCTCGGCGACGGTCTGCAGCCCCGGCGACGACACGAGCGAACAGGCGAGGGATGCCTCGGCCCGCCCGGCGGCGGCCTGCGCCGCACGCCATCCCAAGAGCAGCCCCACCTGGTTGCCGGTGAGCCGCCGCCACCCGCCGTCGACCCCCGCGTCGGGCACGGCCACGGCGAGCCGGTCGGCATCCGGATCGTGCGCGATCACCAGCTCAGCACCGACGGCACGCGCCGTCTCGAACGCGAGATCCATGGCTCCCGGCTCCTCGGGGTTCGGGAATGCCACGGTCGGGAACGCTCCATCGGGCGCGATCTGCGCGGCGACCGGCACCGGCGCGGGGTAGCCCGCGGCATCCAGCACCTTTCCGAAGGCCTCGGCACCCACCCCGTGCATCGCCGTGTACACCCAGGTGAGCCCGGCTGCCCCCGCCGGGGCGGGAGCGACTGCGGCCGTCGCCGCCGCATACGCCTCGATCACCGACTCGTCGGCGATCTCGTACGCGCTCGACCGGGGCAGCGCGCCGACGTCGCCGGCATCCGCCACCTGTTGGATCCGCTCCGCGATCCGCGCGTCGGCGGGCGGCACGATCTGCGAACCCGCGTCACCGCCGCCGAGATACACCTTGTAGCCGTTGTCGTTCGGCGGGTTGTGGCTGGCTGTGACCATGACCCCGGCGTCGGCGCCCAGGTGCCGCACCGCGAACGCCAGCACCGGCGTGGGCAGCAGTCGCGGCAGCAGCACCGCCCGCAGCCCCGCCCCGGCGAAGATCTCGGCCGAGTCCTCGGCGAACATGCGCGAGTTGCGTCGCCCGTCGTAGCCGACCACCACGGTCGGCGGGGCGTCCGGACCCTGATCCGCGAGCAGAGAGGCGGCCAGGCCCGCGGCCGCCTGCGCGACCAACACCCGGTTCATGCGGTTCGGGCCCGCCCCCAGCTCACCTCGCAGCCCGGCCGTGCCGAAGGCGAGGCGCGTGCCGAAGCGATCGTCGAGCTCGGCGTGGGCCGCGGCATCCTCTTCCGCCGCCGCGATCAGCACCGCCAACTCGGCGCGCGTCTCGGGGTCGGGGTCTTGCGCGAGCCACGCGCGCGCCGCCGCCAGAGTGCTCACAGCGCACCCAGGATGTCGGCCAGCAGCGCCGAGATGCGCGGGCCCGCCGCCCGCCCGGCCTCGACCACCTCGGCATGGCTCAGCGGAGTGGTCTGGATGCCGGCGGCCATGTTCGTGATGAGGGTCATGCCGAGCACCTCCATGCCTGCCTGGCGGGCAGCGATCGCCTCGAGCGCCGTCGACATGCCGACGATGTGCCCGCCGATCGACTTGGCCATCTGCACCTCGGCGGGCGTCTCGTACTGCGGCCCGCGGAACTGGCAGTACACACCCTCTTCGAGCGACGGGTCGATGCTGCGGGCGATGTCGCGCAGCCGCAGCGCGTACAGGTCGGTCAGGTCGACGAAGGTCGCGCCCTCGAGCGGCGAGGTGCCGGTGAGGTTGATGTGATCCGAGATGAGCACCGGCTGCCCGGCCTGCCACGTGTGCCGCACGCCCCCCGCGCCATTGGTGAGCACCATGATCTTCGCGCCCGTCGCGGCCGCCGTGCGCACGCTGTGCACCACCGCGCGCGGGCCGCGGCCCTCGTACAGGTGCGTGCGGGCGCCGATGACCAGCACGTTCTTGCCCTTGGGTGTGCGCACGCTGCGCAGCGTGCCGACATGTCCGGCGAGCGCGGGCTTCGAGAACCCGGTCACCTCGGTCGCCGGAACGGTCGCCACCGTCTCGCCGATAAGCTCGGCCGCCTCGCCCCAGCCGCTGCCGAGCGTGACGGCGATGTCGTGCCGGTCGACCCCGGTGAGGCGGGCGATGTCGGCGGCTGCGGTCACGGCGATCTCGAACGGGTCGGCGGTGGCGTCGTCGAGCGGGTTGCGAGCGGTGTCGGTCATGCCCCCACTTTAGGAAACAGATCCCCGAGTTGAAAGAATGGATGCATGGCACTCAGCTTCGAGCTCACGCAGAGCGTGGCAATCCTCGGCGGCGGTCCCGGCGGATACGAGGCGGCACTGGCCGCTGCCCAGCTAGGGGCCGAGGTGACACTGGTCGAGCGCGCCGGCGTCGGTGGCTCGGCCGTGATCACCGACGTGGTGCCCTCGAAGTCGCTGATCGCGACCGCCGACGCGGCCGTGGCGATCAGCGAGGCGGGCGACCTGGGCGTGCAGTTCTATGCGCGCGGCGACCGCGATCGGCCACTCAAGCCCGAAGTGGCGATCAACCTCGCCGCCGTCAACAAGCGACTGCTGACGCTCGCGCGCCAGCAGTCCGACGACATGCGCACGACCCTCGTCGATGCGGGCGTGCGCATCCTCACCGGCCACGGCCGTCTCGAGGGCGACAATGCGGTGGTCGTGTCCACCGAGCAGGGCGGCACCGACTTCGACCGCGTCGAGGCCGACACGCTGGTCGTCTCGGTCGGGGCATCGCCCCGCATCCTGCCCTCGGCCGTTCCCGACGGCGAGCGCATCCTCACCTGGACGCAGCTGTACGACATGAAGGGCATGCCCGAGCACCTCATCGTTGTCGGATCGGGTGTGACCGGTGCCGAGTTCGCCGGCGCCTACATGAACCTGGGCGCCCAGGTGACGCTCGTGTCGAGCCGTGAGCGCGTGCTGCCCGGTGAAGACCCCGATGCGGCCACCGTGCTCGAGAAGGTCTTCACCCGCGGCGGCATGACCGTGCTGTCGCGCTCGCGCGCCGAGAGCGTGTCGCGCGTGGGCGACGGCGTCGTCGTCACCCTCACCGACGGGCGCACCGTCGAGGGCAGCCACTGCCTGCTCGCCGTCGGGTCGGTGCCCAATACGGCCGGCATCGGGCTCGAAGAAGCCGGAGTGCAGATGGATGACTCGGGGCGCATTCGCGTCAACCGGGTCGCCCGCACCTCGGTGCCGAACATCTACGCGGCCGGTGACTGCACCACGTTCATGCCGCTCGCCTCGGTCGCATCGATGCAGGGGCGCACCGCCGTGTTCCATGCCCTGGGCGATGTGGTGATCCCGCTGGACAGCCGCCGCATCACCGCCAACATCTTCACCGCGCCCGAGATCGCCACGGTCGGCTGGCAGGAGAAGGACGTCGCCGACGGCCGCGTCGGCGGTGTCGTGCACACGCTGCCCCTGGCCGCCAACCCGCGCGCCAAGATGATGGGTGTGCGCAACGGCTTCGTCAAGATCATCGCCCTCGCCGGCAGTGGCACGGTGATCGGCGGAGTCATCGTCGCCCCCCGGGCATCCGAGCTCATCTATCCGGTCGCCATGGCCGTCGAGCGGCGTCTGACCGTCGACCAGGTCTCACGCGTGTTCGCCGTGTATCCGTCGCTGTCGGGCAGCATCACCGACGCCGTGCGCGCCATGCACCACGTGGAGCGCAGCGACGAGGATTGACCTCCTCCGGCGGCCTGTCCCGGGCCCGTGAGAGGGCAGCGACGTGCCGAGCACATGCGTGTCGACCGAGAACATGCAACGGGAGTGCGAAGCACCCTGCTGTCGGGCGAACTGCATGTTCTCGGCACAGGGAGCTGCCGGATGCTTGGGCCCCTACGTGATGGTGAGCAGTCGGTGGCCCGCCGAGACGGTGGTTCCGGGCTCGGCGTCGATGGCCCCGACCACGCCGTCCTTGTGGGCCTGGATGGGCTGCTCCATCTTCATCGCCTCGAGCACGACGACGAGATCGCCCTTGACGACCTGCTGGCCCTCCTCGACGGCGACCTTGACGATCGTGGCCTGCATCGGCGCCGTGACGGCGTCGCCCGAGGCGCCCGCCACGACGGTCATCGAGTGCGAGCGGCGCGACGGCGGCACCGCGGCGGGTCGGCCACGGTGGCCGTTGGCCGACACGATGCGGTCGGGCAGGCACACCTCGAGGCGCTTGCCGCCGACCTCGACGACGACGGTGTGGCGGGGCTCGGGCGCCGAGGGTGCTTCGAGCTCGCCGTCCCACGGTGGGATGTCATTGACGAACTCGGTCTCGATCCAGCGCGTGTAGACCCCGAAGCGGCCGTCCTCGGCGGTGAAGGCCGGGTCGCGCACCACCTTGCGGTGGAACGGCAGCACGGTCGGCAGCCCGCCGACCTCGAACTCGTCGAGCGCGCGGCGCGCCCGGGCCAGCGCCTCGTCGCGGTCGCGGCCGGTGACGATGATCTTCGCCAGCAGAGAGTCGAAGGCGCCGCTGACCTCGTCGCCGGCCGTCACCCCCGAGTCGAGGCGGATGCCGGGCCCGCCGAACGTCTTGAACACGTGGATCGGCCCGGGTGCGGGCAGGAAGCCGCGACCGGGGTCTTCGCCGTTGATGCGGAACTCGATCGAGTGCCCCTCGGGCGTCGGGTCGCCGTGCTCGAGCAGGCCGCCCTCGGCGAGCCGGAACTGCTCGCGCACCAGATCGATGCCGGTGACCTCTTCCGACACCGGGTGCTCGACCTGCAGGCGCGTGTTCACCTCGAGGAACGAGATGGTGCCGTCGGCACCGATCAGGAACTCGCAGGTGCCCGCACCGACGTAGCCGACCTCGCGGAGAATCGCCTTGGATGCCTCGTAGAGAATGCGGTTCTGCTCGTCGCTGAGGAACGGCGCGGGTGCCTCTTCCACCAGCTTCTGGTGCCGGCGCTGCAGCGAGCAGTCGCGCGTGGACACCACGACGACGTTGCCCTCGACGTCGGCCAGGCACTGCGTCTCGACATGGCGCGGCTTGTCGAGGTACTTCTCGACGAAGCACTCGCCGCGGCCGAACGCCGTGACCGCCTCACGGGTGGCCGACTCGAACAGCTCGGGGATCTCCTCGGCCGAGCGGGCGACCTTGAGCCCGCGCCCGCCGCCGCCGTACGCCGCCTTGATCGCGATGGGCAGCCCGAACTCCTCGGCGAACGCCACGACCTCGGTGGCGCCGGACACCGGCCCGGGTGTGCCGGGAGCCAGCGGCGCGCCGACCTTCTCGGCCACGTGGCGTGCGGTCACCTTGTCGCCGAGCGACTCGATGGCCTCGGGCGGCGGGCCGATCCAGACCAGCCCGGCATCGATCACGGCACGGGCGAAATCGGCGTTCTCGGCCAGGAACCCGTAGCCGGGGTGCACGGCGTCGGCGTCGGAGCGTCGGGCGACCGACAGAATCTTCTCGATCGACAGGTACGTGTCGGCGCTCGTGGAGCCCTCGAGCGAATAGGCCTCATCGGCGAGCCGCGTATGCAGGGCGTCGCGGTCCTGTTCGGCGTAGACGGCAACGGATCCGCGGCCGGAGTCCTGCGCGGCGCGGATGATGCGGACGGCGATCTCGCCGCGGTTCGCGATGAGCACCTTCTCGAACGGTCGAGATGCGGAAAACGGCATGGATGCCAGCCTACCCATGCGGAAGACCGGAGATTTGACTGCTTCCTACAAGAACCGAAGAAAAACGTGGGCGTCCTACGACAAGCGGTTCCAGAGCTGCGGCCACGCCACGCCGAGGTCGGCGACCAGGCGCCGCAGGGTCGACAGCGACATCCCCACTACTGTCGACGGGTCGCCCTCGATCCGACTGATGAACGGCCCTCCCAGGCTGTCGACCGTGAACGCGCCGGCCACATGCAGCGGTTCGCCGGTCGCAACGTAGGCGGCGATCTCAGCGTCGGTCACGTCGGCGGCGAAGGTGACGGATGCCTCGGCCACCCCGTGCGCCTCTGAGCCCTCCGCGGTTCCCGAGCCCGTCGAGGGGCAGACCCGGTACACGCTGTGCCCCGAGTGCAGCACCCCCGTGCGGCCGCGCATCGCGCGCCACCGCGCGATCGCCACCTCGGGCGTGTGCGGCTTGCCGAGGATCTTTCCGTCGAGCTCGAACATCGAGTCTCCGCCGATGACGATGCCGTCGAAGGCCGGGTCGTCGTGGGCGAGGCGCGCCGCGACATCCGCCGCTTTTCTGCGGGCGAGCAGCAGCACATGCTCGGCCGGCGTGAGCGTGCGAGCCTCGGCCGACTCGATCGCTGCGATGACGGCCTCTTCGTCGACGTCGGGTGCCAGGGTCTCGGGTTCGATGCCCGCCTGCCGCAGCAGCACGAGGCGAGCGGGGGAGGTCGAGGCGAGGCATACGCGCATGGTCCCCACCGTATCGGCGGGATGCCGCCGGCGCCGCGCGCCGCCGCTGCCACGGAACCTCGACGCTGCCCGCTGCAACAACGCAGGCTGAATCGCGGCACGGGCACTCAGAATGTGCCTCACGCACCCGTTCTGCCTGCGTTGGTGCCATGCCCGTGCTGCGAAGGTGGTCCGGCCCACCCGCCCGGTATGCGAGAGTCGAGGCGTGGCGCACGACCAGGGCAGCGGACAGACCATCGAGCTGAACATCACCGACGTCGCACACGGCGGCGTCTTCGTCGGTCGGCACGAGGGGCGGGTCGTGTTCGTGCCCGACACGCTCCCGGGCGAGCGCGTGCGGGTCACCGTGACGCAGAACGACAAGCGCTACTGGCGTGGCGAGCTGCATGAGGTGCTCGAGGCGTCGCCGCACCGGCGCCCTCACGTCTGGCCGCAGGCCGACATCCACACCCTGCCCGACCGGCGCCCCGGTGGTGCCGACTTCGGGCACATCGAGCTCGCCGAGCAGCGACGTCTCAAGCTGCACGTGCTGTGCGACGCCCTGCAGCGCTTCGGCGGGATGCCCGACGCGGCCGCGTCGATGACGGGAGCGTCGCCCGTGGTGTCCCGCGACGGGGACGTGCTCGCCGACGAGACCGCCGACGGCACCGGCTGGCGCACGCGCGTGAGCCTGCACGTCGACGCCCACGGGCGCATCGGGCCGTTCGCCACGCGCAGCCACCGCGTCGTCACCGTCGACGCGCTGCCGCTCGCCACACCCGAGATCGCCGTGGCGGCCCGCGAGCTGCGCGACCGCCCGGCCGGGCGCATCGACCTGGTGCAGCCCGCCGACGGCCGCGTGCGTGTCATCGACCGCCCCGACGCCGGTCCCCGCCACGGTGACGCGGCACGCGAGACGATCGTCGAGCGGGTGGGCGGCCGTGAGTTTCGAGTGGATGCCGGTGGCTTCTGGCAGGTGCACCGCCTCGCCGCGCACACACTCACCGAGGCGGTGAAGCGGATCATGCAGAAGAAGCACCCCGATGGGGTGATCCCGCACAGCGGAGGCGTGTTCCTCGATCCCGACGCATGGCATCTCGATCTGTACGGCGGTGTCGGCCTGTTCGCCGCGACGCTCGGCGACCTCGCGGGTCCAGCCGCCCGCATCACGACGGTCGAGTCCGATCGCCGTGCCACTGCACACGCCGAAGCGAACCTCGTCGGCTTCACCCGAGCCCGCGCCGAGACCGGTCGAGTGGACCGCTGGCTCGCACGACGGACGGCACAGGCGACGGCCTTCGAACGCGACCGCTTGCGACACGGGGTGATCGTGCTCGACCCTCCGCGCGCCGGCGCGGGCCGCGACGTCGTCGAGCAGATCGTCGCGCTGGGTCCGGCATCCATCGTCTATGTCGCGTGCGACCCGGTCGCGCTCGCCCGCGACCTCGGCGCCTTCCGGGCGCTCGGGTACCAGAC
>NZ_JBKEAF010000078.1:0-1527 GCF_047971895.1 Microbacterium sp.
CTGGTGCGCAGCCCGGGCGTCTACTTCGAGCGCGCTCAGGAGAAGACGAGCGACAAGGACGTCTTCACCGCTCGCATCATCCCGAGCCGCGGCGCGTGGCTCGAGTTCGAGATCGACAAGCGCGACCAGGTCGGCGTGCGCATCGATCGCAAGCGCAAGCAGTCGGTCACCGTGTTCCTGAAAGCGCTCGGCATGACGAGCGACGAGATCCTCGAGGAGTTCGCCGGCTACGAGTCGATCGCTGTGACGCTCGAGAAGGACGGCATCGTCACCCAGGAAGACGCGCTGAAGGACATCTACCGCAAGCAGCGTCCGGGGGAGCAGGTCGCCATCGAGGCCGCTCGCGCCCTGCTCGACAACAGCTACTTCAACCCCAAGCGCTACGACCTCGCCAAGGTCGGCCGTTATAAGATCAACCGCAAGCTCGGCCTCGACGCCCCGATCACCGACTCGGTGCTCTCGCTCGAGGACATCGTCGCGACGATCAAGTACCTCGTGGGCCTGCATGCGGGCACCGAGTTCCTGCCCGGCGTGCGCGACGGCGAGCCGTTCGAGGTGCGTCTAGACACCGACGACATCGACCACTTCGGCAACCGCCGCATCCGCGCGGTGGGCGAGCTGATCCAGAACCAGGTGCGCACCGGCCTCAGCCGAATGGAGCGCGTCGTGCGCGAGCGCATGACCACCCAGGACATCTAGGCGATCACCCCGAACACCCTGATCAACACCCGCCCCGTGCTGGCGGCGATCAAGGAGTTCTTCGGCACCTCGCAGCTGTCGCAGTTCATGGATCAGAACAACCCGCTCGCGGGCCTGACCAACTAGCGCCGCCTGTCGGCCCTCGGCCCGGGCGGCCTGAGCCGCGACCGCGCGGGCGTCGAGGTGCGCGACGTGCACCCCTCGCACTACGGCCGCATGTGCCCCATCGAGACCCCGGAAGGCCCGAACATCGGCCTGATCGGCGCGCTCGCAACCTTCGCGCGCATCAACGCCTTCGGCTTCATCGAGACCCCCTACCGCCGCGTCGTCGACGGCAAGGTCACCGACCAGGTCGACTACCTCACCGCGCACGAGGAGGACGAGTACCTCATCGCGCAGGCCGGCGCCCCGCTCACCAAGGAGGGCAGGTTCGCCGAGAAGCAGGTGCTCGCGCGCCCCCGCGGCTCCGAGGTCGTGCTCGTCGACGCCGAGCGCGTGCAGTACATGGACGTCTCGCCCCGCCAGATGGTGTCGGTGGCGACGTCGCTCATCCCGTTCCTCGAGCACGACGACGCCAACCGTGCCCTCATGGGCGCGAACATGCAGCGTCAGGCCGTGCCGCTGGTGCGCAGCGAGGCCCCCTTCGTCGGCACCGGCATGGAGCACCGTGCGGCGCTCGACTCCGGCGACGTCGTCCGCGCCGAGAAGGCCGGCGTCGTCACCGAGGTCTCCGCCGACCTCGTGACCGTCGCCCAGGACGAGGGCGGCAACCGCACGTACAAGATCATGAAGTTCTCCCGGTCCAACCAGGGGAACTCCTACAACCAG
>NZ_JBKEAF010000093.1:0-34332 GCF_047971895.1 Microbacterium sp.
CGAGCCTCTGCGCCCAGCGTATGGACCCAGTCTGAGCTACTCCGACTTGCTCGATGTTGTCGACGGAGGCGAGCCTGGTCCAAGTCGCGTTCTGGAGGATGCTGGACGAGCCATTGCTGTCCCGCTCGCTCCCGTCGCGACGTTCGTGAATCCGTCGGCTGTGGTAGTCGAGGCTGGTTCCCATCACGCGTCGATGACGGTCATCGAGGGAATCATGTCCTACCTTCGCCATTCGATGGCGCCATTCATTCGTGAGGCGCTCGTCTTGCGACCGGCGACGCTCGGCGCATCGGCGAGCGATGTCGGCGCGCTTGTCCTGGCGCGAAGCCGTGCCCTTGGGGATCCTGAGCTCAGCCGGCGGTTCGCCAAGCTCCAACTCCCACTGCCGCTCAGCACTTGAGCACCCGCGCTCGAAGTTGGTGTTAACACGTAGTCCACGACCCACGCGTGGTAGCGGCGCCACCCCCACGGTCTCCGCGCGCGCGGCTGCATACACCTTTGATCAAGATTCAGACCCGATCGGCGTCACGGTGGGTCTATGGTCGGTGTCGTCACACATCCAACCGAGGGCGCGCAGTAGGGTGCCGGGTGGTACAAAGCGGTGTGTCGCGCGTCGGGACTGCTGAAGGTTTAGGTGACTCCTGACTTGTGGTGGCGCTGGTCGCCGCTGGAAGGATGTTCATTGTGCCGAGGCCGTATCCGAAGGAGTTCCGAGATGATGTCGTCGCGATCGCGCGGCGCCGTGAGGCGTCGTTCGCGCAGGTCGCGAAGGACTTCGGGATCTCTGAGACGTGTGTTCAAAACTGGGTCCGCAAAGCCGACATTGAGGATGGTGTGAAGCCGGGATCGACGGCGGCTGAGAACGCGGAGCTGCGGGAAGCGAGAAAGCGGATCAGGTTGCTCGAGCAGGAGAACGAGGTTCTGCGTCGCGCGGCCGCATATCTGTCGCAGGGTGCTCTCCCAAAATGATCTACCCGCTCGTCCGCGAGCTGGCCGCGACCGGCGCCCCGATCAGGGTGCCGGTCGCGGTGACGTGTCGGGTGTTGAAGATCGCGAAGCAGCCGTACTACCGGTGGCTGAAAGACCCCGTTTCGGATCGAGACTGGGACGAGGCGCATCTGATCGACGCAGCCCGCGACGCGCATCAGGAAGATCCGACTTTCGGGTATCGGTTGATCGCAGACGAGCTCGCCGATCTCGGGTTCGAGGCCTCCGAGCGGCGGGTGTGGCGAGTGTGCTCGCAGAACAAGATCGTCTCGGTGACGGCCCGGAAGAAGCGAGGCAAGGGAATAAAGGCGGGCCCGCCGGTCCACGACGATCGCGTGCAACGCGTGTTCACCACTGACGCCCCCGACCGGCTCTGGTTGACCGACATCACCGAGCACTGGACCGGCGAGGGCCGTCTCTACTGCTGTGCAATCAAGGACGTGTTCTCGAACCGGATCGTGGGGTACTCGATCGCCGATCGGATGACCGCCGACCTCGCCGTCTCGGCCCTCCGGATGGCCGTCCAACGCCGTCGACCTGTCGGAACGACCGTCCACTCGGACAGGGGCAGCCAGTTCCGAAGCCGCCGCTTCGTGCTGGAATTGCACCGGAACGGCCTCGTCGGCTCGATGGGTCGTGTCGGCGCTGCCGGCGACAACGCCGCAATGGAGTCCTTCTTCGCCCTGCTGCAGAAGAACGTGCTCAACACCCGCTCCTGGCCGACCCGCCTCGAACTGCGCCTGGCGATCGTGACCTGGATCGAAGCGACCTACCACCGTCGCCGACGCCAGCGTTCCCTCGGCCGTTTGACGCCAGTCGAGTTCGAAGCCATCATGACCACACGGGCCGCGTCCGCGGCCTAACCAGAAGAGTCACCAAGACCTTCAGCAGTCCCAGTGGGGTGGGGCGGCAGGAGCTGCGGGCGGTAGAGGTTGGGTGCGATGGGTTGACGGGGGAGTGGGAGGGTATCACTATGAATATAGGTATTTTGCGAGCGGGGAGTGATCGATGAGTGGACAGAAGCTCGACGGCAAGGCGGCGGCAGCCGCGATCAAGACCGAGCTGCGCGAGCGTGTCGCAGCACTGCGCGAGCGTGGCATCGTGCCGGGCATCGCGACGGTGCTCGTCGGCGCCGACCCGGCCTCGCAGCTGTACGTCGGGATGAAGCATCGGCAGTCCGAAGAGATCGGCATGAACTCGATCCAGGTCGAACTGGCCGCCGATGCCACCCAGGCAGAGGTCGAAGCGGCCATCGAAGCGCTCAACGACGACCCCGCCTGCCACGGGTACATCGTGCAGTTGCCCCTGCCGAAGCACCTCGACACCGATGCGATCCTCGAGCGCATCGACCCGGCCAAGGACGCCGACGGGCTGCACCCGACGAACCTCGGCCGCCTGGTGCTCAACGTCAACGAGCCCATCACCACCCCGCTGCCGTGCACACCGCGCGGGGTCATCGAGCTGTTGCGACGCAACGACTACGACCTCACCGGCAAGCACGTGGTCGTCGTGGGCCGCGGGGTGACGATCGGCCGGCCGATGGGGCTGCTGCTGACCCGCCGCGACGTCAACGCCACCGTGACGCAGGTGCACACAGGTACTCCCGACCTGTCGCCGTATCTGCGGCAGGCCGATGTCATCGTCGCCGGTGCGGGCGTCGCCCACCTCGTGCGGCCCGAAGACGTCAAGCCCGGGGCCGCCGTGCTCGACGTCGGCGTGACGCGCAAGACCGACCCCGCGACCGGTAAGAGCCGCGTCTACGGCGACGTCGCACCAGGCGTCGACGAGGTCGCCGGGTACCTGTCGCCGAATCCCGGCGGGGTAGGGCCGATGACCGTCGCCCTGTTGATGACGAACGTGGTCGAGGCGGCCGAGCGCGCGGCCACCGCGGCTTAGCCCGCAACGCCGCCGCGCGACGCCGGGGAGATGGTCACTCCGGGGCCGGCGGCGCCCTCTGCCGACGTGGCGGGCTCTGTCGCGCCGGGCGTCGTGCGATACATCGCCGACAGCAGGCGGTACGGCCTCGTCGTGAAGGCGAGGAGAGCGGCCACCACCGTGATGAGCCCCGCGCACAGCCAGAACCACGGCCCGCCGTCGTGATGTTCGCGGCGGCCGTGTCGACCAGCACGTGCACGAACGTGCGCATGCCGCGCGCCGGCACGTGCGGGGTCGGCGCCTCGGTCTCGAGGCCAGGCATGTCAGCGCGTGCAGGTGAAGCCTCCGACAGCGAACAGTGCCCCTGACCCGATCAGGCCGTGAAACGGGCGAGGAACGCGCGCGTGCGCGCCTCGCGCGGCGCGCCGAAGACCTCGGCCGGGGTGCCCTGCTCGGCGATGCGGCCCGCGTCGAGGACCACGACGCGATGGGCGACATCGCGCGCGAACGCCATCTCGTGCGTCGCCATGAGGATCGTCGTCCCCTCCGCCGCCAGACGGCGCACGAGCTCGAGCACCTCACCGACGAGCTCTGGATCGAGCGCGGAGGTGATCTCATCGAGCAGCAGCACCTCGGGGTCGGTGGCCAGGGCACGTGCGATGGCGACCCGCTGCTGCTGACCACCCGACAGCCGATCGGGGTGCTCGCGGGCCTGGCCGGCCAGGCCCACCCGGTCGAGCAGCGCGAGGCCCCGGGCATCCGCAGCGGCCCGTGGCATCCGCTTCACCACCCGTGACGCGAGCGTCACGTTGTCGAGCACCGACAGGTGCGGGAAGAGGTTGTAGCTCTGGAACACGATGCCGAACCGGGAGCGCACCCGGTTGGCGTCGACGCGGGGGTCGGAGATGTCCTGCGCCCCGAGCAGGATCTGCCCGTCGTCGATCGGCTCGAGCAGGTTGAGACAGCGCAGCAGCGTGGATTTGCCCGAGCCGCTCGCGCCGATGATCGCGACGACCTCGTGCGACGCGAGCGTGAGCGATACGCCCTGCAGCACCGGCTTGTCGCCGAACGACTTGTACAGGTCGACGGCCCGCAGCAGCGCGCTCACAGCAGCGACCCCGTCTGCTCGCGCTCGCGCAGGCGCGCGGTGTACCAATCGGTGAGTCGGATGGTGGGGATCGCGAGCAGGATGAACAGGATGCCGGCGACCACATACGGCGTGAAGTTGTACGTCTGCGCGGTCACGATCTGTGCGGCGCGCACGGCGTCGACCGCGCCCAGGATCGAGATGAGCCCGACATCCTTCTGCATCGCGACGAAGTCGTTCATGAGCGGCGGCGTCATCTTGCGCAGCGCCTGCGGCAGCACGACGCGGCGCAGCGTCGCGACATACCCGAGGCCGAGCGCGCGGGCGGCCAGGCGCTGCGACGGATGCACCGCCTCGATGCCCGCGCGGATCACCTCGGCCACGTAGGCCGAGTAGGTGAGCGTCACGCACAGGGTGCCCAGCACGATCGGATGGATGCGCGTGCCGACCAGCGTCGGCAGACCGAAGCCGAACAGGAACAGCACGATGATGAACGGCAGCCCGCGGAAGATGTCGGTGTAGGCGGCGGCCAGCACCCGCAGGGGGAAGAACACCGGCCCGCGGAGCGTGCGCAGCACGGCGAGCAGCAGGGAGCAGACCCCGACGGTCACGACCGACAGGCCCAGAACCTGCAGGTTCAGCAGGAAGCCGTCCCACACCCGCGGTAGGGCCTGCAGGGCGACGGCCGGGTCGAAGAACGCGCGCTGCACGTCCGACCAGGCGGGCGTGTTGATCACGATCGCCCACACGATCGCCGCGAACGCGACCGTCGAGGCGATCGCAACGAGCACCGACTGCTGCGAGCGGCGTCGACGGTAGGCGCGCCGATCGAGCTCGAGCGCGCTGGGCTGGTGCGTGGTCACGGAACGACGCTAGCGCGACGTCACCGCAGCAGGGTGACGCCCTGACCCGAACCGAGCCACTCGTCGGTGATCGCGGCCAGCGTGCCGTCGGCACGCAGCTCGTCCAGTGCGGCGGTGACCCGCTCGGTCAGCGGCGAATCCTTGGGCAGCAGCAGGCCCCACTCGTCGGGCACGCCCGCCGCGGGCAGCTCGCCGACGATGAACGAACCCTCGATGTACACGCCCGTCGCGTAGTAGGCGGTCGGCAGGTCGAGCACGATCGCGTCGATCTGGTTCGCCTGCAGCGCGGCGACCGCGTCCTCGTTCGAGTTGTACAGCTGCGGGTCGACGTTCGGCTGCACGGCCTCCTCGATCGTGGCGGCGCTGGTCGACCCGGCCATCGCGCCGAGCACGAGGTCCTTGAGACCGTCGATCGAGTCGACACCGTCGGCGGCACCGCCCTCGATCGCGACGACCGCCTGACTGGCCTGGTAGTACGATGACGAGAAATCGACAGCCTGCGTGCGCTCGTCGGTGATCGTGTACTGCTGGATGTTGACGTCGAAGCTCTTCGGGCCGGGCGCGATCGCCGACTCGAAGCTCGTGCGCACCCACTCGACGTCCTCGGGGGCGAAGCCCAGCTTGTCGGCCACGGCGTAGGCGACAGCGGCCTCGAAGCCCTCCCCGGATGCCGGGTCGTCGTCGATCACGTACGGGTAGTACGCGATCTCGCCGGTGGCGATCGTGAACTTCCCGGGAGTGAGGTAGCCCTCGTCGTCGGTGCTGGCGGCGCTGCAGCCGGCGAGGCTCAGCGCGACGGTGACGGCGGAGACGGCGGCGAGCGAGCGCCAGACGGAGCGGGACATTCCCCCATTCTTGCGTCGACGGCGGGATGTCGGGCGCACCGGAGACGGATTGTTACAGGCTGTCGAGCATGCGGCGCTGCTCCTCGGTGAGTCCGTCCTTGAGCTCATGGCGCGCCGCCTGTGCCTGGGGCGACGGCGGAGCGGGCGCGGCATCCACCGTCTTTGTCGATCCGGTGGCTTTGTCGTACAGCTCGCCGGCCGTGGCCTCGACCTTGTCGTCGATGAGATCGTAGATCGCCCAGCCGACCAGCAGGATGAGCGGTGGCAGGATGTAGCCCAGGAAGAATCCGCGGATCGTGACGCCCGACAGGATCACCGTGAGGATCCAGACGATGAACGCGATCGCGACCGCGAGCCCGATGCCCACGAGCTTCTCGCCCAGCTTCGAGCGACCCTCGGCACCCTTGGCCGCCATCGACCCGAACCACTTCGCGATGAGCGGCTTGACCCAGATCACCAGCGCGGTCATGACGATGCCCGCCCACAGCGCAGCCCAGCCCACGCGCGCGGGCGTGAACCAGCCGACGATCAGCAGCACCACGACGTTGAACACGAGCAGTGAGACGAACCGCACGATCCACTTCTTCATGCGTCCAGATTGTCACGGATTCCGTGCCCGCGGCCACTGTCAGTAGGAGGCGCGCTCGGAACCGGATGCGGCGGCCCAGCGCGCGGCGAGCGCCTCTGAGCCGCGGGCCAGCAGCGCGACGTCGGCGCCGACGGCGAGGAAGTCCGTGCCGGCATCGACATAGGACTGCGCCATGGTGGGGTCGAACGCGTTCACGCCCACCGGCGTGCCGGCGGCGTGCACGGCGGCGAACGTGCGCAGCACGGCGGCGGTGACATCCGGGTGCGATTGCTCGCCGAGCAAGCCCATGGACGCCGCGAGGTCGCTCGGGCCGACGAACACCGCATCGACGCCGTCGACAGCGGCGATCTCGGCGGCCGCGTCGACGCCCGAGGCGGTCTCGATCTGCACGGTCAGCGACACGTGCTCGTCGGCGTTCGCGAGGTAGTCGTCGACGCGGTTCCAGCGCGCCGAGCGGGCCAGTGCCGAGCCGACCCCGCGCCGCCCGCGCGGCGGGTACCGTACCGCCTCGACGACGGCGCGCGCCTCGTCTCCCGACGAGATCATCGGCACCAGCACGTTCTGCGCCCCCAGGTCCAGCACCTGCTTGAGCGTCACTGGATCGGCCGACGGCACGCGCACGACCGGGGTGATCGGGTACGGGGCTGATGCCTGCAGGATCGCCACGATCGACTCAAGCCCGAGCGGGGAGTGCTCACCGTCGACGAGCAGCCAGTCCATGCCCGAGCCGGCGCAGATCTCTGCGACCAGGGGGCTGCCGCTGCACACCCAGACGCCCGCGAGCGGTGAGGAGCGGTGGGCCAGCACGTCGCGGAAGGTCGGGCTCAGACGAAGCGACATGTGACGACTCCCATCGGTCCATAGTCGCAGCGCACCGTGTCGCCGCGCTCGACCCACATGGGCCGTGTGAACGACCCGGCGAGGATGATCTCGCCCGCCTCGAGTCTGGCACCGTGCTGGTGGAACTTGTTCGCCAGCCACGCCACCCCGGTCGCTGGGTGGCCGAGCACGCCGGCGGCGACGCCGGTCTCCTCCACCTCGCCGTTGCGGTACAGCACGCCCGGCACCCACGGCAGGTCGACCTCGTCGGGGCGCCTGCGCGTGTCGCCGAGCACCATCGCACCGTAGGCCGCGTTGTCGCTGATCGTGTCCACGATCGTGCGGCCCTCGAGCTCGATGTGCGAGTTGAGCACCTCGAGAGCAGGGACGACGACGTCGGTCGCGGCGAGGGCGTCGGCGAGTGTGCAGTCGGGGCCCTCGAGCGGCGCCTTCAGCACGAAGGCGAGCTCGACCTCGATGCGCACGTTCGAGAAGTGGTCGAACGGGATGTCGCTCCCGCTGGGATACACGGTGTCGTCGAACATGACGCCGTAGTCGGGCTCGGTGATCCCGGTCGCCTGTTGCATCGCCTTCGAGGTCAGCCCGATCTTGCGGCCGACGAGGGTGCGGCCCGCCGCGAGGTTCGCGTCGCGCCACACCCCCTGGATCGCGTACGAGTCCTCGATCTTCGCGTCGGGGTAGCGCGCGGTGATCCGGGGGATGACCCCGTGCGTGCGGTCGGCCTCGGCGAGTTCGGCGGCGATCTGCGCGACCGTGTCGGCGTCAAGCATCCGCTTCTCCTACAGCTGGTGGCCGAGCTTGTACTCGCCCTGCTTCCACGCCGGCATCTCCTCCTCGCCCCGGCGCGTGTAGGAGAAGCCGTCAGCGCCGATGGTGGCCTCCAGCTCGTTGTCCTCCTCGCGCGTGACGAGCGGCTGCGGGTTGCCGTCGAGATCGAGGACGAGGGATGCCTCGGTGTACCAGGAGGGGACGACGGGGTTTCCCCAGAAGTCGCGGCGCTGGTTGTCGTGCACATCCCACGTGACGACCGGGTTGTCGGGGTCACCGGTGTAGTAGTCCTGCGTGTAGATCTCAACCCGGTGCCCGTCGGGGTCGCGCAGGTACAGGTAGAACGCGTTCGACACGCCGTGCCGGCCGGGGCCCCGTTCGATGCGGTCCGAGATGCGCAGCGCGCCCATCTTGTCGCAGATGGCGAGGATGTTGTGCTTCTCGTGGGTGGAGAATGCGACGTGGTGCATGCGGGGGCCGTCGCCGCCGGTCATGGCTGTGTCGTGCACGGTGGGCTTGCGACGCATCCACGCGGCGTACACGGTGCCCTCTTCGTCCTGGATGTCCTCGGTCACGCGGAAGCCGAGGTCCTGCATGAACTTCGTGGCCCGCGGCACGTCGGGGGTGACCTGGTTGAAGTGGTCGAGGCGCACCAGCGCACCCGGGGTGTACAGGTCGTAACGCCATGCGAGGCGCTCGACGTGCTCGACATCGTGGAAGAACTCGTACGGAAAGCCGAGCGGGTCGACCACGCGCACCGCATCGCCTATGCCCTTGACGAAGCCGTCGGGGTTGCGGCGCACCTCGCAGCCGAGCTCCTCGTAGAACGCGACGGCCTTGTCGAGGTCCTCGGGCGTGCGCACCCGGTACGAGAACGCGGCGACGGCCGCAACCGGGCCCTTGCGCAGCACGAGGTTGTGGTGGATGAACTCCTCCAGCGAGCGCAGGTAGATCACCTCGTCGTCCTCGGCGGTGACGGTGAGGCCGAGCACGTCGACGTAGAACGCGCGCGATGCGGCGAGGTCGGTCACCACGAGCTCCATGTACGCGCAGCGCAGGATGTCGGGGGCGGGTGCCTTCGGTGTCGGCACCGGGTTCTTCGAGTGGATCGGCGCTTCGGCGCTCTGGTAGAAGCCTGAAGAGGTCAGCGTCATCTCGTCGCGATTGGTCATGTCAGTGTCCTTGCTTCTGCTTTCCGAAACTGGGGTTGTGTACGTCGCCGAGCGTGATGTGCACGGCCTGCTGGTCGGTGTAGAAATCGATCGAGCGGTACCCGCCCTCGTGCCCGAGGCCCGACGCCTTGACGCCGCCGAACGGAGTGCGCAGGTCGCGCACGTTGTTCGAGTTGAGCCACACCATGCCCGCCTCGACCGCCTGCGCGAAGTTGTGCGCGCGCTTGAGGTCGTTGGTCCAGATGTAGGCAGCCAGGCCGTACTTCGTGTCATTGGCCAGGGCCAGCGCGTCCTCGTCGGTGTCGAACGGCGTGATCGCGACGACCGGGCCGAAGATCTCCTCCTGGAAGATGCGCGCGGTCGATGGTACGTCGGCGAAGACGGTCGGGGCGACGAAGTTGCCCTCGGGGAAGGACTCGGGGCGCCCGCCGCCGGCGACCAGCCGGCCCTCGGTCTTGCCGATCTCGACGTAGCTCATGACCTTCTCGAAGTGCTCGGGGTGCACGAGCGCGCCCACCTCGGTCGCCGGGTCGTGCGGGTAGCCGACCTTCACGCGCTGCGCCTGCGCGGAATATCGCTCCACGAACTCGTCGTAGACCTCACGCTGCACGAGGATGCGGCTGCCGGCCGTGCAGCGCTCGCCGTTGAGGGAGAAGACCCCGAAGACGGTGGCGTCGATCGCGGCATCCAGATCGGCATCCGCGAACACGACCGCCGGGCTCTTGCCGCCCAGCTCCATCGACAGGCCCTTCAAGAACGGCGCCGCGTTGCCGAAGATGAGCTGGCCGGTGCGGCTCTCGCCCGTGAACGAGATGAGTGGCACGTCCGGGTGCTTGACCAGCGAGTCGCCCGCGTAGCCCTCTTCGCCGAAGCCGTTCACCAGATTGAACACGCCCTGCGGGAGCCCTGCCTCTTCGAAGATGCCCGCCCACAGCGACGCCGACAGCGGCGTGAACTCGGCGGGCTTGAGCACCACCGTGTTGCCGGTCGCCAGTGCCGGTGCCAGCTTCCACGACTCCAGCATGAACGGCGTGTTCCACGGCGTGATCAGGCCCGCGACGCCGATGGGCTTGCGGTTGACGTAGTTGATCTGCCGGCCCGGCACCTTGTAGGTGTCGTCGGACTGCGCCACGATCAGGTCGGCGAAGAACCGGAAGTTCTCGGCCGCGCGCCGGGCCTGCCCCAGCGCCTGGCTGATCGGAAGGCCCGAGTCGAAGCTCTCGAGCTCGGCCAGCCGCGCGTCGCGGGACTCGACGATGTCGGCGATCTTGTGCAGCACGCGCGAGCGCTCGCGGGGGAGCATGCGCGGCCACGGGCCCTCGGTGAATGCACGCCGGGCGGCCTGCACGGCGCGGTCGACGTCGGCCGGTTTGCCCGAGGCCGCCTGCACGTACACCTCGTTGGAGACCGGTTCGAGCACACCGAACGTGTCGCCGTCGAGCGAATCGACGTACGCGCCGTCGATGTAGTGCTGCAGGCGCTCGGGCAGCTCGGCGGGCACGTGGCGTGCCTGGAGCGCGGGATCAGTCATCGTTCTCTCCTTCTCGGGGGGACAGCTTGGGCAGCCCCAGGGTGTCGTCCGCGTGTTCGTGGGTCATATAGGCGTCGAGGGTCGCCGCCCGGTGCCGCCGGGCGGCCTTCTCGATCGTGCGCAGCGGGGCGGAGGCCTCGATGAGCTGCAGGATCTCTTCGTGCTCGATCACCGACTCCTGCGCGCGCCCTGGCACGAAGCTGAACGTCGAATCGCGCAGGTGTCCGAGACGCGCCCACTCGGCATTGACGAGATCGAGCATGCGAGGGTTGGCAGACTTGGTGAACAGTGCGGCGTGGAACTGCTGGTTCAGAGCGGTGAACCGGCGAGGATCGAAATCCGCGAGCGTCGCGGCCATCTGCTCGTTGATCGCGCGGGCGGCGCGCACGTCTTCCTCGGTGAGGTTGCGTGCCGCCAGCGCGGTGGTGGCCCCCTCGAGGATGCTGAGCGCCTGCATGCTGAACCGGTACTCCGAGTCGTCGACCATCGATACGCGCGCGCCCACGTTGCGCTCGAACGTGACAAGACCCTCGGCCTCGAGCTGGCGGATCGCCTCGCGCACCGGTACGACGCTCATGCCGAGGTCGGCGGCGATCGTGCCCAGCACGAGGCGGTAGCCCGGCGTGAAGTCCTGGCGCGAGATGCGCGTCTTGATCCACTGGTAGGCACGCTGCGACTTGCTGAGTGTGCCCGCCGTCGCCGCGGTGAGGTCGGTCATCGATCGCCTGCCGTCTCGACCTCGTACTTCGCACGCCACTCGGCGTTCATCGGGAAGAGTCCGTCGACGGGGTGGCCCTCGGCGACGCGCGCGGCGATCCAGGCGTCCTCGTCCTCCTGCGCGAGCGCGGCGTCGACCACCTCTTCGGCGAGGTCGGCGGGGATCACGATGACGCCGTCGGCGTCACCGACGATGATGTCGCCGGGCACCACGGTCGCACCGCCGCACGCGACGGCGATGCCGGTGTCCCATGGCACGTGCTTGCGGCCGAGCACCGCGGGGTGGGCTCCGCTCGTGTACACCGGGATGCCGACCGCGGTCACCGCGTCGATGTCGCGCACGCCGCCGTCGGTGACGATGCCGGCGGCGCCCGCGGCGTGGGCGCGGATGGCGAGGATGTCGCCGAGCGTGCCGGAGCCGGTCTCGCCGCGCGCCTCGATCACGAGCACCTCGTCGGGGCCGGCCGCGTCGAACGCGCGCTTCTGGGCGTTGTAGCCGCCGCCGTGGCTGGTGAAGAGGTCTTCGCGGCCGGGGACGAAGCGCAGCGTCGTGGCGATGCCCACGAGTTTGGCGGTGGGATGCAGCGGGCGCACACCGTCGATCGACACATTGTTCAGCCCGCGCTTGCGCAGCTGGCCGGAAAGACCCGCGACCGGGCATCGCCGGAGCTTGTCGCGCAGCTCGGGCGCCAGCCCACCACTCGCCGAAACTCCTGTTCTGGTGTGCACAGGGTCATCTGCTTCAGATTCTCCTGCCTCGGCCAGAACAGGAGTTTTGGCGGAGGGGGTGCCCCAGGCATCCGCTCGCTGCTGATCATCGACGGATGGGAGCGATCCGATCGCCTCGTCGTACCCGGGGCCATCGCCCTGGGCGACCGTGGTGACCAGACGGCCGGACGTCGCGCCGGTGGCGGGGGAGTCGACCTCGATCTCGACGACGTCGCCGGGCACGAGCACCGACGAGCCGGCCGGGGTGCCGGTGAGGATCACGTCGCCGGTCTCGAGCGTGAAATGCTGCGACAGGTCGGCGACGAACTGTGCGAGCGGGAAGATGAGGCCCGCGGTCGTGTCGTCCTGCACGAGTGCGGTGTTGACCCACGTGCGCACGCGCAGCGCACCCGGGTCGACCGTACGGGCGTCGATGAGGCCGGGGCCGATCGGCGTGAAGCCGTCGCCGCCCTTCGAGCGCACGTTCGAACCCTTGTCGTTCGCGCGCAGATCGTAGACGCCGAGGTCGTTGGCGGCCGTGACCCAGGCCACGTGCCCCCACGCGTCGGCGAGCGGCACGTCGCGGGCCGGCGTGCCGATGACCAGTGCGATCTCGCCCTCGAAGGCCAGCAGCTCGGTGCCGCGCGGGCGCTCGACGACGCCGCCGGACGCGGCGACCGAACTGGATGCCTTGAAGAAGTAAGAGGGTGCGGCCGGGCGGCGCCCGCGCTGGTCGGCACGGGAGGCATAGCTCAGGTGCACCGCGATGATCTTCCCGGGCCGGCCGGGCAGCCCCGAGAACCGGGGATCGGTGTTCGCCGCGTCGATGTCGGTGGTCATGAAGCTCCTTCGCCCCTTGCGTTGTATCTGAAATCGTATATGATCGTCGGTGTTCCGGCAAGTGGCGTGCAGACCCGCCCCGGAATCCCCGACACAGCCGTCGCCACAGATGAAGGAGTCCACATGTCCGCGACACCACCGCCCGGGTTCACCCCCACGGGCACCATCTCATCCCCCAGGGATCGCCGCCGTGTCGTGTTCGCCACGGTCATCGGCACCACCGTCGAGTGGTACGACTTCTTCGTCTACGCCTCGGCGGCCGGCCTCGTCTTCGGGCAGCTGTTCTTCGCCGGCCTCGGCGCGAACAGCCTGCTGATCTCGTTCGCGACGGTCGGCGTGAGCTTCCTGTTCCGCCCGCTGGGCGCATTCCTCGCCGGGCACCTCGGCGACAAGTACGGCCGCAAGTTCGTACTGATGCTCACTCTGATCCTGATGGGCGTGGCCACGACCCTCATCGGCGTGCTGCCCACGGTTGAGGTCATCGGCGTGTTCGCACCGATCCTGCTCGTGCTGCTGCGCATCCTGCAGGGCGTCTCGGCCGGCGGTGAATGGGGCGGGGCCGTGCTCATGGCCGTCGAGCACGCGCCGAGGACCCGTCGTGGTATCTTCGGCGCGTCGCCGCAGATCGGTGTGCCGCTGGGTCTGCTGCTCGCCTCGGGAATCATGGCGCTCATGGCGATCATCGCCCCCGGCGATGCCTTCGTCGCTTGGGGCTGGCGCATCCCCTTCCTGCTCAGCGTCGTGCTCATCGTCGTTGGCTACTACGTGCGCCGCCGCGTCGAAGAGAGCCCGGTGTTCGCGGAGCTGGCCGAGCGCAAGGAGAAGGCGCAGATGCCGATCGTGCAGCTGTTCAAGAAGCACCTGCTGCTCGTGATCATCGCCGCCCTCGTGTTCGCCGGCAACAACGCCGTCGGCTACATGACCACCGGCGGGTACATCCAGGGCTACGCCACCAACCCCGACGGCCCGCTGCAGCTCGAGCGCGGTCCCGTGCTCTGGGCGGTCACCGGCTCGGCCGTCGTGTGGCTGCTGTCGACGCTGTTCGCCGGCTGGATCGCCGACAGGATCGGCCGGCGTTCCACGTACATCATCGGATGGGTCCTGCAGTTGGGCGGCGTGCTTGCGCTTTTCCCACTCGTGAACACCGGCAACGTCTGGCTGCTGTTCGCGGGTCTGGCGATCCTGACGATCGGGCTCGGCTTCACCTACGGCCCGCAGGCGGCGCTCTACACGGAGCTGTTCCCGGCCAGCATCCGCTTCTCGGGCGTGTCGATCTCGTACGCGATCGGCGCGATCGTCGGCGGGGCCTTCGCGCCCACCATCGCGCAGGCGCTCGTGCAGGCCACCGGATCGACCGAGTCGGTCACCTGGTACCTGCTCGGCATGACCGCAATCGGCCTCATCGCGACGCTGCTGCTGCGCGACCGCTCGGGCATCCCGCTCGGCCCCGATCACGAGGCCGAGCAGGCGAAGAGCCCCGTCTACGGGCTCGCGAAAGCGTAAGGGAGAGGGCGAATGCAGTTCCACCACCACGGATACGTCTCGGGGGACCCGCTGGTCCTCCCCGCCGAAGGCGCCGGCGTCGACCGCCCCGCCGACGTCCCGGACGAGGTCGACGTGCTCGTCGTCGGCTCCGGGCCGGCGGGCATGCTGCTGGCCGCGCAGATGTCGCAGTTCCCCGATGTGATCACACGCGTCGTCGAGGAGCGCGAGGGGCGGCTCGTGCTCGGCCAGGCCGACGGCATCCAACCGCGCAGCGTCGAGACCTTCCAGGCGTTCGGCTTCGCCGAGCGCATCATCGCCGAGGCCTACAACATCGGCTGGATGAACTTCTGGGGCCCCGACCCCGCAAACCCGCAGAACATCGTGCGCATCTCGCGCACCGAGGACTACGGGCTGAAGATCAGCGAGTTCCCGCACCTCATCGTCAACCAGGCGCGCGTGCTCGACTACTTCGCCGAGGCGGCCGCCCACGGCCCCGGGCGCATCGCGCCCGACTACGGCATCGAGTTCACTGGGCTCACCGTGCACGAGGAGGGCGAGTACCCCGTCGAGGTGCGGCTGGTGGACGGCGGGGCGGAGCGCACCGTCCGCGCGAAGTACGTCGTGGGCTGCGACGGCGCGCGCAGCCGCGTGCGCGAGGCGATCGGCCGCAAGCACCTCTGTGGCATCTCCGCCCACGCCTGGGGCGTCATGGACGTGCTCGTCAACACCGACTTCCCCGACTGGCGCACCAAGTGCGCGATCAACTCCGAAGCGGGCAACATCCTGCACATCCCCCGCGAGGGCGGCTACCTCAGCCGCATGTACATCGACCTCGGCGAGGTGCCCGAGGACGATGACCACCGCGTGCGCCAGACGCCGATCGAGGAGATCATCCGCAAGGCGAACGAGATCCTGCATCCGTTCTCGATCGACGTGAAGCAGGTCGCCTGGCACAGTGTGTACGAGGTGGGGCACCGGGTCACCGACAAGTTCGACGACGTCGACGTCGACTCCGACCGGCAGCCGCGCGTGTTCCTCACCGGCGACGCCTGCCACACGCACAGCGCGAAGGCCGGCCAGGGCATGAACGTGTCGATGCAGGACGGCTTCAACCTGGGCTGGAAGCTCGGGCACGTGCTCACCGGTCTCAGCCCCGCATCGCTGCTGTCCACGTACTCCGATGAGCGCCAGCCGGTGGCCCAGCAGCTCATCGACTTCGACCGCGAGTGGTCGAGCCTCATGGCACGCAAGCCCGAGGAGATCTCGGACCCGCAGGATCTCGCGAACTACTACCTGGCGACCGCAGAGTTCCCGTCGGGCTTCATGACGCAGTACCCGTCGTCGCAGATCACCGGCACCGACGAGCATCAGGTGCTCGCGGCCGGGTTCCCGATCGGCAAGCGCTTCAGGTCGTCGCCTGTCACCCTCGTGAGCGACGGCAACGCCGTGCACCTCGGTCACCACGCGCCCGCCGACGGCCGGTGGCGCATCTACGCGTTCGCCGACCGGCCGGGCATGGGCGAGTCATCCGCTCTCGAGTCGTTCGGCGAGTGGCTGGCCTCGCCGGAGTCGCCCGTCGTGCGCCACACGCCTCGTGGCGCCGACGCCGACGCCGTCTTCGACGTGAAGGTCGTCTACCAGCAGAGCTTCGCCGACATCGATGTCACCCAGGTGCCGGCGGCGTTCCGCCCGGTGTCGGGACCGTTGGCGCTGCGCGACTGGGAGAAGGTGTTCGCCGCCGCGCCCACGGTGTGGGCACCGACCGACATCTTCGAGGAGCGCGGGCTCTCGCGCGACGGTGTGATCGTCGTGGTGCGGCCGGATCAGTATGTGGCACATGTGCTGCCGTTGACGGCGACCGTCGAGCTCGCGGCGTTCTTCGAGGGGTTCATGGCGTTGCAGAGCTGAGCGTCGTCAGCCCGGTGACTGCAGCCCGTCCAGTGCGACCGTCAGCACATCGCGGGCCAGTTCGCCGGGGTCGACCGAGCCGTCGGGGCGGTACCACTCGACGAGCGAGTTGACCATCCCGAACACCAGGCGTGTCGCGACGGCGGCGTCGATGTCGGTGCGCAGGAGCCCTTCATGCTGCGCTTCGCGGACCAGTGCCGTCACGCGCTGGTCGAACGCCCGCCGGCGCCGCAGCGCGTCTTGCTCGACGGTCGTGTTGCCGCGCACACGCAGTAGCAGCGTCACCGACGGCTGCCGCGCGATGAGCACTTCGACTGCACCCTCGACGACGCCACGCAGGTGGTCGGAGGTGGTACCGGAGTCGGCCACCGCGCGATCGAGCGCGTGCTCGAGGGCGTCGAGTGCATCGTCGAGTGCGAGGCGCAGCAGCTCCTCCTTCGATGCGAAGTGGTGGTAGAGCGCCGACTTCGTGAGTCCCAGTCGGGATGCGACATCCGCCACCGACGTCGCGTCGTAGCCCTGCTCGTTGAACAGCTGCACGGCGGCGGCGAGCACCTGATCGCGGTCGTAGCCCGGACGGCCGCGGCGCGGGCGCGGGTCGGCGAGGTCGGTGCGGGAGGTCACGGGGACAGTCTGGCACTCCCTCGCGCGGGCCGCCGATGCCCACCCGATTACTGAACGAACGGTCTGCTATTCTGGGCGAGGTCCGCATCGGGGCGGGTCGAGGGGATGCCGATGGTCGAACAGCGACGAGATGCCGAGCCGCTGCACGTCGATCGGCGCGCCGACCGCGTGGTCGCGACGCTCGATCGCCCGGCGGCGCGCAACGCGATCGACCAGGACCTCGTCGACCGCCTTCACGCGCTGTGCGCAGAGTTGGAAGCCGACCCGCGGGTGCTCATCGTCACGGGCTCCGGCGGTGTGTTCGCCGCGGGAGCCGACATCGCCCAGCTGCGCGAGCGCGGTGCCGCTGACGCGCTCGAGGGCATCAACACGCGGTTGTTCGAGCGCATCCGCGATCTGCCGATGCCGGTCATCGCGGCGATCGACGGCTATGCACTCGGCGGTGGCGCCGAGTTGGCCTATGCTGCCGATCTGCGCATCGCGTCGCCGGACCTGAAGATCGGCAACCCCGAGACCGGGCTCGGCATCGTGGCCGCGGCCGGTGCGACATGGCGGCTGCCCGCGATCGTGGGCGAGGCGCGCGCCGCCGAACTGCTGCTGACCGGTCGCGTACTCGACGCCGGCACGGCACTCGCGTGGGGCGTCGTATCGGCGGTGCATCCGGTGGACGAATTGATGGATGCCGCGCACGCCCTCGCCGATCGCATCGCCACCAACGACCCGCTCGCCACACAGCACACCAAGCGGGCGCTGCGCGCCGGCCACGACGTCGAGGCCGTGCTGGCCCTGCAGGCCGAGCTGTTCGAGAGCCCCGAGAAGCACCACCGCATGACCGCGTTCCTGGAGCGCCCTTCGACAGGCTCGGGGAGCGAACAGAGGGCGGGGAGGGAACGGTGAGTCTTCCCCCACGAGTAGGCGTGCTCGGCGGAGGCCGGATGGGTGCGGGGATCGCGCACGCCTTCCTGCTTGCCGGGTGCGAGGTGACGGTGGTCGAGCGTGATGCGCAGGCCTCGGCATCCGCCCGCACCCGCGTGCTCGACAGCGTCGACCGTTCGCTCGCGCGCGGCGCCGCGGGAAGCAGGGACCTGTACAACGGGATGCTGCGCACCGCCGTGGACACGACAGCGTTCCCCGGCTGCGGCCTCGTCGTCGAGGCGGTGCCCGAAGACCGTGAGCTGAAGCTCGAGGCGCTGCGGCGGGCCGAGGCATCCCTCACGCCCGACGCCGTGCTCGCTTCGAACACCTCGTCCATCTCGATCGATGATCTCGCCGACGCCCTCGACCGGCCCGCGCGCTTCCTCGGGCTGCACTTCTTCAACCCCGTGCCGGCATCGACCCTCGTCGAGGTGGTCGTCGGTGCGGCCACCGATCCGCAGTTCGAGGCCCAGGCCCGGGCCTGGGTGACGGCACTCGGCAAGACGCCCATCGTCGTGCGCGATGCACCGGGCTTCGCGTCGAGCCGGCTCGGTGTCGCGCTGGCGCTCGAGGCGATCCGCATGGTCGAGGGCGGCGTGGCGAGCCCCGCCGACATCGACGCGGCCATGGAGCTCGGCTACCGGCATCCGGCAGGGCCCCTGCGCACCACCGACATCGTCGGGCTGGATGTGCGCCTGGGCATCGCCGAGGAGCTGCACGCGAAGCTCGGCGACCGTTTCGCACCGCCCGCGCTGCTGCGCCGCATGGTGGCCGAGGGTCGCCTCGGGCGCAAGAGCGGCCGCGGCTTCTACGAATGGAGTGACGAATGATCGACATCCTGCCCAGTTACGTGCGGGACGGCTGGTGGACCCCTTCGACAGACTCAAGGGGCGGGGGGACAGGCGCCGGGACCGTGGTGCGGGACGCCTCGACCGGCGCCCGCGTCGCCCGGATCAGCGCGGAGGGGCTCGACCTCGCCGTCGTGCTCGACCACGCGCGCACGGTGGGGCAGCAGAGCCTCGGCGCGCTGACGTTCCACCAGCGGGCACTGCTGCTGAAGCAGTTCGGCACCGCTCTGAACGACCGCAAAGACGAGTTGTACGACCTCTCGCTGTGCGCCGGCGCCACCCGTCGGGACTCGCTGAGCGACGTGGACGGCGGCATCGGCGTGCTGTTCACGTATTCGTCGAAGGGTCGTCGCGAGCTGCCCAACGGGCAGGTCTACCTCGACGGACCGGTCGAGCCGCTGTCGAAGGACGGGTCATTCCTCGGGCGGCATATGTACACGCGGCTACCCGGCGTCGCGGTGCAGGTCAACGCCTTCAACTTTCCGATGTGGGGGGCGCTCGAGAAGTTCGCGCCGGCGTTCCTCGCCGGGGTGCCGAGCGTTGTCAAACCCGCCACGCCCACCGCCTACATCGCCGAGGCGTGGGTGCGCATCCTCGTCGAGTCCGGCCTCCTGCCCGTGGGCTCGTTGCAGCTGGTGAGCGGATCGGTGCCGGGGCTGTTCGACCACCTCGGCCTGGGCGATCTCGTCGGGTTCACCGGCAGCGCCTCGACGGCCGAGCGGCTGCGGGCCCAGGCATCCCCCGACGTCCGCTTCACGAGCGAGACCGATTCGATCAACGCGTCGATCCTCGGCCCCGACGCGACGCCCGGCACGCCCGAGTTCGACGCGTATGTGAAGCAGCTGCTGGTCGAGCTGACCACGAAGGCCGGGCAGAAGTGCACGGCGATCCGCCGCGCGATCGTGCCGACGGGCCTCGTCGACGACGTGGTCGCGGCGCTGGGCGCGAAGATCGACGAGCGTGTCGTCGTCGGTGACCCGCACGCCGAGAACGTGACGATGGGGCCGCTGGTCTCGGTGGCGCAGCGCGACGAGGTGCTGCGGCAGGTGGAGAGACTGATGGATGCCGGCGGCACCCTGCTGCTCGGATCCACCGATACCCCCGAGGTCGTGCATGCCGACGGCAGCACCGGCCTCGCGCCCGACGGTGCGTTCGTGGCACCGATGGTGCTCGGGTTCGGGCGGAGCGACACCCCCGCCGTGCACGACCTCGAAGCCTTCGGGCCCGTCACCAGCGTCCTCGCCTACGACACCCTCAGCGAGGCTGCCGACCTCGTCGCCCGCGGCGGCGGCTCCCTCGTGACGAGCGTCGCCACACACGACCCAGCCGCCGCCGCCGAGCTGACGGCCCGCATCGCCGCCTACAACGGACGTGTGCTGCTGCTGGACCGCACAGATGCGCGCACCTCGACCGGGCACGGCGCCCCTGTGCCGCACCTCGTGCACGGCGGCCCTGGCCGCGCCGGCGGGGGAGAGGAGCTGGGCGGCATCCGCGCCGTGCTGCACCATATGCAGCGCACCGGCGTGCAGGGCTCGCCCGAGATGCTCACGGTGCTCACCGGGGTCTGGCACACCGGCGCCGACACGCGGGCCGACCGGCATCCCTTCCGCAAGTCCCTCACCGAGCTGCGCATCGGCGACCAGCTCGCCTCGGCCACCCGCGAGGTGACCCTGGACGACATCGAGACGTTCGCGCACTTCACCGGCGACACGTTCTACGCGCACATGGACGAGGAGGCCGCCGCCGCGAACCCGTTCTTCCCGGGGCGCGTCGCGCACGGCTACCTGCTCGTGTCGTGGGCGGCGGGGCTGTTCGTCGACCCCGGGCCGGGCCCCGTGCTCGCCAACTACGGGCTCGAGAACCTGCGGTTCGTCACGCCGGTGTCGCCCGGCGACGAGATCCGGGTGACGCTCACCGCCAAGCAGATCACCCCGCGCGAGACTGACGACTACGGCGAGGTGCGGTGGGATGCCGTGATCCTCAACCAGCACGACGACCTCGTCGCGCAGTACGACGTGCTGACCCTGGTGTCGAAAGCGCCGGCATGACCGGCATCGTCCCCGAGTACGCACACCTGCGCCCCATGCTGCAGCGCGACCGCGCGTCGGCGGCGCTCGGCATGGTGATCGAGCGCGATGAGCCGGGCCAGTCCGTCGTGCGCATGCTCGTGCGCGACGACATGCTCAACGGGTTCGCGATCGCCCATGGCGGTCTCGTGTTCGCCCTCGCCGACACGGCGTTCGCGATTGCGTGCAACGAAGACGACAGGGTGACCGTCGCAGCCGGTGCCGATATCACGTTTCTCAAGGCCACGCGCGCGGGGCAGACGCTCACCGCCACCGCGGTGCGTCGCATCCGCTCCGGACGCACCGGGCTGTACGACGTGACCGTCACCGACGAGACCGGCGACGTCGTGGCCGAGTTCCGGGGACGCTCGATGGCCACCTCTCGTACCGTCACCTGACCGCCGCGTCGGTCGTCGATCACGCCGAGAGCGCGGCCTCGACTCGCCGCGATGGGTTGCCGGACGGCACGGCTTGCCGAGGCATCCATCTGCTCATAGACTTACTGAACGGACGGTCTGTAATGTTCGCAGGCTCATGAGCCGGAACGGAGTCGACGATGACGACCGAGATGCTGCACGAGGCGGACGAGCAGGCGGCGTTCGATGAGCTGATCGACGCCGAGCAGCGCATCGAGCCGAGAGACTGGATGCCGGAGGCCTACCGCAAGACGCTGATCCGGCAGATCTCGCAGCACGCGCACTCCGAGATCATCGGCATGCAGCCCGAGGGCAACTGGATCACGCGCGCACCGAGCCTCAAGCGCAAGGCGATTCTCATGGCGAAGGTGCAGGACGAGGCCGGCCACGGACTGTATCTGTACTCGGCCGCGCAGACCCTCGGCATCACGCGCGACGAGATGACCGAGCAGCTGATCGAGGGCCGGGCGAAGTACTCGTCGATCTTCAACTACCCGACGCCCACGTGGGCCGACATGGGGGCCATCGGCTGGCTCGTCGACGGCGCGGCGATCGTCAATCAGGTGCCGCTGTGCCGCTGCTCGTACGGCCCGTACGGCCGGGCGATGGTGCGCATCTGCAAGGAGGAGTCGTTCCACCAGCGGCAGGGCTTCGAGATCCTGCTGACACTCATGCAGGGCACCGCTGCGCAGCAGCGAATGGCGCAGGATGCCGTCGACCGCTGGTATTGGCCGAGCCTCATGATGTTCGGGCCGCCCGACGATGCCTCGCCGAACTCGGCGCAGTCGATGGCGTGGCGGATCAAGCGGTTCTCGAACGACGAGCTGCGACAGCGATTCATCGGGATGCTGGTTCCTCAGGCGGAGATCCTGGGGGTGACCCTGCCCGACCCTGAACTGCGGTGGGATGAGGCGTCCGACCGCTGGCACACCAGCGAGATCGACTGGAACGAGTTCCGTGAGGTGCTGGCTGGGCGCGGTCCCATGAACGCCGAGCGGCTGCGCGTGCGCCGCGAGGCGCATGAAGACGGGGCCTGGGTGCGCGAGGCCGCCGCCGAGTACGCTCGCAAGCAGGCCGACCTCCGCGCCTCCCGAGCGCGTCGAGAGGCCCCGAGTCTGTCTCACCGCTCCCCGAGGCTGTCGAGGGGGGCGTGATGGCCACGCCCGGCGCCGACGACCGCGAGACCTGGCCCCTGTGGGAGGTGTTCGTGCGCGCCAACCGCGGCCTCTCGCACGTGCATGCCGGTTCGCTGCACGCGCCCGACGCGGAGCTGGCGCTGCGCAACGCCCGCGACCTGTACACACGCCGCGGCGAGGGCACCTCGGTGTGGGTCGTGCCCGCCGACGCGATCACGACGAGCGACCCGGACGCCAAGGGCACCTTCTTCGAGAGCCCGGCCGGCAAGAACTACCGGCATGCGCGGTACTACACCGCGTCCGAGGGGGTGCCGCACCTGTGATGCGCAGTTCCGAAGCAGGCGATCCGGTCGTTGAGCGAGGCGCCGAGATGAGAAGCGGCGACGTGCACGGCGACGTGACCGTCGAAGAGGTCGAGCTCGACGTGGAACTGGCCGGGGACGAGACATCCATCGCCTCGCCCGACGTCGCCGAGTACGCACTCTGGCTCGGCGACGACGCCCTCATCCTCGCCCAGCAGCTGGGCGCCTGGATCATGCGCGCCCCCGAGCTCGAAGAGGACGTGGCGCTCGCGAACATCGCGCTCGATCAGCTCGGGCACGCGCGCAGTCTGCTGCGCTACGCGGGCACCGCCGACGGCCGCACCGAGGACGACCTCGCCTACTGGCGCGACGAGCCCTCCTTCCGCTGCGCGTGGCTGTTCGCGCAGCCGAACGGCGACTTCGCGCAGACGATCGCCCGTCAGCTGGTCGCCGCGACGTACCAGTTCGCGCTGTACCGGTCGCTCGCCGGATCGATGGATGCCACGCTCGCCGCCGTCGCCGCGAAGGCCGTGAAAGAGGTCGACTACCACCGCGACCACGCCGTGCATTGGACGCTGCGCCTGGTCGGCGGCACCGACGAGTCGCGGCGCCACATGATCCGCGCGATCGGCGAGATGTGGCCGTACGTCGACGAGCTGTTCCGCGACGAGCCGCTCATCGACCGGCTCGAGGGCATCGCGGTGCGGCCGTCGAGTCTGCGTCCGGCCTTCGACGAGGTGATCGCCTCCGTGTTCGCCGAGGCCGGGCTCGACGTGCCCGAGGGCTTCGTGTCGTCGGGGGGCGGTCGGCACGGGCAGCACTTCTCGACGCTCGGGCATCTGCTCGCCGAGATGCAGGTGCTCGCCCGGCAGCACCCGGGGGCGACATGGTGAGGGCTCGGGCGTCCCACGCGCGGGAGGTCGCGGCATCCGTCTGCGACCCCGAGGTCCCCGTGCTCACGATCGCCGACCTCGGCGTGCTGCGCGACGTCGTCGTCGACGGCGACCGCGTGACCGTCACGATCACGCCCACATACTCCGGATGCCCCGCCGTCGACGCCATCCGCGACGACATCGTGCTCGCCCTCACCGACGCCGGGTTCCACGACATCGAGGTGACGCTGACCTTGTCGCCCGCGTGGACGACGGACTGGATGACGGATGCCGGGAGGCGCAAGCTCTCGGCGTACGGCATCGCCCCGCCGACCGGGCGTGCGGCGGTCGGGCCGATCAGACTCGCGCTCGCCGTGAAGTGCCCGCGCTGCGGGTCGCTCGACACCCGCGAGGTCACGCGCTTCGGTTCGACCGCGTGCAAGGCGCTGCACGAGTGCCGCGCATGCCTGGAGCCCTTCGACCACTTCAAGGTGCACTGACATGCACCGCTCCGAAGACGAGGCGATCGCCGAGGGGCTGCTGGCGAGCGCGGTCGGGGGCGCCGCCGGCTTGCGCCGGCGCGCACGGTTCCACACGCTGAGCGTCGCCGAGATCCGCCCGCTCACCGACGACGCGATCGAGGTCACCTTCACCGTCCCGGCAGAGCTCGCCGGGGAGTACGACTACCTCGCGGGCCAGCACGTGGCGCTGCGCGCCCACGTCGATGGGCACGAGCTGCGCCGGTCGTACTCCCTGTGCCGCGTGCCCGAGCCGCAGACGATCAGCGTCGCGATCAAGCGGGATGCCGGGGGCCGCTTCTCGACGTGGGCGCACACCGAACTGCAGCCCGGTGATGAGATCGACGTGATGAGCCCGCAGGGCACGTTCACCTCGGCCCTGGCAGAGCTCGACGGTGCCCATGTCGTCGGCATCGCCGCCGGGTCGGGCATCACACCCCTGATGGCACTGGCCGCGACCGTGCTCGGGCGGTCGCAGACATCCAGGTTCACCCTCGTCTACACGAATCGTTCCACGACCGACGTGATGTTCGTCGAAGAGCTCGCCGACCTGAAGGACCGCTACCCGACCCGGCTCGCCCTGCACCATGTGCTCACACGCGAGCAACGCACGGCACCACTGCTGTCGGGCCGCCTCGATGAAGACCGGCTGCGGCGCATCCTCGAGGCGCTCGTGCTGCCCGACACCGTGGACGAGTGGTTCCTATGCGGGCCGATGGATCTCGTGCAGCGCTGCCGCGATGTGCTCGCCGATGTCGGGGTCGACCGTGAGCACGTGCGCTATGAGCTGTTCACGACCGACCGCGACCGGTCCGAGCCGCCGCCGCTGCCGGCCGCCGTGGCCGAACGCGACACCGCGTACCGCCTCGACCTCACACTCGACGGACAGTCGTCGATGGTCGAGAGCCCTGCGGGGGCGCACGAGTCGATCCTCACCGCCGCGCTGCGTGTGCGCCCCGACACGCCGTTCGCGTGCGCCGGGGGCGTGTGCGGCACGTGCCGGGCGAAGCTCGTCGACGGCAAGGTCACCATGGTCGAGAACTACGCCCTCGAGCCCGACGAGCTCGAACGCGGGTACGTGCTCACCTGCCAGTCCCACCCGACGACCGACCGCGTCATCGTGGACTACGACGGCTGAACGAGCTACGACGGCACGGCTGACACAGGGAAGGACGAAGTCCATGATCCGAACCGAGATCGCCGACGGCATCGCCGAGGTCGTGCTCGACGCACCCGAGAAGCTCAACGCGCTGAACCGGGAGGCGCTCGCAGAGCTCTCTGACGCGTACCGCGACGCCGAGGCGGCCGGCGTTCGTGCCTTGCTGCTGCGCGGCGAAGGCCGCGCGTTCTGTGCGGGGCGCGATATCGTCGGCGTCGACCCCGCCACCGACGACGTGCCCGGGTACCTCGGCGACCTCGAGGCGCTGCTGCGTCGCATGGCCGCGTTCCGCGCTCCGACCTTCGCCGCCGTGCAGGGGGCGTGCCTCGGCGTCGGGCTCGGGCTCGCCATCGCGACCGACGTGGTGTACGTCGCCGACGATGCGAAGGTGGGCTCCCCGTTCGCGGGGCTCGGGGCGCTGCTCGACTCGGGCGGGCACGCGCTGCTGAACGAGCGGCTCGGGGCGCACCGCACGCTCGACCTCGTCTACACCGGCGAGCTGATGTCGGGCGGCGAGGCCGTGGCATCCGGTCTGTTCAGTCGCTCCGTGCCCCGCGACGACCTCGACGCGTTCACTCGCGAGCGGGTCGCCAGGGCGGCGCAGGGCCCGACGCAGGCGTTCGTCGCGTCCAAGCGCATCATCGCGGATCTGCGCGACGAGGCGCTGTGGGCGACCGTGGCCGCCGAGTCGGCCGGGCAGGAGTCGCTGCGCGCCACCGCCGACTACCGCGAGGGCTTCGCCGCGTTCCAGCAGAAGCGCAGCCCGCGGTTCACAGGGCGATAGCGCACGAACCAGGCGCACCCTCCGGTCATCGCGCGTTCCTCGCTGCCAGGCAGATCGGTGGCGACAATGCTCACGTCATCCCAGGAACGTTCACAGGCTACGCGAGACATCCGACGGCCGCCGGATGCGGGAGACTGGATGCCGCAGCCCCGACCCGGAAGGCCCCATGACCGACAGTTACACCGTCGCCACCGATGGCGCATGCAAGGGGAATCCCGGCCCGACCGGGTGGGCGTGGGTCGGCGAGGACGGCCACTGGGCGGCCGGATCGCGGCCTGAGGGTACGAACAACATCGGCGAGCTGCTCGGGCTGCTCGCCGCGCTGCGCGACCACGCGCATGTGCACGATCTGGTGGTCCAGGCCGACTCGAAGTACGCGATCGACACGTACGAGAAGTGGATGGACGGTCACGCCCGGCGCGGCTGGCGCACCGCGGCGAAGCAGCCGGTGAAGAACCGCGAGATCCTCGAGCAGCTGATGGCCGCGCGCGATGCGCGCCGCGCGTCGGGCCTGCCGGATGCGGTGCTCGAGCACGTGCGCGGGCACCGCGGGCACGTGCTGAACGAGTGGGCGGATGAGCGCGCGGTGCGCGCGTCGACCCACGCGGCGAAGGGCGTCGCGAGCGCCTGGTCGTCGCACGCCGGTCAGGACCGGCTCGACGTCTCGGCCGCGCCGAAGAAGTAGGACACGTCAGCTGTTCACGCGGATGATCTCCTGCTGGTACGGCGCGATCACGGTGTCGGAGATGCGTACATCGAGCAGCAGGAACGGACGGGATGCCGCGGGCTCGGCCGCCCACGATGCAAGCCGTTCCAGATCGTCGAGGGTGCGCACGACGACCCCCTCGGCACCCACCGAGCGGCCGAGCCCGGCGAAGTCCACCTCGGGAATGAGCATCGGCCCGGGGGCGAGACCCTTCAGTCCGTACAGGTTCACCTCGGCCCCGTAGGCGCCGTCGTTCCACACCACGGTCAGGCCGCGCCCGCCGGCGACCCGCACCGCCGACTCGAGATCGGCGAGCGCCATCAGCCCGCCGCCGTCACCGGTGCTCAGCACGATCGTCGACTCGGGCCTCGCCGCCGCCGCGCCCGGCACCGAGGGGAACCCGAGACCGATCGACTGATAGGTGGTGCCGACCATCATCATGCGGTCGGGCGACGCGACCGGCCAGTACATGTTCGCCCAGCCGATGAAGTGCCCGCCGTCCGAGACGACGACACGGTCGCGGGTCGACGCGTGGGCTTCCAGCGTCTCGCCGATGCGCGCGGCGACCGTCCGCGGATCGAGCCTGCCGTCGGGGGCGACGCCCTCGCCGGGCTCCCTCGTGCGCAGTGCCGCGAGATCGAGCGACTCGCGCCAGCCACTGGGCGCGGCCTCCTGCGCACGCAGCGCGTCGACGAGCGACTCGGCGACCACCCGGGCGTCACCGCGGATGAACCCGCCGACATGCGGGTGGGTCGCTGCGGGCGAGACATCCACCTGCACGATCCGGGTGCCGGGCGCGAACAGCTCACCGAAGCGCATCGTGAACTGGTTCAGCGACGCGCCGAACACCACCGCGACGTCGGCGTCGCGCACGAGCTGCATCGCGCCCTCGGCGCCGAAGCCGCCCGTGACGCCGAGATCGAACTCGGTGCGCGGGAAGATGCCGCGCCCGAGCGCCGTCGAGGCCGTGACCGCCCCGGTCGCGTCGGCGAGCGTGCCCAGCGCGGCGCCGGCGTCCGCCGCCCACGCGCCGCGACCGGCCAGCAGGAAGGGACGTCTCGCGGCAGCGAGGGTACGCGCGAGGTCGGCGACGGCTCCGGCGCCGAACGCGCCGTTCGGCGCGAGCGGCGCGGGCAACGCCGGCTGCGGCGCCTCCGGCACGGGGCCCGCGTCGAGCTGCGCGACGTCGTAGGGGATCGCCAGCACGGTGGGCACACGGTAGGCGAGAGCGTGCTCGATCGCGATGACGGTGGTGGCCGCGGCATCCGCTCGTCCCACAGTGTACGTGCGCGCGCCGACCGCCGACGCGAGCGCGATCTGATCCACATCCCACGGACGCGACCCCGACGTGGGCTCGTCGCCCACCACGAGCACGAGCGGGACGTGCGCCTGCACCGCCTCGGCCAGTGCGGTGAGCGTGTTCGTGAAGCCCGCCCCGTAGGTCGCGGTCGCGGCGGCGATGCGGCCGGACGCCCGGTGGAACGCATCGGCGGCGACGACGGCGCCGGCCTCGTGCCGCATGGCCGTGTAGACCGTGGATGTCTCGCGTTCGATGGCGTCGAGGAAGTAGGCGTTGCCGTTGCCCATCACGCCGAACACCTGGTCGATGTGGGCGGCGAGGGTGACGGCGACGTGGGCGGAGACGCTGGGCATGGCTGAGCCTTTCGAGACGAGACGGTGTGCGATTCCGTATGTGTCTCGCGCGCCGCGGTCGCCGCGGTGGCTGCGTGCCCTTTTTCCGAGCACCGACGGCGACGCCGCCGGACAGGTCGATTATACGGGCGGTGCGTGTCGGAGCAGGGCGGCATCATTGGGGCATGGGTTCTGAGGGGTTGCAGTCGTATCGGCTGCGGTCGCACCGGCTGAGCGCGCCAACGACGGTCCGGCCGGGGTGCGGGACTTCGCGATCGTTACACGGCGTTCGTCACGGGGTGAGTTCCGCGTGGTGGTCGAGGAAGGCGTACACTTCGCCGTCGTCGACCCCCGGGAACGCGCCGCGCGGCAGCGGAGAGAACATCTGCATGTGCACGCGCGCGCTGGGCCACGCCTTGCCCTCCCAGCGAGCGGTCAGGGCGGCGTCGGGGCGCCGGCAGCACGCGTCGTCCGGGCACGTCGATGACGCGCGCTTGGGCGTCTCGCGCCCACGGAACCACTTCGCGTCGTCGAACGGCACGCCGACGGTGATCGAGAACTCGCCGGCGGCGGTGGTGCCCGTCTGCGTCGCACACCAGAACGTTCCCGACGGGGTGTCGGTGTACTGGTAGTGCTCGGTCGTGCGGTTCTGCTCTTCGAAAGCCGACCGGGCCGAGAAGTGCCGGCAGACGATCTGGCCCTCGACGGAGCCGGTGACATCCATCGGCAGCGGCAGATCGTCGTTCTCGTACACGCGGTTGATCGCACCGTTGCCGTCGACGCGCAGGAAGTGCAGCGGGATGTCGAGGTGCGTCGTGACGAGGTTCGTCATGCGCATGCCGGCCGCCTCGTGGGTGACGCCGAACGCGTCACGGAAGTCCTCCACGGCGAGGTTGCGGTCCTTCTTGGCCTGCTGCAGGAACGCGACCGATGCCGTCTCGGGCATGAGGCAGCACGCCGCGTAGTAGTTGATCTCGAGGCGCTGCTGCAGGAAGTCGGCGTAGTCGCTGGGCGGTGTGTGCCCGAGCAGCCGGTGCGCCATCGCCTGCAGCGCCATCGACCGCAGGCCGTGGCCGCCGGGGATCGATGCCGGCGGCAGGTAGATGCGCCCGTTGTCGAGGTCGGTGACCGAGCGCGCCGAGTGCGGCAGGTCGTTCACGTAGATGAGCTCGAAGCCCAGCTGCTCGGCCATGATGCTGACGGTGCGGTGCGTCAGTGCGCCCGACACGTGTCCGGCTGCCCGCAGCTGCTTCTCGGCGAGCTTCTCGATGTCGGGCAGATAGTTGTTCTTTTCGCGCATGGCCAGGCGCAGCTCGGTGTTCGCGCGGCGCGCCTCTTCGGGCGTCGCGATCGCCTCGCGCTCGCGACGCTGCAACTCGTTGTGCAGCCCCAGGATCGACTCGAGCGTCTCATCCGACAAGCCCTTGGACACGCGCACCGGTGCGACCCCCAGCCGGCGGAACACGGTGCTCGACTGCGCACGCTCCAGTTCGATCTCCAGCGCCGCTCGGCGATTGGGCGGTTCGGCGGACAGCAGATCGGTGACGTCGGTGCCGGTCGCCTCGGCGATCGCCCGCAGCAGCGAGAGCTTCGGCTCGCGTTTGCCGTTCTCGATGAGGCTCAGCTGGCTGCCGGCCACGCCGACCTTGGCGCCGAGCTCGTCGAGGGTCAGCCCGTTACGCAGCCGGTGATGACGGATGCGGTGGCCCAGAGTGTTCAGTTTCAAGGACGTGCTCGCCATTCCTTGATCATAGCGAAAGAATCACTGTTCTTTAGGCCACGCTTCGCGGTAAAAGCATGGAACATCGCGCGATGGTAGAGGAACACACCTCATCCGCACCCGCGGCACATGAAGGAGCGACATGGCCTTGGCAGAGACCTACACCAGCCCCGCGACGGCAGCGATCCCCACTCCGGCGCGCGAGTATGGTGCGCGCCCGTCCGCCGAAGGCCCCGGCATGGCCGCACTCACCGCGTGGGTCGACGAGATCGCCGCACTCACCCAGCCCGAGCGCGTGCACTGGGTCGGCGGCTCGCGTGCCGAGAACGAGCAGCTGATGCGCCAGCTCGTCGAGGAGGGCAAGCTCATCAAGCTCAACCCCGAGTGGCGCCCCGGGTCGTACCTGGCGCGCTCGCACCCCGCCGACGTCGCCCGCACCGAGGCTCGCACGTTCATCGCCTCGGCCCGCGAGGAGGACGCCGGTCCCACGAACAACTGGGCCGATCCGGCCGAGATGATGCCGAAGATGACCGAGAT
Organism: Microbacterium sp.; assembly: GCF_047971895.1. Taxonomy (GTDB): domain Bacteria; phylum Actinomycetota; class Actinomycetes; order Actinomycetales; family Microbacteriaceae; genus Microbacterium. Next base: position 30,451 of record NZ_JBKEAF010000093.1, read on the forward strand.
CTTCGCCGGCTCGATGCGCGGCCGCACCATGTACGTCGTGCCGTTCTCGATGGGCGCCGTCGGCGGCCCGCTGTCGCACATCGGCGTGCAGGTGACCGACAGCGCCTACGCGGTCGCCTCGATCGGCATCATGACCCGCGTCGGCGACGCCGTCACCGAGCTCATCGCGCAGGGCTCGCCGTGGGTCAAGACGGTGCACTCCGTCGGCGCACCGCTGGCGCCCGGCGAGCAGGATGTCGAGTGGCCGTACAACGACGACAAGTACATCGTGCACTTCCCCGACACCCTCGAGGTGTGGTCGTACGGCTCGGGATACGGCGGCAACGCGATCCTGGCCAAGAAGTGCTTCGCGCTGCGCATCGCTTCGGTCATCGGCAAGAACGAGGGATGGCTCGCCGAGCACATGCTGCTCATCCGCCTCATCTCGCCCGAGGGCAGGAAGTACCACATCGCGGCCGCGTTCCCGTCGGCCTGCGGCAAGACGAACCTGGCGATGCTGCGCCCGACCGTCCCCGGCTGGCGGGTGGAGACCCTGGGCGACGACATCGCGTGGCTGCGCCCCGGCGAGGACGGGCGGCTGTGGGCGATCAACCCCGAGGCCGGCTTCTTCGGCGTCGCGCCCGGCACCGGCGAGTCGACGAACGTCACGGCTGTCGAGACGCTGTGGGGCAACACGATCTTCACCAACGTCGCGCTGCGCCCCGACGGCGACGTGTGGTGGGAGGGCCTGACCGACGAGCCGCCGGCCGAGCTCATCGACTGGCAGGGCAACCCGTGGACACCGGCCTCGGGCCGTCCCGCCGCGCACCCGAACTCGCGCTTCACCGTCGCCGCGGCCCAGTGCCCGCAGATCGCCGACGACTGGGACGCCCCGCAGGGCGTGCCACTCGACGCGATCCTGTTCGGCGGACGACGCGCCACCAACGTGCCGCTCGTGGTCGAGGCCACCGACTGGGCGCACGGCGTCTTCCTCGGCTCGACGATCTCGTCCGAGCGCACGGCGGCGGCCGAGGGCACCGTCGGCGAGCTGCGCCGCGACCCGTTCGCCATGCTCCCGTTCTGCGGCTACAACATGGCCGACTACTTCGGCCACTGGCTGACGGTGGGGCAGAAGCTCCGCTTCGACCGCGCCCCGCGCATCTTCCAGGTCAACTGGTTCCGCAAGGGCGCCGACGGCCGGTTCCTGTGGCCGGGCTTCGGCGACAACTCGAGGGTGCTCGAGTGGATCGTGCGTCGCATCGAGGGTGAGGTCACTGCGCAGCAGAGCCCGATCGGGCGCCTGCCGCACACCGCCGACCTCAACCTCGACGGGCTGTCGGTGACCGACGAAGACCTCGCCGAGCTCTTCGCGATCGACCCGGCGAGCTGGGCGCAGGAGGCCGACCTCACGCAGGAGTTCTTCGACGGGTTCGGCGACCGCATCCCGGCACCGCTGCAGGCCGAGCTCGAAGCCCTGCGCTACCGACTGAACGCCGCCACCGCCTGAACGCTCACACGAGCAGCTGATGCCGCGCGAGCTCGCGGTACAGCGGCGTCGAGTCGAGCAGCTGCTCGTGCGTGCCCTGCCCGGCCACCCGGCCGTGGTCGAGCACCACGATGTGGTCGCTGTCGACGACCGTCGACAGTCGGTGCGCGATCACGATGAGCGTGCGCCCCTGTGCGACGGCGTCGATCGCCTCGCGCATGCGCTGCTCGTTGAGCCCGTCGAGCGACGAGGTCGACTCGTCGAGCAGCAGCACGGGGGGAGCGGCCAGCAGAGTGCGTGCGATGGCGAGCCGCTGACGCTCGCCGCCCGACAGCATGACCCCGCTCTCGCCGACCTGGGCCTCGGTGCCCAGCGGCGACCGTTCGATCACCTCGGTCAGGTTGACCTCGTGCAGCACCCGCTCGCAGTCGGCGTCGGTGGCGTCGGGGGCGGCGAGGCGCAGGTTGTCGGCGATCGTGCCGGCGAGCGTCGGGGCGTCCTGCTCGACGTAGCCGAGCCGTGCGCGCAGCGCCCGCCGGTCGAGGGTGCGGATGTCAGACCCGTCGAGCAGGATCGACCCGCCCGTGGGGTCGTAGAACCGCTCGATGAGCGCGAGCGTCGTGCTCTTTCCGGCACCCGACGGGCCGACCAGCGCGACGCGCGCGCCGCGCGGCACGGTGAACGAGACGCCGCGCAGCACCTCGCCGTCGGCGGGCGCCGAGCCGGAGGCATCCATCTGCTCGTCCACCAGGTCGATTGACGATGTGTCCACATGCGCGCTCTCGAGCAGGTGCAGCGCCTCGGTCTCGGCGGTGCGCCGCGCCGCGACGACGGCCTCGGGGTAGCGGAAGCGCACGTCGCGGAACTCGATCGCGGGCGTGGATGCGTCTGCCGTGGCCGGTGCTCCCGTGGGGGTGTCGTTCTGCGTCTCGGTCGGCAGGTCGAGCACCTCCTGGATGCGCCCGAGCGCGCCGAGTGCCTGGTTGACCGAGGTGATCGCACCGAAGAAGGTCGCCAGCGGGGCGACCAGCAAAAACAGGAACATCACGAACGTCACGAGCCCGGCGATCGAGAGGGCATCGGATGCCACGCGCAGCCCGCCCACGCCGAGCACCACCAACAGCGACACCTGCAGGGCGATGCCGGCCACCGGCACCACGAGGGCCGAGACCTTCGCGATGCGCACGCCCACGTCGTAGGCCTGTGCGGCGACGTCGGTGATCGCCGCCTGCTCGCGGTCTTCGGCGCCCGAGGCGCGCACTGTGCGGATCGAGCCGATCGCCCGCTCCACGCCCGACGCGAGTTCGCCCACCTTCTGCTGCTGCCGCTGGGTCTGTCGGCGGATGCGGCCACTCAGCACGCCGACCACGGCCACCGACGCACCGAGCACGCCGACGATGAGCAGCAGCAGGATCGGGTCGATGATCGCCATCGCGATGATCGCGCCGAGGAAGATCAGCGCGTTGCCCACCGCGTCGGCGAGCCCCTGCGTGAGCACGGCGTACAGCAGCGTCGTGTCGGTGCCGACGCGTGAGACGAGGTCGCCGGTGCGGCGCGCGTCGAACTCGGAGATCGGCAGATGCAGAATGCGCGCGATGAGCTTGCGGCGGCTGGAGTACACGACGGCGGTGCCGGTGCGCTGCAGCAGGTAGTGCTGGTAGCCGGAGATGATGGATGCGGCCACCACCAGCCCGACGATCGCCCAGACGAGCAGGCCCAGACCCTGGTTCTCCTGCACGCGGGCGATGACGTCGCCGACCACGAGCGGCTGCGCGAGCGTCGCGACGGCGCCGACGATGCTGAGCAGTGCGACGACAACGAGCACCTTCTTGTGCTCGAACAGGAAGGGCAGCAGCTGCGTCAGGCTCGCGCGGGGTCCGTCGTCCTTGGCGAGTCGGCGGCGGCGGCGCGGTGCGGTCGTGGTGGCCATGACATCCATCTTCGCCGTTCCTGAACCCCTGCGGCGACGAGCTCGTCGAGCCGCGAGCGGCGCTTGCCGCCGTTCGCCGAGCCCGTGAAGCAGACCTTCGCGACATCCGGGTTCTGGATCAGCCCGGCCATGTTCGCGTCGGCCCCGCTGATCACGTTGAGCACGCCGGCGGGCAGCTTCTCGGCGACGCGCTGCACGACCCGGGTCAGCGCCGGGGGAGTGGTCGGCGGCACCTTCACGATCACGGTGTTCCGGCCAGCAGTGCATGCGGCAGCGAGGCGCCGAGGATCGCGATGGGCCAGTTGAACGGCACGATGATCGTCACCGTGCCCGGCGGCTGGTACGAGACGTCGGTCGACACCGGGATTTTCCCCGGCACCACCGGCAGCGTATGCGACGAGTCGACCTCGTCGGCGAGCATGAGGGCGCGGTTCCAGCGGATCTCGAAGACCAGCGCGTCACCCACGCCTACGACCCCCGGCTTGCC
>NZ_JBKEAF010000026.1:0-9801 GCF_047971895.1 Microbacterium sp.
CCGGGGTGCAGCATCACCGGTGCGGTGGCCGGGTCGGGTCCGAGCGTGCGGATCGCGCCGGTGGCAGAGCCGGGCACGGGGTGAGACGGGGAGGGTGTCACGAAGTCCTTCGGGAGCGGGCGGCCAGCCCGCGCGGACGAAAGCCGCGACGATGCGAGAGAAGGGGCTAGTCTAGCGCCCGCAGTGCGCCGCCCAGCACTAACAGCGTGCGCACAGCCACGACCGTTGCGCGCGAACCGCGGGGGCGGGCCGGTACGGTCTGGTCGTGGCATCCGTCCCCGCACCGGAGTTCCCGCACCGGAGTTCGACCGGTACATCGCCGCGCTCGACTGGCACGTCTCAACGTGTGATGCGCCCGAGCGCCTCTTCCAGGTCGGCGATGAGGTCACCGGCCGACTCGATGCCGACCGACAGTCGCACGATGTTCTCGGGCACCGCCAGCGCCGTGCCGCGCACCGAGGCATGGGTCATCTCGGGCGGGTAGCCGATGAGCGACTCCACACCGCCGAGGGACTCGGCGAGCTGGAACAGGCGCGTCGACTCCACATAGGCGCGCGCCGCCGCGGCACCGTCGGCGAGCGCCAGACTCACCATGCCGCCGAACGACGACATCTGGGCGGCCGCGATGTCATGGCCGGGGTGGGACGCGAGCCCCGGGTAGTACACGGTCTCGAACTCGGGGCGGGTGCCGGCCCATTCGGCGATGGCCTGCGCGTTCTCGGAGTGCCGCTGCATCCGCACCCCGAGCGTCTTGATGCCACGCGTCGTCAACCAGGCGTCCAGCGGTGCCGACACCGCGCCGACAGCGAACTGCTGGAAGGCGACCTCTTCGAGCAGTGCGTCGTCGCGCAACACGACCGCTCCGCCGAGCACGTCGGAGTGCCCCCCGAGGTACTTCGTCGTGGAGTGCACGACGACATCGGCGCCGTGCTCGAACGGCCGCTGCAGCGCGGGCGATGCGAACGTGTTGTCGACGACGACCGCGGCCCCGGCGGTGTGCGCGAGCTCGGCGAGCCCGGCGATGTCGGCGATCTTCAGCAGCGGGTTGCTCGGCGTCTCGACCCACACGATCTTCGTCGTCGGCCGCAGGGCGGCGCGCACGGCGTCGAGGTCGGAGAGCTCGAGCGTCGTCGTCTCCACCCCCCACTTCCCGAAGATGCGGGTCAGCAGGCGGTACGTGCCGCCGTAGACGTCGTTGCCGAGGATGACATGATCTCCCGGCTGCAAGATGCTGCGCAGCAGCGCGTCCTCGGCGGCGAGCCCCGACGCGAACGAGCGTGCGTGCTCCCCGCCCTCGAGCGAGGCCAGCTGCGTCTCGAGCGCCGTGCGCGTCGGGTTGCCGGCCCGGTTGTACTCGTAGCCGCCGCGGAACCCGCCGATCCCGTCCTGCACGAACGTGGAGGTCTGGTAGATCGGCGGGATGATCGCGCCGGTGGTCGGGTCGAAGGCCTGGCCCGCATGGATGGCTCGGGTGTCGAAGTGCTGATCGCTCACGACCCGAGCCTAACTTTCACCGTGCCGACCCGGCCCCGAGGTTACGCCCCGTGAAGCTCACGGCACCGCGACGAGCCCGTGTCGCCGCCCGGTGCGGTGCTGGTCACGAGGGTCGACATCGTGCCGTTCGGGTCGGCCGGAAGCAGCACGATGCCGTTGCGGATGCCGCCCGCCGCGCGCGTTCGGTCAGGGCCGCCCGGGCGAGCTGCGAGGGGGCTCAGCGACTGAGGTAGGCAAGGAGGTCCTGGCGCGTGACCACCGTGTACGGCTTGCCGTCGCGCGTCACCAGCAACGCATCGACGGCGGCGAGCGCATCGCGAGCCTCGGCCACCGAGTCGTGCGCCCCGATCAGCGGCAACCGGTCGCCGACGTGCTGAGACACGGCATCCGTCGTCTTGGCCTCGCCGCGGAAGACCTTCTCGAGCAGGCTCTTCTCTGCGATCGCCCCGACGACCTCACCCATCACCACCGGCGGCGGCGCACTGAGCACCAACAGCTGCGAGATGCCGTACTCGCGCATGAGGGTGATCGCGTCGAGCACGGTGTCGGTGGGGCGGGCGTGCACGAGATCCGGGATGCCGGCGGCCCGCGTGGCTACGACATCCGCCACCTTCTCGACCCCGTCGCCCTCGGTGAAGCCGTACTGGCGCATCCACTGCTCGTTGAAGATCTTGCCGAGGTAGCCCCGGCCGCCGTCGGGAAGCAGCACGACGACGACGGCCGCGGCCGGCAGCCCGCGTGCGACGCGCAGGGCGCCGGCCACGGCCATCCCGCTCGAACCGCCGACGAGCAGCCCCTCTTCCCGGGCCAGGCGTCGGGTCATCGCGAACGACTCGGCATCGCCGATCGCGACGATCTCGTGGGGTACCTGCGGGTCGTACGCCCCCGGCCAGATGTCCTCGCCGACGCCCTCGACGAGGTAGGGACGCCCGGTGCCGCCGCTGTAGACGCTACCCTCGGGGTCGACGCCGACGATGCGCACGGCATCGTCCGACACCTCGCGCAGGTAGCGGCCGGTACCCGAGATCGTGCCGCCCGTGCCGATGCCGGCGACGAAGTGCGTCACCGCGGCAGCGGTGTCGCGCCAGATCTCGGGTCCGGTGGTCTCATAGTGGCTGCGCGGGCCGTTCGGGTTCTCGTACTGGTTGGGCTTGAACGCGCCGGGGATCTCGCTGGCGAGCCGGTCGCTGACGCTGTAGTACGACTCCGGGGAGTCGGCGGGCACCGACGTTGGCGTCACGACGACCTCGGCCCCGTAGGCGGCCAGCACGTCGATCTTGTCCTGGCCGACCTTGTCGGGCACGACGAACACGCAGCGATAGCCGCGCTGCTGCGCCACGAGGGCGAGGCCGACCCCGGTGTTGCCGCTCGTGGGCTCGACGATGGTGCCGCCGGGCCGGAGCTCGCCGGAGGCCTCGGCGTCGTCGATGATGCGCACGGCGATGCGGTCCTTGCTCGACCCGCCGGGGTTGAGGTACTCCACTTTGGCGAGGACCGTCGCAGCGATCCCGTCGGTCACGCGGTTGAGCCGGACCAGCGGCGTGTCGCCGACGAGATCAAGGACGGATGCGGCGAACTTCATGCGTCAAAGTTACCCGTGGTCGGTGGACGACGAACGCCCCGGGGATCGGCCCCCGGGGCGTTCGTGTGAGGTGCTGGCCTTACTTCAGGGTGATCGAAGCGCCGGCCTCTTCGAGAGCGGCCTTGGCCTTCTCGGCCGTCTCCTTGTTCGCGCCCTCGAGCACGGGCTTCGGAGCGGCGTCGACCAGAGCCTTCGCCTCGCCCAGGCCGAGCGAGGTGAGCTCGCGGACGACCTTGATGACCTGGATCTTCTTGTCGCCGGCGGCGTCGAGGACGACGTCGAACGAGTCCTTCTCCTCCGCGGCGTCATCGCCACCGGCACCGCCGGCAGCAGGGGCGCCGGCGGCCGCGACGGCGACCGGAGCGGCGGCGGTGACCTCGAAGGTCTCCTCGAACTTCTTCACGAACTCGCTGAGCTCGATGAGCGAGAGCTCCTTGAAAGCGTCGAGCAGCTCGTCGGTGGTGAGCTTTGCCATGATGTTTCTCCTTGTGTGGGTGTTGTTCGCCGGACCTGGACTCAGGCCGCGGACTCCTGCTTCGCACGCAGCGCGTCGACCGTGCGAACGGCCTTCGACAGCGGTGCCTGGAAGACGTATGCCGCCTGGAACAGCGAGGCCTTCATCGCGCCGGCGAGCTTCGCCAGCAGGACTTCACGGCTCTCGAGGTCGGCGAGCTTGCCTACCTCCTCCGCGCTCAGGGGGGCTCCGTCGAAGAACCCGCCCTTGATCACGAGAAGAGGGTGTGCCTTGGCGAAGGCGCGCAGGCCCTTCGCGACGGCGACCGGGTCGCCGTGCACGAAGGCGATGGCCGACGGACCCTTGAGGTCGTCGTCCAGCGCATCGATCCCGGCCTTGTTGGCCGCGATCTTGGTCAGCGTGTTCTTCACCACGGCGTATTCCGCGTCCTGACGGATGCTGTTGCGGAGCTCCTTGAGCTCGGCAACCGTCAGCCCGCGGTACTCGGTCAGCACAACGGCGGTCGAGTCCTCGAAGTTCTTCGTGAGCTCGGCAACCGTAGCTTCCTTCTGCGCCATGGCCACTCCTTGTATGTACGAGGCGCTCCGCGATGGCGGGGCGCCGGCCTCGGTGCCGGCTGCACGGTACAGAAAAAGCTCCGGCGCAAGCGCACGGAGCTTCAAGAAGAGTTTCGTGTCACCTGCGCGGGCCCCTGCTGAGCAGTGCTTCGATCGTTGCGCTGGCGCGACGATGACCGGCGGTCTTCGGTTACAGAACAGAATACGGGATGCCGCGGGCCCGGCCAAATCAGCCGGGCCCGCGTCGGTTCAGCCTCGATGCACCACTTCACGGGCAGCAGGTAGCCGATGAAGAAGCTCGAGCGCGCCTTCGAGCCCGGCATCGATCCGGATGCCTGGGCGGCGCTCTACCGCACCGTGTCGCTCTCGTTCGAGCCGCCGTCGACGGGCAGGATCGCCGGCAAGGTCATCGACGTGGATGGAGCAGGCACCGAAGGCTAGAGCGGCTCCCAGCCGAGTTCGCGCCGGAGTTCCTCGGTCTCGGCGTCCCCCACGTCGATGGGCTTCTCCTGCGCGCGGCGGACGCGGTACCGGCCGCTGAGCAGCATCCCCCACGCGCGGTCGTCGTCGTCGAATACGCTGACGTGTCGTGCGCCGATCGTGAAGAATCGCTCGGCCGCGGCCAGTGCTCGGGCGTCGTCGGACGCGCCGTACTCGAGCGTTTCGCCGACGCGCTCGAAGATCTGGGGGTCGACATCATCGGGATCGGCTCGGAAGGCGACGAGGATTTCGCTCACCCGTTCCAACGCGTCGTCCACGCGGCCGGCGGAGAGGAGAATCGAGATGATCTCAGGGTGCGCGCCCAGCGGTTCGGCATCGTCGGCCGCGGCCGCATCCTCGGCGATCGCCAGTGCACGGTCGAACTCGCCGATCGACTCGAGGTGCTCGGCGGCAACGCAGAGGGTGTCGCACACGGTGACGTCGGGATCGCGGATGTAGGCGTCGCCGTCGGTCGCCCAGGCGAGCAGCATCTGGACTCGCTCCTCGACACGGGCACGGTAGGCCACCCCGTCGTCGCGCCGTCCGTCGATGACACCGGCGTTGAGCCAGTCGTCCCAGGTGATCCGCTGCGGCACACGGCGAGCCTACCCGCACCGCCGTACCTCACCTGTAGTCCTGAGCGACACGGAGCGTCGGGACAGGCCCGTCCGCGGTGCGACGTAGGCTCGAACGGTGACCCCCGAACTCGCCGCCCGCTCTCCGGAACTGGCAGCGCGTGTGGTCGCCGACTCGCGCGACCGGGTCGCGTGGGTGCGCGCGCGCTCGCGCGGCATCACGGCGACCGATGTCGCCGCCCTCACCTCGGAACGGTCGATCCCCCGTGCCGCGGACGCGAAGCTGCTGGGCTCGGGGTTCACCGGCAACGCCTACACCGCACACGGCCGGATGCGCGAGCCGATGATCGCCGCGTGGGTCGCGGCGACCCACGGCATCCAGCCTTCTTCTGCACTCTTCCACGCTGTCGTCGAGAAGCGCCACCTCGCCACCCCCGACGGGGTCGCCGTCGACACCGGCGGCCGCATCACGCTCGCCGAGATCAAGACGACCAACAAGCCGTGGCGCAGCGTGCCCCGGTCGTACCTGCGCCAGGTGTGGTGGCAGCAGCACGTGCTGGGTGCCGAGCGCACGCTCGTCGCATGGGAGCAGCACGACGACTTCGTGCCCGTCGACGACGAGCCCCGGTGCGTGTGGGTCGACCGCGACGACCGCGAGATCACCAAGCTCGTGACGCTGGCGACGGCCCTGATCGACGAGTTGTACGCGCGCACTCAGAGAAGAGTCGACCGACCGGTCTCTTCTTAGAGGTCGCGCCGTTAGGTCATGGTTGTTGGGTGGGTCTGTTGTCCCACCTGTGGTGAGTCCAAGGTCCACGCCTGCGCGCGCAGCAGCGCGTCCACCACAAGCGGCGTGCCGCCGAGTGCGCTGAGGCTCAGGGCCATGGTGCCGCGCTCGGGGCCTCCACGCTGACGGTGAGGTGCCACGGCACGATCGGGCCGACAGTCACGCAACTCCCGCATCGCCACAAGCTTGAATCGGCTCGAGCACCCTTCGCGCTTCGGTGCGCACCTCCTCGGCGACAGCGTCGAGCAGGGGCGAGCGCAGGTTCCACTGCTGCCAGAACAGCTCCACATCCACCGGGTCGCCACCGAGCGGCACGAGGTCACCCGTGGCGAGCGCTTCGGCGGACTGCAGCGTCGGCAGCAGTCCCCAGCCGAGCCCGAGCCGCACCGCCCGAGCGAGGTCGCTCGACGCCGGCACGTAGTGGCGCGGCGGGGCCGCGACATCCACTCCCCTGGCGGTCAGCCACTCCGTCTGCAGATCGTCGCGGCGGTCGAAATCGACGATCGGCGCCTGCGCGAGCCCGTCCGGCAGGTGCCATTCCGCGGCGAACGCCGGCGTCGCGCACGCCTGGTAGCGCATGATGCCGAGTTGCACCGCGCGGCAGCCCGACACCGGCGTCGCGCGCGACGTGACCACGCCGAGAACGGTCCCCGACTCGAGCAGTCCCGCGGTGAAGTCCTGGTCGTCGCGGTGCAGGTCGAAGACGACCGGATGCCTCCGGCTCACGCGCGCCAGCGGCTCGAGGAACCACGTGGCCAGCGAGTCGGCGTTCACCGCCAGCGGCACGCGGAACCGCACCTGCTCTTCGGCACCCAACTCGCGCACCGCATCGTGCTCGATCAGCGCCAGCTGGCGCGCCAGGCGAAGCACGGCCGCGCCCGCCTCGGTCGGCTGCGCGGGCTTGGTGCGCACGATGAGCACCCGCCCCAGCTGCTCCTCGAGGGTCTTCAGACGCTGACTCACCGCAGACGGCGTGATGTGCAGCCGGCGGGCGGCCGCCTCGAGGGTGCCCTCGTCGACGATCGTGGCCACCGTCTCGGCGAGGTCGAGCGGAATTCGCATGAAGCAATGCTAATTCAACACAAGAATTTCGATCTGGTCTTAGGTATGGCGCGTGTCTAGCGTGGTGCTCGTGGTCCCGTCCTTCTTTGCCGGCCTCGGGCTCGGCCTGTCGCTCATCGTCGCCATCGGCGCGCAGAACCTCTTCGTGCTGCGCCAGGGCGTGCGTCGCGAGCACGTGGTGCTCGTCGCGACCATCTGCGCACTGTCGGACGCGGTGCTCATCGTGCTCGGCGTCTCGGGCATCGGGCTCGTGCTGCAGGCGGTGCCGTGGCTCATCGACGCGGCGCGCTGGGCGGGAGCGATCTTCCTGGTCTGCTACGGCCTGCTCGCCGCGCGCCGCGCGTGGCGACCACGCGGGGCGGTGCTTACCGTGGGCGAGGCGGAGGCCGAGGCATCCACTCCCGCGCCCGGCGCGACGGGCGTCGCCACCCGCGCGCTGCCCGTCGTGCTCACCTGCCTCGCGCTGACGTGGCTGAACCCGCACGTGTACCTCGACACGGTGTTCTTGCTCGGCGGCGTCGCCAACACGCACGGCGATGCCCGCTGGGTCTTCGCCGCCGGTGCGGTGCTCGGCGGCGTCGTGTGGTTCTTCGGCCTCACGCTGGGGGCGCGGTTTCTCGGCCGCTGGCTCGCGAGCCCGCGCGCATGGCGCATCCTCGATGCGGTGATCGCGGTCGTGATGATCGGGCTGGGTGTCAGCCTCGTGCTTTCGCGGTGAGCCCTTGCGCCAACGGCAAGAGGCCCCACCCGAAGGTGGAGCCTCTTCACGGCTACCGCTCCCCGCGCTTGTCGAGGGGCGTCAGATGACGTTGACGTCCAGCGGGATGCCGGGGCCGAACGTGGTCGACACGGCGCCCTTCTGGATGTAGCGGCCCTTGGCGCTCGACGGCTTCAGGCGCACGATCTCTTCGAGGGCGGCCTGGATGTTCTCGTCCAGCTGCTCAGCGGTGAACGAGGCCTTGCCGACGATGAAGTGCACATTGGCGTGCTTGTCGACGCGGAACTCGATCTTGCCCCCCTTGATCTCCTCCACGGCCTTGGCCGGGTTGGGCGTGACGGTGCCGGTCTTCGGGTTCGGCATGAGGCCACGGGGGCCCAGCACCTTGCCCAGACGACCGACCTGGCCCATCAGCTCGGGAGTCGACACCGCGGCGTCGAAGTCGGTCCAGCCGCCGGCAACCTTCTCGATGAGCTCGGCGCCGCCGACCTCGTCGGCGCCCGCGGCGATGGCCGCTTCGGCGGCGGGGCCGGTCGCGAAGACGATCACGCGGGCCGTCTTGCCCGTGCCGTGCGGGAGCATGACGGTGCCGCGCACCATCTGATCGGCCTTGCGCGGGTCGACGGCAAGCTTCAGCGCGACCTCGACGGTCGAGTCGAACTTCTTCGAGCCGGTCTCCTTGGCGAGGGCGACGGCCTCGGTGGGCGTGTAGAACGTGTCGCGGTCGATCTTCGCCGCGGCGGCCTCATAGGCCTTGGACTTGTGTGCCATGTTTATCGCTCCCCTCAGCTCTCGACCGTGATGCCCATGGAACGGGCGGTGCCCGCGATGATCTTCGAGGCGGCCTCGATGTCGTTCGCGTTCAGGTCGGGCTGCTTGGTCTCGGCGATCTGACGCACCTGCTCCTTGGTGAGCTTGCCCACCTTGACGGTGTGCGGGGTCGGCGATGCCTTGCTCACGCCCGCGGCCTTCTTGATCAGCTCGGCCGCCGGCGGGGTCTTCAGGATGAACGTGAACGAGCGGTCCTCGTACACGGTGATCTCGACCGGGACGACGTTGCCGCGCTGCGACTCGGTCGCGGCGGTGTACGCCTTGCAGAACTCCATGATGTTGACGCCGTGCTGACCGAGCGCGTGGCCGATCGGCGGGGCCGGGTTGGCGGCGCCGGCATTGATCTGGAGCTTGATCAGGCCGGTCACCTTCTTCTTCGGTGCCATTCTCTTCACTTCCTTTTCGTGTGCTCGCTCCCCGAGCCTGTCGAGGGGCGGGCACGCTGCCACGAACCAGGCGAGCCCTGGAGGTGGTGGGGTTCGTCACGCGACGCGCGCGCAACCGTCCTAGTCTACCCGATGCGTCCGATGACGCGCACCGCGACGGAGTACGGTGAGCACACCTCGAGCAGCGCTCGCGCGGCGGTGGGCAGCAGCATCCGGGAGAGCTCCTCTCGTGCAACCAGACCCTGCCGCAGCGCCGACTCCCAGATCGCGAGCGCCTCTTCCTGGGGCAGGCAGGTCGCGACGAGCACGAGCACGTTCTCCACACGGTCGGCAAGAGCGTCTGGATGTCGCGGCACCACCGGCCGCGCCCAGTGCACACGCGTCCCCTCCCGCACCTCTCCGATGTGGCGGTGCTGCGGAGCCGCGACGTGCACGGCCTCCTCGCGCAGCACCCACAGGCCGAGTCTGCTCGCCTGAGTGACGCACGTGAGGACGACGCCGGCACGTGCCGCGGCGATGAGGAAGGGGTTGGCTCCGGGCGCGGCGACCCAGCCATTGCGCGGACGGATCAGCGCACCCGCGGCGACCTCGCCTTCGATCGTGCGGCGCGAGAAACCCTGCGTGCGCAGCGCCGACACACGGGCGACTCCGCCCTGTTCGCGGACGACATCCTGAAGCTCTGTCATCCACTGAGCGTCGCGCGTCGTGACGCCGTCGGGCGGCCATCGCCCCGATTTGTGGACGAATGCTCGGCGCACTCACGCTGTGGAGGAGGCGAAGCCGCGCAGAAACGCGGAGATGTGCACGATGACGGATGCTACAGGCACATCCCGCACGCCATCCTGCCCATGCAC
>NZ_JBKEAF010000125.1:0-2293 GCF_047971895.1 Microbacterium sp.
GTGCGCTCGCCGACACCGGCAAACACCGAGACACCACCGTGGTCGGCGGCAACGCGGTAGATCCTCTCCTGTATCAACACGGTCTTGCCGACGCCGGCACCTCCGAAGAGGCCGATCTTTCCACCCTGCACGGAGGGGGTGAGAAGGTCGATGACCTTGATGCCCGTCTCGAAGAGCTGGGTCTTGGACTCGAGCTGGTCGAAGGCCGGGGGGTTGCGGTGGATCGGCCAGCGCTCGGCGATCTCCAGCGTGTCGGTCGGCACGTCGAGCGCCTCCCCGATCACGTTGAACACGTGCCCCTTGGTGACGTCGCCGACGGGAACGGAGATCGCCTCGCCGGTGTCGCGCACCTCCTGGCCGCGAACGAGACCATCCGTCGGCTTGAGCGCGATCGCCCGCACGAGGTCGTCGCCGAGGTGCTGGGCGACCTCGAGGGTGATCTCCTGCGGCTCTTCCCCGTCACCCGCGAAGTCGATTGTGGTCTTCAGCGCGTTGTAGATGTCCGGGATCGCGTCGTGCGGGAACTCGATGTCGACGACGGGACCGGTAACCCGCGCGATACGCCCGACGGCGCCCTGCGTGGCGGTCTTCTCCGCGGTGGTCGTTGCGGTGCTGGCCATGATGTCCTTATTCCTATCCGGTCAACTCGCCGAGCCCAGGGCGTCGGCGCCGCCCACGATCTCGGAGATCTGCTGTGTGATCTCGGCCTGGCGCGCGTTGTTCGCCAGCCGGGTGTAGTCCTTGATGAGTTTGTCGGCGTTGTCGGTTGCCGACTTCATTGCCTTCTGGGTTGCCGCGTGCTTACTCGCCGCCGACTGCAGCAGCGCGTTGAAGATGCGACTCTCGATATAGGCGGGCAGGAGGGCATCGAGCACCTGCGCCGGCTCCGGTTCGAACTCGTAGAGTGGCAGCGCCTCGTCCGCGGACGGCGACTCCTCCCCCTCGACAACCTCGAGCGGCATGAGACGCACCGTCTCCGGTTCCTGCACGAGCATGCTGACGAAGCGGTTGTAGACGATGTAGACCTCGTCCACGCCCCCCTCGGCGGCGTCCTGGGCGAAGCGCTCGAGAACGGTGTCGGAGATCTCCTTGGCCATCTCGAACTCGGGCGCGTCCGTGCCGCCGGTCCAGACCCGTTCGGCGTCGCGGCGGCGGAAGGTGAAGTAGGCTGCCGCCTTGCGTCCGATCAGGTAGTAGACGACCTCTTTGCCCTCCTCCTCGAGCCGGGTGGCGAGCTCGCCGGTCTCGCGCAGCACGTTCGCGTTGAACGCGCCGGCGAGTCCTCGATCGGAGGTGAACACGACGATCGCGGTGCGCGAGATCGTCTCCGGCTGATTCGTCAGCGGGTGATCGACACGCGAGTAGGTCGCGACCGCCGACACGGCGCGCGTAACCGCGCGCGCATACGGCAGGGATGAGGCGACCCGCTGCTGCGCCTTGTGGATCCGCGAGGCGGAGATCAACTCCATCGCTCGCGTGATCTTCTTGGTCGTCTGGGCAGAGCGAATCTTCTGCCGGTAGACCCTCAGCTGGGCACCCATGTCGTCTAGTCCTTACGTCTCCGTCTCGATTCGGGCGCGTCAGCGCTTCTGCCGGACGATCTTCTCCTGGGAGATGTCCTCATCCTCGGCGGCGTCGAACTCCTCGGTGCCGGGCTGGTCGAGCGCGGAACCATCGCCGGCGACGAAGCCGGTGCGCTTGAACTCATCCACCGCGGTCTCGAGGTTGGCAAGCGTGTCGTCGTCGAGGGCGTTCGTCTCGCGCAGCGTCGTGAGGATCGTCGTGTGGCGCGCAAGGTGGTCAAGCAACTCGCGCTCGAAGCGCAGCACGTCCTCGACGGGGACGTCGTCGAGCTTGCCGTTGGTGCCGGCCCAGATCGCGACGACCTGATCCTCCACCGGGTACGGCGAGTACTGCGGCTGACGCAGCAGCTCGGTCAGGCGCGCACCGCGCTCGAGCTGGCGTCGGCTCGCCGCGTCGAGGTCGGAGGCGAACATCGCGAACGCCTCGAGCGAGCGGTACTGCGCGAGCTCGAGCTTGAGCGTTCCGGACACCTTCTTGATCGACTTGACCTGCGCGTCACCACCGACACGGGAGACGGAGATACCGACGTCGACCGCCGGCCGCTGGTTCGCGTTGAACAGGTCGGACTGCAAGAAGATCTGGCCATCGGTGATCGAGATCACGTTGGTGGGGATGTATGCCGAGACGTCGTTGGCCTTGGTCTCGATGATCGGAAGACCGGTCATCGACCCGGCACCGAGCTCGTCGCTTAGCTTCGCGCAACGCTCGA
>NZ_JBKEAF010000084.1:0-9121 GCF_047971895.1 Microbacterium sp.
CTTCACCGCCCACCCCCGCAGCACCCACCCCGACACCGAAAACTCCTGTTCTGGCCGAGACAGGGTGTTCGGGGGCGACATCGTCCTGCGCTCACCAGATCAGGAGTTTTCGGAAAGGGCAATGGCAGGAAGGTCAAGGGCAGGAAGGGCAGTGGCAGGAGGTTGTTGCCACGGATGTGTCGCGGCGGGCGCTCGGGTTTGCACGACTGAATGCCATGCTCAACGGGGCGACCGGCATAGAGACCAGGGAGGGGAGCCTGTTCGAACCCGTCGCGGGCGAGCGGTTCGACCGGGTCGTGTCGAACCCGCCGTTCGTGATCACCCCGCGCGTCGAGGGCATACCCGCGTACGAGTACCGCGACGGCGGCATGGCCGGCGATGACCTGGTCGCCGCGTTCATCGGCAATGTCGGCGCCGTGCTCGAGCCGGGCGGGGTGGCGCAGCTGCTCGGCAACTGGGAGAGCCGCGATGCCCGCTCTGGGCTCGACCGGGTGCGTGAGTGGGTCGAAGGCTCACCTGTGCCCCTGGATGCCTGGGTGATCGAGCGTGAGAACCTCGACCCGCTCGCGTATGCCGAGCTGTGGGTGCGCGACGGCGGCACGGCGCCCGGCCGCGACGGATACGAAGAGCTGGTGGATGCCTGGCTCGACGACTTCGCCGACCGCGGCGTCGACGACATCGGGTTCGGATACGTGCTGCTGCGACGTGCGCCCTCGGGGGTGCCGACCCTCGCGCGGTACGAGCACTTGCCGCAGGCCGTCGATCAGGCGGGCCTCGGCGCGCACCTCGCCGATGCCCTGGCGGCCCACGATCGCCTGGAGACCCTGGACGACGGCGAGCTGGCGGCATCCACTCTTCTCGTCTCGCCCGACGTGACTGAGGCGCGCCACTTCACCCCCGGTGCGGAAGATCCGGCGGTCATCGAGCTGCGACAGGGCGGCGGGCTCGCGCGCGTGCTCTCGGTCGACCCGGCACTGGCCGCACTGGTCGGCGCATGCGACGGTGACCTGCCCGTCGGAGCGCTCATCGCCGCGATCGCACAGCTCATGGAGGTGGATGCCGCGGCCCTCCGTGCCGACCTGCTGTCGCGCGTGCGCGAGCTGGTGTTCGCCGGGTTCCTGCGGTTCGCGTGACGGATCGGGATGCCACGGCTCGCCCGATTAGGCTCGAACCATGCTGAACATGGCCGAGGGCGTCGCGCGCTTGGGCGCGCTCGCAGAATCCGCCCCGGTCGCGGTGCTCGCCGACGCGTTCACCGCCGCAGGGCACGAGCTGGCGATCGTCGGCGGGCCCGTGCGCGACGCGCTGCTCGGCCGGGACACGCACGATCTCGACTTCACCACCGACGCACGGCCCGGCGACATCCTGCGGATCGTGAAGCCCATCAGCACCGCTCACTGGGACATCGGTCGCGACTTCGGCACGATCGGCGCACGCGTGGCCGGGGATCAGGTCGAGATCACGACCTACCGCGCCGACAGCTACGACGGCGTGACCCGCAAGCCCACCGTCGAGTTCGGTGACACGCTCGACGGCGACCTGGCCCGCCGCGACTTCACCGTCAACGCGATGGCGCTGCGAGTGCCCTCGCGACAGCTGATCGATCCGGCCGGCGGCGTCGAAGACCTCGTGCGCGGGATGCTGCGCACCCCGGCCGACCCGCACGTGAGCTTCGGCGACGACCCGCTGCGCATGCTGCGCGCAGCACGCTTCAGCTCGCAGCTGGAGTTCGAGGTCGACCCGGCGACCGTCGCCGCGATAGGCGAGCTGCGCGACACACTGCGCATCGTCAGCGCCGAGCGTGTGCAGGCCGAGCTCGTGCGCCTGTTGCAGACCGACGCCCCGGGCCGTGGCATCCGTCTGCTCGTCGCCACGGGCCTCATGAGCGAGTTCCTTCCCGAGGTGCCCGCGCTGCGGCTGGAGGTCGACGAGCACCACCACCACAAGGATGTCTATGAGCACTCGTTGACCGTGCTGCGGCAGGCGATCGAGCTCGAGGGTTCGCGGCAGATGGATGATGCGCCTGACGTGCCGCTGCGGCTCGCCGCCCTGCTGCACGACATCGGCAAACCCGCCACGCGGCGGCTGGAACGCGGTGGGGCCGTGACGTTCCACCATCACGATGTGAAGGGCGCACGCATGGCGCGCAAGCGCCTGAAAGAGCTGCGGTTCGATACGCCGACGGTCGACAGCGTCACGAAGCTCATCGAGTTGCACCTGCGCTTCTTCGGCTATGCCGAGGGCGCCTGGACCGACTCGGCGGTACGGCGGTACGTGCGTGACGCCGGCGACGAGCTGGAGCGCCTGCACATCCTCACTCGCGCCGACGTCACCACCCGTAACAAGCGCAAGGCCGCGCGCCTGGCCGCCGCGTACGACGACATCGAGCACCGCATCGCCGAGCTCGCCGCGCAGGAAGAGCTCGACGCCATCCGCCCCGAGCTCGACGGCAACCGCATCCAGGAGATCCTGGGGCTCACGCCCGGGCGCGAGGTCGGTGAGGCCTACCGGTTCCTGCTCGACCTGCGCCTTGACGAGGGCGTGCTCGGCGAGCCCGAGGCCGAGCGCCGCCTGCGCACCTGGTGGGCCGCCCGCCCCTGAAGACTCCTGTTCTGGCTCCCCTCCCTTCACGGCAAAACTCCTGATCTGGCGTACGCAGGAAGATGGATGCCGCAGGCATCCTGTCTTCGCCAGAACAGGAGTTTTTGGCGAGAAGCGGGAAGGGGAAGTGCGGGGGAAGCTACGCGGTCAGCTCGGCGGCGAGCGCGGCATCCTGATTCTCCTTGAAGGTGACACAGCCCTTCGATCCGATGCCCACCGCGTGCCCGGCAGGTCGCACTTGTCGGCCACGGCCTGCGTCGCCTCTTCTGCAGCACCCGGATCACCAAGCGACCCCCAGATCAGGAGATCCGGTGGACGCAGGAGGATCACCGGGTGGAACGTCCTGCAGCAGCCAGAACTCCTGATCTGGGTGACGGGATGCCGGGGCTGAGTCAGCCGAACAGCATGCCGAGCATCGTGGCGAACACGCCGCCCTGCATGAGGAACCAGACCAGCACGAAGACGCCCACCACGACGATGGCGGCCCACGGCGCGCCCTTCTTCAAGCGCCGGCCCGCGGGGGCGACGCCCGGCGGCGGACGCAGCGCGACGGCTGGGGCCACGAACGGAGTGGATGCCTCGCCCGAGGCAGACGGCATCGGGGCCTCCGCGGCCGGCGGCGCCGCGGCATCCATCGTCAGTCGCTCGTCGCGCCACCTCGCCCACTGGTCGAACTTGTCGAGCAGGGCCGCCACGACCGAGAACAGCCAGGCCCAGGTCGCCGGGTCGAGAGTGGCGAACGGGCGCCTGGCGTAGAGGAAGAGCCAGTCGTCCACGATCTCGACGTCGACCGCTGCGGCGTTGTCGGACGCGGCCCGTTTGCGTCCGACCGAGAAGATCATGCCCGGCAGCGGCGGGTCGTCGTACCGGGGTTCGAAGGTCATGCCGTTGGCGCGGGCGAACCGGTCGAGGCGATACCACTGCACCGCAGACCCGCGGAACCGGCGCACGATGAAGACCACGACGGCCGCGAACACCCCGGCGATGGCGAGGATCGTTACCATGCCGACGAGCGATGCACCCGCGCCGCCCGAGGCCACCATCGCGACCACGCCGCTGACCAGTGTCACCGCGATGCTGACGAACACGAAGAGGAAGACGGCCGCGAACACGATCAGGAGGATGACGCTCGTGCCGAACGCTGACGGTGCCCGTCCGGATGCCCGCAGCTCGCGGCCGAAGGCGCGGGCCGCGGCCGGATCGACCGGGTCGGTGAGTGGGCGGGCGTCGAAGGCGGGCGCGGGGGTGCTCATCGGTTGATCGGGTCTCCGTCCCAGGTGAGGTCGGCGTCGGCGCGGATTACGCGGGCCTCGAGCCGCGGGTCGGTGCACAGGGCCCGCACGAGCTCGGGGGAACCGGCCGCGATCGTGGAGTCGAAGTCCACCTCGGTGACGAGCACCCAGACGCGGTCGTCGGGCCAGACGATGCTCGGCGACTGCGCGCTGGGCGGGAAGCCGTGCTCTTCTCCCTCACGGTCGCGCCACGGCACGTGCAGCACCCAGTCGGGGTCGGCGAACTCGGCGACCCCGCCGCGGAAGAGGATGTGCTCGCGGGCGGGCAGGGCGAGGCGCGGGCCCCGCGAGACGTCGTCGGGCAGGATGCCGGGCTGCCACACGGGTTTGCGGAACACGTTGTTGAAGCGATCCGGGATGCTGCGACCGAGCATCGCGTTGTGCCGGTCGGCGTCGGGGTCGTCGCTGAACGTCAGGAACGTGCGCGACGGCGTCTCGCCGAAGAACCCGACCAGTCCGCCCCACCCCTCCCACAGTGCCGCATACCCGGCGTCGGGTGTCGAGGTGTGCGCGGCCAGGTGTGCGGCGATCACGGCGACCAGGTCGGCTGGGAGCCCGCCCACGCAGGGCTCGCCATAGCGCCAGCCCGCGGCATCCCTCGGTCCATCCTCGCCCTGCACCTGCCGGTGCTTGTCGACCAGGTGATGCCACTGCGCCAGCTCGTGCATCGTCGTGCCGAAGCCGGCCGCGGCATCCGCCCAGCTCACGCGCTCGTGGGCGATCTCGGGGTTCGCGCCCTGGAAGGCGTCCCATTCGCGGTGGTGCGCGCCGTACGGCAGCGGCGGCCACGGCCGACCCACGGGCCGATCGCGGTCAGCAGGATGGAAGATGCGCGCGTAGGCGGCGAACCCGCGCGGGACCACGCTGTGCATGCTCGCCGCGAGGTGATCGTCGAGGCGCTCGCGCAGCCAGTCGCCGGCGGTCACATCGCTCGTCCACTGCATCCGCCCAGCCTATGGCGACCCTGTGACGGGCGCGGTGCGGGTGTTCACTTGCCGCGAAGTGCGGGTGAGTGATGCAGATTGCGGCAAGTGAAGCGTTGCGGATGGCCGTCGAGGTTCGGGGTTGGGCGCAGCATCCGCTAGACTGCTGTGGTTGTCCGCGCTCTGAGCGGACGACGTGCACACACCCTCCTGCTCTCGGGAAACGCCCGGGAGCCGTTCGAGTCCGAAGGAGGTGGGTTAGTGACGCACACGCACCAGTACGAGCTCATGGTGATCTTCAACCCCGAAGTCGATGAGCGCACCGTCGCCCCGACGCTGGAGAAGTTCTTCACCGTCATCACGAAGGACGGCGGCACCGTCGACAAGACCGACGTCTGGGGCCGTCGCCGCCTGGCGTACGAGATCCAGAAGAAGACCGAGGGCATCTACGCCGTCGTGAACTTCACCGGAACCAGCGACGCCACGCAGGAGCTCGACCGTCAGCTCAAGCTCGACGAGCGCATCATGCGCACGAAGGTCCTGCGCGCCGAAGAGGCCATCGCCCAGGTCGCCGCCGAGGCCAAGCGCTCGGAAGAGAAGGCCGCCCGTAAGGCTGCCCGCCCCGCCAAGGCCGTCACGCAGGACGCGTAGGACGATGGCCGGCGAGACGATCATCACCGTTGTGGGAAACCTCACGGCAGACCCCGAACTGCGGTACACGCAGAGCGGACTGCCCGTCGCGAACTTCACGATCGCGTCGACGCCGCGCACCTTCGATCGCCAGGCGAACGAGTGGAAGGACGGCGAAGCGCTGTTCCTCCGCGCGAGTGTGTGGCGCGACTTCGCCGAGCACGTGGCGGGCTCGCTGACCAAGGGCATGCGGGTCGTCGCGACCGGCCGCCTCAAGCAGCGCAGCTACCAGGACCGCGAGGGCAACAACCGCACGGCCATCGAGCTGGAGGTCGACGAGATCGGCCCGTCGCTGCGCTACGCGACCGCACAGGTCACGCGCGCCGCGTCCGGCGGCGGTGGCGGGCAGCGCCCGGTCGCCGACGAGCCGTGGTCGACCCCTGGGTCGCAGCAGGGCGGCAACACCGGCGGCGGTGCCGACGGGTGGAGCACTCCCGGCACCTACGGCGACGACACTCCCTTCTAGAACTCACAGGTAAAGGAACATCATGGCTGGAAAGTCGAGCGGCGACCGCCGCAAGCCGCGGAAGGGCCCGAAGAACGCAGCCCCCGCGAAGTCGATCCGTGTCGGCGTCATTGATTACAAGGACGTCGCCACGCTTCGCAAGTTCATCTCGGAGCGCGGCAAGATCCGTGCCCGTCGTATCACCGGTGTCTCGGTGCAGGAGCAGCGCCTGATCGCCAAGGCGATCAAGAACGCGCGCGAGATGGCGCTCCTGCCCTACGCCGGCGCCGGACGCTGAGGAGCACCGACATGGCAAAGCTGATTCTCACTCACGAGGTCGTCGGGCTCGGTAGCGCCGGTGACGTCATCGAGGTCAAGAACGGGTACGCCCGCAACTACCTCATCCCCCAGGGCTTCGCGGTGGCGTGGACCCGCGGCGGCGAGAAGCAGGTGGCATCCATCCGTGCCGCCCGCGACGCTCGCGCGATCCACGCCCACGAAGACGCCGTGGCCCTCAAGGACAAGCTGGAAGACGGGCGTGTGCGCCTCGAGGTCAACGCGGGCAAGGAGGGCCGGCTGTTCGGGTCGGTCAAGACCTCCGACGTGGTCGAGGCCGTGCAGGCCGCCGGCATCGGCGAGCTCGACAAGCGCAAGATCACCTTCCCGACCCCGATCAAGTCGGTCGGCGAGTACGAGGCCGTCGTTCGCCTGCGCGACGACGTGACCGCCGTGATCGCGCTGCTCGTGGTCGCCGCGAAGTAACCTCACGCGACAACGGAACGCCCCGGACCCACGAGGTCCGGGGCGTTCCGTTGTCCGGGGCACGTCAGGCTACGGTCAGCGCGCCGCGAGCTGCAACTCGCCGTCGACGCGACGGGGGACGTCGACCGGGCCGTCGCGCAGTTCGGCGGGCAGCACGTGGGCGGGAGCGTCCTGCCAGGCCAGCGGGCGCAAGAACCGGCGCATCGCGGTGACCCCGACCGACGTGTGCTGCGTGTTGGTGGCCGGCCACGGGCCGCCGTGGTGCATCCCCCACGACACCCGCACGCCGGTCGGGTAGCCGTTGTAGACGATGCGGCCGACGAGGTCGTGCACGCGCGCAGTGAACCGATCTATGGTCTCGGTCTCGTCGGGCTCGGCGTGCAGCGTCGCCGTCAGCGAGTCCGGGATCATGCCGAGAGCGGAATATACCTCGTCGAGCGACTCGTACCGCACCAGTACCAGGAGCGGTCCGAACGCCTCTTCGGCGACGGCGGGAGTGAGGGCGGCCGCAGCGATCTCCAGCACCGCCGGGGTGACGGTGAAGCCCTCGTCGCCGGGGCGGGCATCGAGCAGCACCCGGGCGCCGCCGTCGGCGACCAGCCGGTGCTGGATGCGGCCGAGTTCGTCGTGGATGCGGCTGTTGAGCAGTGCCTGCGGGGCGGCATCCCGGCCGCGCGCGACGATCCCGTCGACGATGCCGTCGGCCGATGCCGGCAGGAACGCGAGGCCGGGCTTGGTGCACAGTTGCCCCGCCGACCCGGTGAACGAGGTGAACAGGCCCGCCGCGATCTCGTCGCCGCGGGCGGCCGCGGCCGCCGGGGTGATCACGAGCGGGTTGAGGCTGGACAGCTCCCCGAAGAACGGGATGGGCCGTTCCCGTCGCTCGATGATGTCGAGCAGGATGCGCCCGGTCGACAGCGACCCGGTGAACCCAACGGCGGCGACCGTGGGGTCTGCCACCAGCGCGGCCCCGGCCCGCTGCCCGTACACGATGCCGATGAGCCCGTCCGGGGCGCCGTGGGCGCGCGCGGCGTGCTCCAGCGCGGCGTGGGAACGTTGTGACGTGAGCGGGTGCGAACTGTGCGCCTTGATCACGACGGCGTTGCCACCCGCGAGCGCGGAGGCGGTGTCGCCGCCGAGCGCGGAGAACGCGAACGGGAAGTTGCTGGAGCCGAACACGGCGACGGGACCGACCGGCACCAGCATCCGCCGCACATCGGGCCCGGGGCCCATGGGGGTGTCGTCGGCGTGGTCGATGATCGCTTCGAGGAACGCGCCGTCGTCGACGGCATCCGCGAAGAGGCGGAACTGGAACGCCGAACGGGTCAGCTCGCCGGTGAGCGGTGCCTCCGGCAGGCCGGTCTCGGCCATCGCCGTGGCGACGAGGCCGGCGCGGTCGGCGTCGAGGGCGTCGGCCAGGGCGCGCAGCAACCCGGCGCGCCACGACCGCGGCCGCGAGCGCACGGCACGGAGGGCCTCGTCGGCGGCGCGGGCGATCCCGGCGACGGCGCCGTCGTCGGTCGCGGTGATGCCGGTGTCAGCGGTGGCGCCGGTGCGCGGGTCGGTCGTGGTCAGCGTGGTCATGCGGTCTCTCCGATCAGGTCGCGGCGGGCGAGGTTCGCCATCCGTGCTCCGACGCCGAACGACCAGGGTTCCACGGTCTCACACCGGCGCGAATTCGGCCGATCCGGCAGGAATTCCCCCTTGCGTTGGAGGGGGTACTTGTGCACAGGCGGATGCCGATCGTAGAACCTTCAAGCGCGGCTTGAATCACATCTTTCCCCACAGGGTGGGGATACTTTATGACCTGATCAGTAGTGAATTTTGAGACCATATTGCCGACGCGTCGCGTAGTTCTCCACAGGTCTTGTACACAGCGGTAGCGGCGTTTCGCGCACGTTCTCCACATAGTTATCCACAGGGGAGTTTGCGGGTGTCGGAGCCCCTCCCTACCGTGTACTGCGGTCCTGAAATATCCCGATGAGGGGCCACAGCTGTGCGGAGGGCGTTGCATGTCGATCGCGGACATCTCGGAGGAGCGACTCGGCGGCCCCCGGACCCCGGAACGGACCCCGCCGCACGACATGCTCGCTGAGCAGAGCGCGCTGGGCGGCATGCTGCTGTCGGGCGATGCCGTCGCGGACGTGATCGAAACCCTGCGGGGCACGGATTTCTATGTCCCCAAGCATGAGCTGATCTTCGAAGCGATCCTCAACCTGTATTCGCACGGGGAGCCCACCGACGTCGTCGCCGTCACCGACGAGCTCATCAAGACGGGCGAGCTGCGGCGTGCCGGCGGTGCCGACTATCTGCACTCGCTGACGTCGATCGTGCCCACCGCGGCGAACGCGGCCTACTACGCGTCGATCGTCAATGAGCGCGCGCTGCTGCGCCGACTCGTAGAGGCC
>NZ_JBKEAF010000074.1:0-15118 GCF_047971895.1 Microbacterium sp.
CAGTTCGAGCTTGAGCGTTCCCGACACCTTCTTGATCGACTTGACCTGGGCGTCGCCGCCGACGCGCGAGACCGAGATGCCGACGTCCACGGCGGGGCGCTGGTTCGCGTTGAACAGGTCGGACTGCAGGAAGATCTGGCCGTCCGTGATCGAGATCACGTTGGTCGGGATGTAGGCCGACACGTCGTTGGCCTTGGTTTCGATGATGGGAAGACCCGTCATCGAGCCGGCACCGAGGTCGTCCGAGAGCTTCGCGCAGCGCTCGAGCAGACGCGAGTGCAGGTAGAAGACATCACCCGGGTAGGCCTCACGCCCCGGTGGGCGGCGCAGCAGCAGCGACACGGCGCGGTAGGCTTCGGCCTGCTTCGACAGGTCGTCGAAGATGATCAGGACGTGCTTGCCGTCGTACATCCAGTGCTGGCCGATGGCCGATCCCGTGTACGGCGCCAGGTACTTGAAGCCGGCCGGGTCGGAGGCGGGGGCGGCGACGATCGTCGTGTACTCCATCGCGCCGGCGTCCTCGAGCGCACCCTTCACGGACGCGATCGTCGAGCCCTTCTGGCCGATCGCCACATAGATGCAGCGCACCTGCTTGGTCGGGTCGCCCGACGCCCAGTTGTCCTTCTGGTTGATGATCGTGTCGATCGCGAGGGCCGTCTTGCCCGTCTGACGGTCGCCGATGATCAGCTGGCGCTGGCCGCGGCCGACCGGGATCATCGCGTCGATCGCCTTGATGCCCGTCTGCAGCGGCTCGTGCACGCTCTTGCGCTGCATCACGCCGGGGGCCTGCAGCTCGAGGGCTCGACGCCCCTCGGAGGCGATCGTGCCCTGGCCGTCGATCGGGTTGCCCAGCGGGTCGACAACGCGGCCCAGGTAGCCGTCGCCGACGGGCACCGAGAGCACCTCGCCGGTGCGGCGCACCTGCTGGCCGGCCTCGATGCCGGCGAAGTCGCCGAGCACGACGACGCCGATCTCGTTCTCGTCGAGGTTCAGCGCAAGGCCCTGCGTACCGTCGTCGAACGTGAGGAGCTCGTTCGCCATAGCGCCGGGGAGACCCTCGACGTGCGCAATCCCGTCGGCCGCGTCGATGACGGTGCCGACCTCGGTCGCCGCCGCGCCGGTGGGCTCATAGGCCGCGACGAAGTCCCGCAGGGCGTCACGGATGACGTCGGGACTGATCGAAAGTTCTGCCATTGTCTTCCCTTTGCTGAGAGGAGTTGTTGAGTTCAGCCGGCGAGGCGCTGGCGCAGGTCTGCCAGGCGGCCGGAGATGCTTCCGTCGATCACGTCGTCGCCGAGCTGCACGCGCAGTCCGCCGACGAGAGTGGGATCGATCACCGTGTTGAGCGAGACATCCCGCCCGTACCTGTTGCCGAGAAGCTCGGCCAGCCGCCGCGTCTGTGCATCGCTGAGCGGCGTCGACGCAGTGACGGTGGCGACGCTCTTGCCGCGCTGGTCGCTGACGATGCGGATCGCCTGCCCGAGCAGCTGACGCACCCGCCGGTCACCGGGCTGACGCACCAGCGACGACACGATGAGCGTCGTGGCCGCACTCGCCCGGCCGGCGAGGATCGTGGCGACGAGCTTGCCCTTCGCCGACGGATCGCCCAGACGGCTGCCCAGCGCCAGCTCGAGCTCGGGGTTCGCCGCGACGACGCGGGTGAGCTCGAACAGCTCGCCCTCGATATCGTCTCCCCCCGCGGCGACGGCGGTCGCACGCACGGCGAGCGTCTCGATGCCGTCGACGAAGTCCTGCACGCGCGACCAGCGCTGCTCCGCGGCGGTGCCGACCAGCGCGACGGAGGCGTCCGACAGCCGGCTGCCGAACACCTCGGCCACAACGCCCCGGCGGGCCTCGACGGAGGCTGCGGGATCGGCCAGCGCGCCGCTCAGCTGCGCGGATTCGCCCACGAGCCGGGCCACGGCGAACAGCTCGCCGGCGGTGTCGAGATCGACTCCGGGGGTGGCGTCCAGGGCCGTCCTCGTGGCTGCGAGCGCCTGAGTGGTCGCGCTGCCCATTACGTCGCCGCCTCCCCCGCCGCTGCGGTCTCGGAGGCTTCCAGCTCGGCGAGGAAACGGTCGACGACGGCCTGAGCGCGTGCGTCGTCCGAGAGCGTCTCGCCGACGACGCCGCCGGCGAGGTCGAGGGCGAGCGAGCCGACCTCGTTGCGCAGCGAGACGAACGTCGACTGGCGCTCGGCCTCGATCTGGGCCTGGGCACTGGCTGAGATGCGCGCGGCCTCGGCCTGCGCGGTCTCCTTCGCCTCGGCGACGATCTTCGCACCGTCGGCACGCGCCGCATCGCGGATGCCGGCGGCCTCACCGCGGGCGTCGGCGAGCTTGGCGGTGTACTGCTCGAGCGCAGCGGCCGCCTCTGCCTTGGCCTCTTCGGCGCGCATGATGCCGCCCTCGATGGCGTCGCGGCGGGCGTCGAGCACCCGGTTGAGCCGCGGAACGACGACGAACACGATCACCAGCGCGAGCGGGACGAAGACCACCGCGGACCAGATGATGTCGTACCAGGCCGGAATCAGCGGATTGTGCGCTTCCTCCGCGGCAAGGACTGCTGATACCAGCATCCCGACCTCCTTCACTGACGAGGGTGGATCAAGCCGGTGCGGTGAACGGGATGAAGCCCGTTGCGATCGCGATGAAGGCCAGCGCTTCGGTGAAGGCGATGCCGATGAACATGAGGCTGGTCAGGCGGCCCTGGAGTTCGGGCTGACGCGCGACGGCCTCGATGGTCTTGCCCACGACGTAACCCACGCCGATGGCAGAGCCGATCGACGCGAGACCGAACGCGATGGGAACGAGGTATCCGACGATGTTCACAAGGGTTCCTTTTCTTTCTGATGGAGTTTCCGACGAGACGACTCAGTGCTCGTCTGCCAGAGACAGCTGGATGTACACGGTTGCGAGGAAGGTGAAGACGTAGGCCTGCAGGACGGCGACGAGGATCTCGAAGAGCGTGAAGATCGCGCCGAAGGCGAGGGTGCCGATACCCAGCAGACCCATCAGGTTGGCCTGGTTGAACAGGACGGTGACGAAGAAGAACTGGGTGGCCGCGAAGCAGAGCACCAGCAGCAGGTGGCCCGCGACCATGTTCATGAGCAGTCGCAGGGTCAGGGTGACCGGGCGCAGGATGAAGGTCGAGACGAACTCGATCGGCGCGACGACGATGTACAGCGGCCACGGCACCCCGGCCGGGAACAGCGACGTGCGGAAGTAGCCGCCCGCGCCGTGCTTCTTGATGCCGGCGTAGATGAAGAGCACGTACGAGACGACCGCCATCAGCAGCGGCGTGCCGATCACCGAGGTGCCGGCGATGTTGAGGAACGGGATGACGCCGGTGATGTTCAGCCCCAGTGTGAGGAAGAACATCGTCATGAGCGGCGCCATGAAGCGGCGGCCGTCCTTCTCGCCCAGGGTCTCGATCACGATCCCGTTGCGCACAAAGCCGAAGAGGAACTCGTTGATGACCTGCCCGCGCCCCGGGATGACGCGCATGCGGCGCGTGGCCAGGATCATCCAGATGATCAGGACCGCACAGACCAGCAGGCGGATCAGCATGATCCGGTTCAGCTCGAACGGCGTGCCCTCGAACAGGACTGCCGGCGGGAAGAACTCTGCCAGCGACGGACCGTGGAACTCGCCGTCATCGCTCGCGGCGACACTGACGATCTGGGAGGCGATGTGAGTGAACAGCGTGGGCTCCGGCTTCGGGCACCGATGCACTCGGTGCGACGACGGGTCTCTGGGATGTCGGACCGCTGGGGCTCGGATGTCCTCATGGGAGGCGCACGAACTCTACAGCCGGCGACGGAATAAACCCTATCAAGGTTTTCGGGGGGTCAGGAACGCCCCGGGCCGTGCGCGCCGCCCTCGGAGGACTCCGGGAGAGCCACATCACCGGTGTACGGCACCCGTGCCTTCGAGAGAACGACGGCGTCGACGACGAGCGAGGCGAGCACGCTCACGATGACCGCGACCAGGAACACGGTGCCCTCGATCCACGGCTGCCCGCGCAGCAGCAGCATCACGACGACGAAGATGATGAGCTTGAGGATCCACGCCCCCACGACGATGCCGAAGAAGAGCGTGAGCTGGTCAGGCCCCTGCGCGCGCCCGGCGATCAGGATGCTCAGCGCCGTCATGCCGAGGAAGACCGCCGCGAGCACGACCCCGACCAGCGCGCTCCACAGTCCGTCGATGCCCGCATACAGGTACCCGAACAGGGCGCCGAGGACGGCGAGGATCGTGGTGACGATGCCGCACCACGCGAGGGTCATGCGCATGATGGTCGAGCTGGCGGAACGGGGCGCGGTCATGATGAGGGCTCCAGGAGGCGGGTGCCTGCCGCACTGCGGCGGCGGGCGGCGGGCAGGAAGGTGACGACGAGACAGGCGATGATGCCGATGCCGCCGAAGACGATGCCGGGCCAGTACTCGCCCGGGGTGATGTAGACCGAGAATACGTACAGCAGCAGCATGGCGAGCCCCACGATGAAGGTCCACGCGTAGAAGATGAGCACGGCGCCGCGATCGGAGTGCCCCATGTCGAGCATGCGATGGTGCAGATGCTTGCGGTCCGGTGTGAACGGCGACGTGCCCGCACCCATGCGGCGGATCACGGCGAGCCCGAAGTCGACCAGTGGCAGCAGCACGATGACCACCGGCAGCAGGATCGGCACGAATGCCGACAGCAGCTGCGAGCGGCCGAGTCGGTCGGGCTGATCGATGACGGCGGGGTCGATCTGGCCGGTGATCGCGATGGCCGAGGTCGCCATCAGCAGCCCCAGCACGAGCGCGCCCGAGTCGCCCATGAACAGCTTCGCCGGGCTCCAGTTCAGCGGAAGGAACCCGAGGCACGCACCGATGAGCACGGCGGCGATGAACGAGGCGAGGTTGAAGTACGACGAGGCACCGGTGTCGCGCACGAGAAGGTAGGAGTACACGAAGAAGATGCCGTTGGCGATGAGGCACACCCCGGCGACGAGACCGTCGAGACCGTCGATGAAGTTCACGGCGTTCATGACGACCACCAGCGCGAACAGCGTGAGCGTGATGCTCAGCCAGCTCGAGACCACCGTCATGCCGCCGATCGGCAGCGAGAGGATCTGCAGCCCGCCGAACCAGGCGATGATCCCGGCGGCGGCGAACTGCGCGCCGATCTTGATCATCCAGTCGAGGTCCCACAGGTCGTCGGCGATGCCGACGAGCACGATGAGCGTGGTGGCCCCGATGATCGCGTACATCGTCGCCGGGTCGTCCCAGATGATCGCGAAGTACGGGATCGCCGCCGAGACGGCGAACGCGGCAAGAATCGCCAGGTACATGGCGACCCCGCCGAGCCGCGGGGTCGGCGTCTTGTGCACATCGCGCTCGCGGATGCCCGGGTAGAGCTTGAAGCGCAGACTGAGCCGCCACACCGCCCACGACAGCACCAGTGCGATCGTGGCGGTGAAGAGGATCGTGAAGACGTACTGCCTCACGCGCGCCCCGGCGGATCGGCCTCGAGCAGGTCGCCCAGCACCTCGCGCAGCTGCGCGCGTGAGACGGCGCCGTCGCGCAGCACGCGCACCGCCGGGTCGGTCTCGGTGACCAGGCTCGTGGCGTCGATGATCGTCGAGGCGAGCCCCGTCTCGGGCGGCCCGTCGTCGAGGTACACCGCGACGCTCTCGCCCAGCATGTCGCGGGCACTGTCCGCGGTGATGGCGGCGGTCTTGCCGGTGAGGTTCGCGCTCGAGACGGCCAGCGGCCCGGTCTCCTCCAGCAGTGCGAGTGCCCGTCGATGGTCGGGCATGCGCACCGCCACGGTGCCACGGGTCTCGCCGAGGTCCCACGACAGCGACGGGTGCGCGGGCAGCACGATCGTCAGCGCCCCGGGCCAGAAGCGGTCGACGAGCGCGCGCACCGGGTCGGGAACCGACTCGACGAGCGCCTCGAGGGTCGTCACCGACGGCACGAGCACGGGCGGCGGCGACTGGCGGCTGCGCCCCTTCGCGTCGAGCAGCCGCTGCACCGCCGCGGGAGAGAACGCGTCGGCAGCGACCCCGTAGACGGTGTCGGTGGGCAGCACCACCAGCTCGCCGCGGGCGATGGCCTGGCGGGCATGGCGTATGCCGGCCAGCAGCTGCGCCTCGTCGCGACACTCGAAGAGGGGGGACATGACCGCACCAGTCTACGGTGCGGGCGCGTCCGCCTCCTGCTCACGGATGCAGCGCGGTGGTGGCGCGATCGCGCATCGTGAGGTCGGGATGCGTGGCCGTCGCGCGCCAGCCGTCGGCGCCCAACAGGGCACGCACCGGCTCACCCTGCCATTCGCCGTGCTCGATGACGAGCACTCCCCCCGGCCGCAGCAGCCGCCCCGCGGCGCGGCTGAGCACGCGCACCGCGTCGAGCCCGTCCGGTCCGCCGTACAGGGCGAGCGGCGGGTCGTACCGCTGCACCTCGGGGTCGCGCGGGATGGCATCGTCGGGCACGTACGGCGGGTTCGAGACGACGACGCTGACCCGCCCGTCGAGCTCGGGGAACGCGTCGGCGAGGTCGGCCAGCCGCAGCGTCGCGTTGGCCGCGTCCACCGCGGCGAAGTTCTCGCGCGCCCAGCTGTGGGCCGCCGGCGACAGCTCTGCCGCATACACGCGTGCGTGCGGGACCTCGGTCGCCAGCGCGAGGGCGAGCGCGCCGCTGCCGGTGCCGAGGTCGACGGCGATGGGAGAGTCGGATGCCGCGGCCTGCAGTGCATCGATGGCCAGCTGGGCGACGACCTCGGTCTCCGGCCGCGGCACGAACACCCCGGGCCCGACCCGCAGTGTGAGGTGCCGGAACGGCGCGGTGCCGGTGATGTGCTGCAGCGGCTCGCGTGTGGTGCGACGAGAGACCACGGCGTCGTATGCCGCGGAGTCGTCTGCGCCGAGCGAGGCGCCCCGCACCGCGGCGGCCATCAGCTCGCCGCGGTCGAGGTGCAGCACGTGGCAGGCAAGCAGCTCCGCGTCGACGACGGGGTCGGGCACACCCGCTAGGGCGAGCTGGTCGGCGGCACGGGCGATCGCGTCGCGCAGCGAGGGGGAGGCATCCATTCCCCCATTGTCACAATCTCCCGCGGGAATGCCCGCGCGCTTAGGCTTGTTCCGCGTTGCATAGGCTTCTCGAAAGGCATTCCATGTCCGGCATCCACTCCGACATCACCACCGCATTCGGCAACACCCCGCTCGTGCGCCTCAACCGCGTGACCGAGGGCGTCGACGCCACCGTCGTCGCAAAGCTCGAGTTCTACAACCCCGCATCGAGTGTCAAGGACCGCCTGGGCATCGCCCTGGTCGACGCCGCCGAAGCATCGGGCGAGCTGCGCCCCGGGGGCACGATCGTCGAGTCCACCAGCGGCAACACCGGCATCGCGCTGGCGATGGTCGGCGCCGCCCGCGGCTACCGTGTCGTGCTCACCATGCCGGCCTCCATGTCGAAGGAGCGCCGCATGCTGCTGAAGGCCTTCGGTGCGGAGCTCGTGCTCACCGACCCGACCAAGGGCATGTCCGAGGCGATCGCGGTAGCGCAGAAGATCGCCGCGGAGACGCCGGGCGCGGTGCTGGTGCGCCAGTTCGAGAACGAGGCGAACCCGGCGATCCACCGCCGCACCACGGCAGAGGAGATCCTGCGCGACACCGACGGGAAGGTCGACATCTTCGTGGCGGGCATCGGCACCGGCGGCACGATCACCGGCGTCGGCCAGGTGCTCAAGGAGAAGGTGCCCGGTGTGCGTGTCGTCGCCGTGGAGCCCAAGGACTCGCCGGTGCTCAGCGAGGGGACCCCCGGCCCGCACAAGATCCAGGGGATCGGGCCGAACTTCGTGCCCCCGGTGCTCGACCGCGAGATCCTCGATGAGGTCGTCCCCGTCGAGTTCGACGACGCCCTGCGGGTTTCGCGGGAGCTCGCGGCGAAGGAGGGCCTGCTCGTCGGGATGTCGGCCGGTGCCGCCGTCTGGGCCGCCCTCGAGGTGGCCAAGCGTCCGGAGAACGCGGGGAAGACGATCGTCGTGGTCGTGCCCGACACCGGCGAGCGCTACCTCACGACCGCGCTGTTCGAGGACCTGCGCGAGGACTGAGATGAGCTTCTGGGCCTACGTGCGCGAGGACCTCGCCGCCGCCAGGCTGCGTGACCCGGCGGCGCGCGGCGGGGTCGAGGTCGCGCTGCTCTACCCCGGGCTGCATGCGCTGTGGGCTCATCGCGTGTGGCACGCTCTGTGGCGGCGGCGGCGGCGGTTCCTCGCGCGCGCCGGATCGCAGATCACTCGGTGGCTCACCGGCATCGAGATCCATCCCGGTGCGATCATCGGACGACGGTTCTTCATCGACCACGGCATGGGGGTCGTGATCGGCGAGACCGCCGAGATCGGCGATGACGTCATGCTCTACCACGGGGTCACCCTCGGCGGGCGGATGCTCGACGGCGGGAAGCGGCATCCCACCCTCGAGAACGGGGTCGCCGTCGGCGCGGGGGCGAAGATCCTCGGCCCCGTCGTGATCGGGGCGCGCACGGCGGTCGGCGCCAACGCCGTGGTCACGAAGGACTGCGCGGCCGACTCCGTACTCGTCGGCGTGCCCGCCAAGCCCCGCGCCAAGCGCACGGGCGAGGACACGCGGGCGCTGCTGATGGCCCCCGACTATCAGATCTAAGAGCGCCGCTCCTCCGCCTTCTTCTTGATGAAGATCGCCGGCAGCAGCCAGGTCGCGAGCGCCGTGAAGATCCATACGACGACGGGGGCGAGGATCCACGTCCACCACGGTGCGCCGATGCCGATGCCCGCACCCGGGATGACCACCACCACCACGAGTGCGATGAACGTCGACACGATGCCGATGCCGCCGAGGAGCCACGAGGCCTTGTCGCGGGCGACCTTGGTGAGCCACGGCGTGAGGATGCTCTGCAGCACCGCGAAGATGACGATCGCGAGGAGGAAACCCCACCAGTGGCTCCAGTCGATGTGGAAACCGGGCAGGATCCAGCTCGCGACGAGGAGGCCGATCGCCGCGGATGCGAGGAAGATCAGCGTACGAATGAGGAACATGACCATGGCTGGATCGTAGCGCCTCTCCGCGCCGCGGCACCATGCCTCATCGGTCGCTGAGTGCCGCCAGCCGCTCCTCCTCGTCGGCGGCGATCGCCGATTCGACGATCGGATCGAGCGCGCCGTCCATCACCTGGTCGAGGTTGTACGCCTTGTATCCGGTGCGGTGGTCGGCGATGCGGTTCTCGGGAAAGTTGTACGTGCGGATGCGCTCGGAGCGGTCCATGCCGCGGATCTGAGAGCGACGGGCATCGGATGCAGCGGCATCCCGTTCCTCTTGCTGCTTGGCCAGCAGCCGCGCGCGCAGCACGCGCATTCCCGCCTCACGGTTCTGCAGCTGCGACTTCTCGTTCTGCATCGACACGACGATCCCCGTGGGCACGTGCGTGATGCGCACCGCCGAGTCGGTGGTGTTCACCGACTGACCGCCGGGGCCGGACGACCGGTACACGTCGATCTTCAGGTCGTTCGGGTCGATGTGGATCTCTTCGGGCTCATCGACCTCGGGAAAGACGAGCACGCCCGTCGTCGAAGTGTGGATGCGGCCCTGCGACTCGGTCGCCGGCACCCGCTGCACCCGGTGCACACCCCCCTCGTACTTCAGGTGCGCCCACACCCCCTGCGCCGGGTCGCTGGAGACGCCCTTGATCGCGACCTGCACGTCCTTGTAGCCGCCCAGGTCGGACTCGGTGCGCTCCAACAGTTCGGTCTTCCAGCCCTTCGCGGCGGCGTACTGCAGGTACATCCGCAGCAAGTCGGCGGCGAACAGTGCGGACTCCGCGCCCCCCTCCCCCGCCTTGATCTCCATGATCACGTCACGGGCATCGTCGGGGTCGCGAGGAATCAGCAGGCGCCGCAACCGTTCCTGGGCGGCCTCAAGGCCCTCCTCCAGCACGGGCACTTCACGCGCGAACGCGTCGTCTTCCGCGGCGAGCTCGCGCGCCGCGTCGAGGTCACCGGACGCGTTCGTCCACGCGTCGTAGGCGGCGACGATCTTCGACAGCTCCGCGTACCGGCGGTTGACGCGCTTGGCACGCGCCGGATCGGCGTGCACCGCCGGATCGGAGAGTTCCTCCTGCACCGCGCGGTGCTCGTCGACCAGCGACTGGACCGACTCGAACACGGTCAGCGGATGCTGTTGTCGTGCCCGTTCGTGCCGCCCTCGTGCGTGGGCGTCGGGATCGACTTCTGCATCTGCACCAGGAACTCGACGTTGGACTGCGTCTCTTTGAGCTTGCCGAGCACGACCTCCAGCGCCTGCTGCGGGTCGAGCCCCGCCAGCGCGCGCCGCAGCTTCCAGGTGATCTTCACCTCGTCCGGCGACAGCAGCATCTCCTCGCGGCGCGTCGAGGACGCGTTGATGTCGACGGCGGGGAAGATCCGCTTGTCGGCGAGCTGGCGGTTCAGTCGAAGCTCGCTGTTGCCGGTGCCCTTGAACTCCTCGAAGATCACGTCGTCCATCTTGGAACCGGTCTCCACGAGCGCCGTGGCGAGGATCGTGAGCGACCCGCCGTTCTCGATGTTGCGCGCGGCGCCGAAGAACTTCTTCGGCGGGTACAGCGCCGACGCGTCGACGCCGCCGGAGAGCACGCGGCCCGACGTGGGAGCCGACACGTTGTAGGCACGGCCGAGGCGGGTGATCGAGTCGAGCAGGACCACGACGTCGCGCCCCAGCTCGACCAGACGCTTCGCGCGCTCGATGGCGAGTTCGGCGACCGTCGTGTGGTCTTCGGCGGGCCGGTCGAACGTCGAGGCCACGACCTCGCCCTTGACGCTGCGCTGCATGTCGGTGACCTCTTCGGGTCGCTCGTCGACGAGCACGACCATGAGATGCACTTCCGGGTTGTTGGTGGCGATCGCGTTGGCGATCTGCTGCAGCACGATGGTCTTGCCGGCCTTCGGCGGCGCGACGATCAGGCCTCGCTGCCCCTTGCCGATGGGAGCGACCAGGTCGATGATGCGCTGCGTGAGCTTTTCCGGAACGGTCTCCAGACGCAGCCGATCCTGCGGGTACAGCGGCGTGAGCGTGCTGAACTCCACGCGCCCTTCGGCGTCTTCGACCGACTGGCCGTTGACCGCGTCGACCTTCACGAGCGCGTTGTACTTCTGGCGCCCCGACTGCTCGCCCTCGCGCGGCTGCTTGATGGCGCCGACCACGGCGTCGCCCTTGCGCAGGTTGTACTTCTTCACCTGACCGAGCGACACGTAGACATCGCTCGGGCCAGGCAGGTAGCCGCTCGTACGCACGAACGCGTAGTTGTCGAGCACGTCGAGGATGCCGGCGATCGGGATCAGGACGTCGTCCTCCCCGATCTCGGTCTCGAACTCGTCGTTCGGTCCCTGACCGCGGCGCTTGTTGCGCTGCCGGCCGGCACCCTGGTTCTGATCGCCCTGGTTCTGGTTGCCGCCCTGGTTCTGACCGCCCTGACTCTGGCCACCCTGGTTCTGGCCGCCGTCGCCCTTGTTGCGGTTGCGGTTGCGGTTGCGGTTGCGACTGCGACTGCGGCTGGCCGGCTCGCCGTCGGACTTGTCGTCCGAGCCGCCGTCCGCGGCATCCTTCGCGACCTCGGTGCCGGCATCCGCCGACGACGACTCGGCGGCCGGCTGGTCCGGGGCCGGGTCGGCGGCGGACGTGCTCGCCTTCGACGAGGCCCGGCCGCTCGTGCTCTTCGGCGACTCGCCCTCGTCGGACGTAGACGGCGCGGCGGCATCGGCATCCTTGGCGGCATCGGAGCTCTTGGCCTTGCCGGCACTGGTTGCGTCATCGGCAGAGGTCGCGCCGCCGGTGGGCTTCGCGTCGGAGGCGGACGGGGCATCGTCCCCGGCGTCGGCCGTCTCGGCGGGCTTCTTGGCCCGGCTGCGCGTCTTCTTCACGGGAGCGGGCTCGGCCGCCTCGGCCGCCGTCTCAGCCGGCGCTTCGGTCGCCGCGTCGGCCGCGTCGGTGCTCTTGGCCCGGCGGGGTGCACGCTTGCGCGGCGCCTTCGCCGGCTCGGGCGTCTCGGCGGACTCCGCAGCCGGGGCGGCGGTGCCCTTGGCGTCGCTGACGGGAGCCTCGATGACCGGGGCTTCCGCACTGTCGGACTGGGTATCGGAGATGGACTCCATGAGTTCTCCTTCGTGGAAACGGTGGATACGTTCACACCGCAGTGGCGTCGTCCACCCGACGCCGACCGGATGCTCGCGGACACCCGGGCGTCGGTCCGGATGCGGGAGCGGGTGGTTATGCAGTGGTTCGCAGATGTGCGATGGAGGCCAGATTCACGCTTACGGCGTGGAACCCCCCATGTCGTTTTTTACTGTACCACCCCTGACGTCAACGGCCAGCATGAGCGGTTGCCAGGGGGTGTCGGTCAGGTCCGCGGCGATCTGCGCGGCCACCAGCCGCTGCCCCGGCCCGTCGGCCAGCACCAGGACGCTCGGCCCCGCTCCGGACACGACCGCCGCAAGCCCCTCGGCGCGCAGCGCGCGCACCAGCGCGTCGGTCGCGGGCATCGCCGCGGCGCGGTACGACTGGTGGAGTTTGTCCTCGGTGGCGGCCAGGAGCAGTTCCGGGCTCTGCGTCAGCGCGGCGATGAGCAGCGCGGACCGCGACACGTTGAAGACGGCATCCTCGCGCGTGACCTGCGCGGGTGCCAGCCCCCGCGCCACGCTCGTGGACATCGTGAAGTCCGGGACGAACACCAGCGGCGAGACACCGCGGTGCACCTGCAGCTTCTTGGACTGCGGGCCGTCGTCGCCCATCCACGCGATGGTCAGTCCGCCGAACAGCGCGGGCGCGACGTTGTCGGGGTGACCCTCCAGCTCGGTGGCCAGGCGCAGCAGGGTGCCGTCGCCGATCGCGACGTCGTCCTCGAGCAGACCCTTCGCCGCCAGCAGACCCGCGACGACCGCCGCGCCGGAGGAGCCCATGCCACGACCGTGCGGGATGCTGTTGCGAGCCACCAACCGGATGCCCGGGAGTTGCCGCCCGAAGGCCTCGAACGCGTACGCCATGGCACGCACCACGAGATGGGATTCGTCGGTCGGGACGTGCCCGGCCCCCTCGCCGGTCACGTGGATGGCAAGGCCCGGCTCGGGCAACGTCGTCACCGTCAGCTCGTCGTACACGCTGAGGGCGAGACCCAGCGTGTCAAAGCCCGGGCCGAGGTTCGCGCTCGTGGCGGGCACGCGCACGGACACCGTGCGGCCGGCGGGCACAGGCGGCATCGTCAGGACCGTGCCAGGCCGAGCACGGCGGCGACCTCGCTCGTGGTGGCATCCACGACGGTCGGCTGCACGTCGCTGCCGTCGGCCGCGCGCAGCGCCCACTGCGGGTCCTTCAGCCCGTGGCCGGTGACGGTGAGCACGATCTTCGCGCCGGCGGGGATCATGCCCGCTTCGGCGCGATCGAGCAGTCCGGCGACGCTGATGGCCGACGCCGGTTCGACGAACACCCCGACGGTCGCGGCCAGGAGTTTCTGTGCTGCCAGGATGCGGGTGTCGTCGATCGCGCCGAACCAGCCGTCGGTCGCGTCGCGGGCCTCGAGGGCGAGCTCCCACGACGCCGGGTTGCCGATGCGGATCGCCGATGCGATCGTCTCGGGGTCGGTGACGACCTCGCCGCGCACGAGCGGCGCCGAGCCCTCCGCCTGGACGCCGAACCTCCGCGGCAGGCGCGTGGCGGCGCCGCGCGCCACCTCTTCGCGGTAGCCACGCGAGTAGGCGGTGTAGTTGCCGGCGTTGCCGACCGGGATCAGGTGGAAGTCGGGGGCATCGCCCAACTGCGAGACGATCTCGTAGGCGGCGGTCTTCTGCCCCTCGATGCGGTCGGGGTTGACCGAGTTGACCAGGTGCACGGGGTAGTTCTCGGCGAGTTCGCGGGCGATCTCGAGGCAGTGGTCGAAGTTGCCGCGGATCTGGATGAGCGTGCCGCCGTGGGCCACGGCCTGGCTGAGCTTGCCCATCGCGATCTTGCCCTCCGGCACGAGCACGGCGGCGGTGATCCCCGCGTGCGCCGCGTAGGCGGCCGCGGATGCCGACGTGTTGCCGGTGGAGGCACAGATGACGGCCTTCGCGCCGTGTTCGACCGCGCGCGAGAGCGCCACCGTCATCCCGCGATCCTTGAACGATCCGGTGGGGTTCATTCCCTCGAACTTGACGTGGACATCGGCCCCCGTCATCTGCGACAGCGAGGGCGCCGGGATGAGCGGGGTGCCGCCCTCTCCCAGGGTGACCACCGTCGAGGCGTCGGTGACGCCCAGCCGGTCGGCGTATTCGCGGAGCACTCCGCGCCAGAGATGTGTCATGTCAGTCTCCTTCCACGCGCAGCACCGAGACGACCCGGTCGACGACGCCGCTGGCGGCGAGGCGATCGACGGTGTCGCTGAGGTCCTGCTCGACGGCTCGGTGGGTGCCGATGACGATGCGGGCCCGGCCCGGGTGCCCGTTGGCTTCGGCCACGATGGTCTGCTCCACGGTCGCGATCGATACGCGTCCCTCGCTGAGGATTCCGGCGACGGTGGCCAGCACGCCGGGCCGGTCATCGACTTCGAGCGTGATCTGGTAGCTCGTGGTCACCCGGCCGATCGGCACGACCGGCAGGTTCGCCCGCGTGGACTCCCCCACACCGACGCCCCCGGCGATGTGCCGACGTGCAGCCGAGACGACGTCGCCGAGCACCGCTGAGGCGGTCTGCACACCACCGGCACCGGCGCCGTAGAACATGAGGCTCCCGGCCGCTTCGGCTTCGACGAACACCGCGTTGTTCGCGCCGTGCACGCTCGCGAGCGGGTGGTCGCGGGGAACGAGAGCCGGGTAGACACGCACCGAGATCGACTCGCCCTCGGCCTCCGTGAGCGCTCCGGGATCGGACGGATAGCGAGGAGCGCCTTCCAGCCGCTCGCACACCGCGAGGAGCTTGATGACGAACCCGGCGTGCTTGGCGGCATCCATCATCTGTTTGTCGATGTGGGTGATGCCTTCGCGGTGCACGGCGTCGAGCGGAACCGCCGTGTGGAAAGCGAGACTCGCCAGGATCGCGGCCTTCTGGGCGGCGTCGTACCCTTCGACGTCGGCGG
>NZ_JBKEAF010000099.1:0-14739 GCF_047971895.1 Microbacterium sp.
AGCCCGATCCCCGACACCGAGCCGATCGGCACAATCACCCCGGTACCGGGGGCGACAATGGAGCGGTGAACGAGTTCGATCCGACGACGATCCTGCCCGACGCACTGCTGGAGCGCTTCCGCGAGCTCGCGGCGGCGCACGACCGGGAGAACACCTTCCCCCACGACGACCTGGCCGAGC
Organism: Microbacterium sp.; assembly: GCF_047971895.1. GTDB lineage: Bacteria > Actinomycetota > Actinomycetes > Actinomycetales > Microbacteriaceae > Microbacterium. Next base: position 181 of record NZ_JBKEAF010000099.1, read on the forward strand.
TGCGCGCCATCGGGTACACCGCGATCCTCGTGCCGCGTGAGCTGGGGGGCGGCGGGCTCGGCCTCGTCGAGGCATCCATCCTTCAGCAGCGCCTGGCCGCCGCCGCGCCCGCGACGGCCCTCTCGGTCAACATGCACCTCATCTGGACGGGCGTGGCAAAGGTGCTCGCCGACCGCGGCATCGACAGCCTGCGCTTCGTGCAGCAGGGCGCCGCGGCCGGCGAGGTGTTCGCGTTCGGGATCAGCGAGGCGGGCAACGACCTCGTGCTGTTCGGAAGCGATACGGATGCTGCGCCCCGGCCGGACGGATCGTACGCCTTCACCGGGACGAAGATCTTCACGTCGCTCGCCCCGGTCTGGACGCAGCTGGGTCTGCACGGCCTGGACACGACGTCGCCGGACGGGCCGAAGCTCGTCTACGCGTTCGTCCCCCGCAGCGATGCGGTGGTCACCCGCGACGACTGGGACACGCTGGGCATGCGCGGCACGCAGTCCCGCACGACCGAGCTGCACGGCGCGGTCGCCCCCGTCGATCGCATCGTGCGCCGCGTGCACCCCGGCCCCACCCCGGACCCGATCGTCTACGGCATCTTCAGCGTGTTCGAGCTGCTGCTGGCCTCGGTGTACACCGGCATCGCGCGCCGCGCCCTCGACCTGGCCGTCGAGACGGCGCACCGGCGCTCGTCGAAGAAGACCGGTCGGGCGTACAGCCAGGACCCCGACATCCGCTGGCGCATCGCCGACATGGCGATGGCCTACGACGCGCTCCCCCCGCAGCTGGCCGCGCTGTGTCTCGCGGTCGACGACCGCACACCGCCGGATGAGCGCTGGTTCTCGTACATGAGCGGCGTCAAGCATCGTGCCGTCAGCATGGCCAAGCAGGTGGTCGACGACGCCATGCTCGTCGCCGGCGGCTCGTCGTACTTCACGCGGTCGGAGCTGTCGCGCCTGTACCGCGACGTGCTCGCCGGGCTGTTCCATCCGTCCGACCCGGAGTCGGCGCACGGGACCGTGGCGACCGCGTGGCTGGGCCCGATCGAAGACTGAGCAGGATTCGGGGAGCGCACCGGCTGTGATGTCTCTAGCGTGGACGATATGAACGCTGCAAAGGAATCCACCTCCGTCTTCTCGGCTGAAGAGCGTGCTGCCATGAAGGAGCGCGCTGCCGAGCTCAAAGCGCAGAAGTCCGGGCCGAAGGGAACGAAGGCGCAACGCGATCTGCAGGCATGCCTGGATGCGATCGCCGCGCTCCCCGATGACGAGCGCGTCATGGCCGAGCGCATCCACGCGATCGTCGCCGAGGTCGCCCCGCAGCTGCAGCCGAAGACGTGGTACGGCTTTCCCTCGTACGCGCGCGACGGCAAGATCGTCGTGTTCTTCTCCCCCGCGTCGAAGTTCAAGACCCGGTACTCGTCGCTCGGCTTCGAGGAAGCTGCGCGTCTGGACGACGGCGACATGTGGCCGGTGGGCTTCGCGCTCACGAAGGTCGGCGATGCCGAGGCCGCCCGCATCACCGAGCTCGTGAAGCGCGCCGCCGGCTGACCGATCGGGCGTGCGGCCCGTGCGAGGATGACCGCATGGCCCGCACGTCCACTGCCCTGCTGAGTCCGGCCGACCGCGAACGCCTGCGAGGGCTGCGCTTCATGAAGGGCATCGCCCTGGCGGCCCTCGTGCTCATGGCGGTCGTGTTCGTGATCGCCTTCGCCCTCGAGGATCGGGCACCGTGGCTGGCGTACGTGCGCGCAGCCGCCGAGGGTGGCATGGTGGGCGCACTGGCGGACTGGTTCGCGGTCACGGCGCTGTTCCGGCATCCGCTGGGCATCCCCATCCCGCACACCGCGATCATCCCCAAGCGCAAGGACGAGATCGGGCGCACCCTCGGCGAGTTCGTCGAGACCGAGTTCCTGTCCGGCCCTATCGTGCGCACCAAGCTCGAGTCGATGGATGTCGCCGGCCGCCTCGGCACCTGGGTCACCGAGGAGGCGCACGCCGAGCGCGTCGTCGAGGAGGCGTCGGCGATGGCCGCCGGCGTGCTGCGCGCGCTCAGCGACGACGAGGTGCAGGAGGTCATCGCGGAACTCGCCCGGGAGAACCTGCTGGTTCCCGACTGGGGACCGCCGGCCGGTGCGTGGCTCGAGCGGGTGCTCGCCTCGGAGGCGCACCGTCGGGCGGTCGACCTCGCGATCGACAGCGTCACGGGCTGGCTGCATGCGAACCGGGCGGCGTTCGAGGGGCTCGTCTCGCGCCGACTGCCGTCCTGGGTGCCGGGTATCGCGCAGCGCCTGGTCGACGACACCGTCTACAAGGAGGCACTGCGGTTCGCCGACGCGGTCGCCGCCGACCCGAAGCATCCTGCCCGCCGGGCACTCGACGACTATCTCGCCCGCCTGGCCGACGGTCTGCAGCACGACCCGGCGACCATCGGCCGCCTCGAGGACGCCAAGCGCGCCGTGTTCGACAGCCCACGGGTGCGGGACCTGGCCGCAGAGGCGTGGGAGGCCGCGAAGAGCGGGCTGCTGACCGCGCTCGCCGACCCGCGAAGCGGACTGCGGCTGCACGCACGGGACGCCCTCAGGGAGGCCGGACGGCGCCTTCAGACCGACGACGCGCTGCGGGCGCGTGTGAACACGTGGGTGACGGACTCCGCCGCGTTCCTCGTCGACCGCTACCGCCACGACATCGCCAGCATCATCACCGACACCGTCGAGCGGTGGGACCCCGACGAGACGACGCAGAAGATCGAGCTGCAGGTGGGGCGCGACCTGCAGTACATCCGGCTCAACGGCACGATCGTCGGCGCGCTAGCGGGCATCGTCATCTTCGCCGTCGCGCACGCGGTCATGGGCTGAAGACGAATGCGGTCCCGGGAATGACAAGGGGGCTTCCCGAGACCGCATCCCACTCCCGGGCAAGGCACGAGAGCTCGCCTCCGCGCGTGTCGCATCGCGGGGTGATCCGATACGCGCGGGGCGAGATCAGCAGCCGCACACCCCAGATGCACGGCGCTCCCTCCGTTCCTACCCTGCGCAGCGATCCACGTCCCAGCGTCACCCCGATATATCGGTTTCGATTCCGCATCGCACGGTAACGTCGTGATCATGAGCCTGTCGCACGATCCTCTGTGGCCACGGGCCGGCGACTGGCCCGCCGCGCACACGGTGCCCGGGTCGCTGGACGCCGCCGTCATCGGCATCCCGACCCACCTCACCTCGCTGTCCGCCACTCGTGCGGGTGAGACGCCGGCGGCCGTGCGCGACGCCGTCCGCCGATACAGCCCGGTGTTCGTCATCGACGGGCGCCCGCACGACGTGTCGACGCTGACGGTTGCCGACGGCGGCGACGTGATCGCGCCGGACGGCCACGGAGAGGACGCCGCGACACGCGCCGTCGCCGAGCTCGCGGCACGCGCGGGTCTGGTGATCGCCATCGGCGGCGACAACGCCGCTACGGTGCCGGTCGCACGCGGTGCCGCCGCGACGGGCCTGATCACCCTCGATGCGCACCACGACCTGCGCGACGGCGTGTCGAACGGCTCGCCGGTGCGACGCCTGCTCGAGGACGGATCAGGTCTCGACGGATCGCGTACCGTGCAGATCGGGATCGCCGACTTCGCCAACTCGTCGGCCTACCTGCACCGCGCCCTCGACCTGGGCATCACGGTCATCACCCGCGACGACGTGCGCCGCCGCGGTGCGCACGACGTCATGGCCGAAGCCCTCGAGATCGCCGGTGCCGGCGACGGCCGCGTGCACCTCGACATCGACGTCGACGTCTGCGACCGGTCGGTCGCCCCTGCGTGCCCGGCGAGCGTGCCCGGCGGCCTGCAGGCGTGGGAGCTGCGGGCGCTGGTCCGCCAGGCCGGCGCCGACCGTCGGGTGGTCGGTGCCGACATCGTGGAGGTGGATGCCTCGGCCGACGCTCCCGACGGGCGCACGGTGCGCCTGGCGGCGCTGTGCGTGCTCGAACTGCTCGCGGGGCGGACGGCATGATCCGACTCGCACTCGTGCGTCACGCCACGTCGGACTGGGGTGACGCAAGCCTCGCCGACCACGACCGCCCACTCAACCCGCGCGGACTGCGCGATGCCCCGCGCATGGCGCAACGACTGGCCGACACCGGCTTCGCGCCGCAGGCGATCATCGCCAGCACGGCGATGCGCGCGGCCACGACGGCCGACTTCTTCTGCGGGCCGTTCCAGGTGCCGATCGAGTTGCAGGACCGCCTCTACGGGGCACCGGCGTCGCTGCTGCTGCGGGCGGCAGCCGAGCGCGGAGCGCGATCGGTGATCGTCGTCGCGCACGACCCGGGGATGAGCGTGCTGGCCGGTGAGCTCTCCGGCGGTGCCATCGCCCACATGCCCACGTGCGCGGTCGCGACCTTCGCATGGGACGAGGACGACTGGGACATCGCGACCGCGATCGACCCGCTGTCGTGGACGTTCGAGACGCCCCTCGACGTCGTGGGCTAGAGCCGCACACCGTCCTTCACGACGGCGGAGACGAGCGGCACCCCAGGCCGGTACGCCAGATGCACGCGCGTCGGCGCGTCCAGCAGCACGAGATCCGCGCGGGCACCGGCGGCGACGACACCGACGTCGTCGCGGCGCAGCGCCCGTGCCCCGCCCGCGGTGGCGGCCCATACCGCCTCGTCGACGGTCATCCCCATCTCGCGCACCGCCAGGGCGACCATGAGCGGCATCGAGCTCGTGAAGCTCGAGCCCGGGTTGCAGTCGCTCGCCAGCGCCACCGTGACGCCCGCGTCGAGCAGGCGGCGGGCGTCGGGGTACGGCTGGCGGGTCGAGAACTCCACCCCGGGCAGCAGCGTCGCCACGGTGTCGCTCGTGGCCAGTGCCGTGACGTCGTCGTCGCTGAGGTAGGTGCAGTGGTCGACCGAGCATGCACCGAGGTCGACGGCGAGCCTGACCCCTTCGCCGAACCCGAGCTGGTTGCCGTGGACGCGCGGCCGCAGCCCGCGCGCGATGCCGGCGGTGAGGATGCGGCGGCTCTCCGCCGCCGTGAAGGCACCGGTCTCGCAGAACACGTCGATCCACCGGCTGTGCGGCGCACAGGCGTCGAGCATCTCACCGCATACGAGGTCGACGTAGGCGGCGCGGTCGTCGGCGTACTCCGCGGGGACGACATGCGCACCGAGCAAGGTGACCTCGGGCGTCACCTCGGCGGCGATACGCGCCAGGCGCTCCTCGTCGGCGACGGTCAGCCCGTAGCCCGTCTTGACCTCGAAGGTCGTCGTCCCCTGCCGGTGCAGTTCGGCGGTGAGGCGCGTCAGGTTCGCGCGCAGCTCGTCGTCCGACGCGGCGCGCGTCGCAGCCACCGTCGTTCGTATGCCGCCGGCCGCATACGGCTGGCCGGCCATGCGGGCAGCGAACTCCGGGGCGCGATCTCCCGCGAAGACGAGGTGCGTATGCGAATCGACGAACCCCGGGATGACGGCGTGGCCGCCGGCATCCAGGGTCGTGTCGCCGGTCGGCGCCGCGGCGGCCCCGCCCACCCAGGCGATGCGGTCGCCCTCGATGAGCACCGCGGCGTCGTGCAGCGTGCCGCACGGGTCGCCGTCGGCAGCGACGTTGGTCGTCAGTTCGCCGATGTTCGTCAGCAGGGTCGTCGTCATGGCATCGGCACCTTCAGCCCGCGCACGCGCGCCACCTCGCGTGCCCGCTCGTAGCCGGCGTCGACGTGACGCATCACACCGGTGCCCGGGTCGTTGATGAGCACACGCTCGAGCTTGCGCGCGGCCAGCTCCGATCCGTCGGCCACCGTCACCTGCCCGGCGTGGATGGAGCGGCCGATGCCGACACCGCCGCCGTGGTGCAGCGACACCCAGCTCGCCCCGCTCGCCGTGTTCAGTAGGGCGTTCAGCAGCGGCCAGTCGGCGATCGCATCCGACCCGTCGGCCATTGCCTCGGTCTCGCGGTAGGGGCTGGCGACCGAGCCCGAGTCGAGGTGGTCACGACCGATCACGATCGGGCCAGACAGCTCGCCGGAGGCCACCATCTCGTTGAACTTCAGGCCCGCCAGGTGGCGCTCCTTGTACCCGAGCCAGCAGATGCGCGCGGGCAACCCCTCGAAGTGCACCTTCTCGTCGGCCTGCGACAGCCACCGGCGCAGCGGCGCGTCGTCGGGGAACAGCTCCATGACCGCGCGGTCGGTCGCGGCGATGTCGGCCGGGTCGCCCGACAGGGCCACCCAGCGGAACGGGCCCTTGCCCTCCGCGAACAGCGGGCGGATGTACGCCGGCACGAAGCCGGGGAACGCGAACGCCCGGTCGAAGCCACCCAGCTCGGCCTCGGCGCGGATCGAGTTTCCATAGTCGAACACCGCGGCACCGGCATCCTGGAACCCGACCATCGCCGCGACGTGCGCCGCCATCGATGTGCGCGCCCGCGCGGTGAACGCCTCGGGGTCAGCGGCCGCGGCATCCCGCCACTGGTCGACGCTCAGCCCGATGGGCAGGTAGGCGAGCGGATCGTGGGCGCTGGTCTGGTCGGTGACGATGTCGATCGGAACCCCCCGGCGCAGCAGCTCGGGGAAGACCTCGGCGGCATTGCCGACGACTCCGACGGAAAGTGCCTCGCCGACGTCTTTGGCGGCGAGGACGCGTGCCACGGCCGCATCCAGATCGGTCGTGTACTCGTCAAGGTAGCCCCGCTCGACGCGCCGGGCAAGCCGGGACTCGTCGACATCGACGATGAGCACCGCTCCCCCGTTGAGGGTCACCGCGAGCGGCTGCGCCCCGCCCATGCCGCCGCATCCGGCGGTCAGGGTGAGCGTGCCAGCGAGGGATTCGCGCCGCAGGCTACGGGCGACGGCCGCGAAGGTCTCGTACGTGCCCTGCAGAATGCCCTGCGTGCCGATGTAGATCCACGAGCCAGCGGTCATCTGCCCGTACATCGTCAGGCCGAGCTCTTCGAGACGGCGGAACTCGGGCCATGTCGCCCAGTCGCCCACGAGGTTCGAGTTCGCGATGAGCACGCGCGGCGCCCACTCGTGCGTACGGAACACGCCCACCGGCTTGCCGGACTGAACGAGCAGCGTCTCGTCGGGCTCGAGCTCGTCGAGCGTGCGCACGATCGCGTCGTACGCCGCCCAGCTGCGGGCGGCCTTGCCGGTGCCGCCATAGACGACGAGGTCTTCGGGGTGCTCGGCCACATCGGGGTCGAGGTTGTTCATGAGCATGCGCTTGGCGGCCTCGGCACCCCAGCTCTTCGCGGTGCGCTCCGGTCCGCGTGGGGCGCGGACGGTGCGGGTCTCGGTGGTCATGATGTGCTCCTCTTACGGTCGGCTGACAGTCGGCCTATCAATCTGCGAAATCAGGAGTTCTGGCTCACACAGGACGAACTCACGGGGAACCATCCTGACCCGGCGAAAACACCTGATCTGGGCAATGCTGATCCGGAGAAGCCTGCTGACGCCAAAACTCCCGATCTGGGGATGCCTGATCCGCAGAAGGGCGCCCGAAGGCCGCGGCGGCCACGGCGCCCGACAGCACCAGGGCGGTGACGGTCTCGATATCGGGCGACAGGAAGTGGTCGGGGCCGGGACCCGCCACCCCGGCGGCACGCACCAGGTCGCGCACGGCGCCCGTGCCCGGGCCCGGCTGCAGAGGTTCGCGCAGGTCGAGGGCCCTCGCGCCGGTGATGATCTCGACGGCCAGCACCTGTGCCAGGCCATCGACCGCGCGGCGCAGTTTGCGCCCGGCCGCCCAGCCCATCGACACGTGGTCTTCCTGCATCGCCGACGAGGGGATGGAGTCGACGGATGCCGGCACCGCGAGGCGCTTGAGCTCCGACACGATGCCGGCCGACGCGTACTGCGCGATCATGAGGCCCGAGTCGACCCCCGCCTCGTCGGCGAGGAACGGCGGCAGCCCGTGACTGCGGGTCACGTCGAGGGCCCGGTCGGTGCGGCGCTCCGAGATCGAGGCGGCGTCGGCCACCGCGATGGCGAGAAAGTCCAGCACGTAGGCGATCGGCGCCCCGTGGAAGTTGCCGTTGGACTGCACTCGCCCGTCCGTGGTGATCACGGGGTTGTCGACCGCGGCGGACAGCTCACGCACGCCGATCGTGCGCGCGTGAGCGGCGGTGTCGCGGGCGGCGCCGTGCACCTGTGGCGAGCAGCGCAGTGAGTACGCGTCCTGCACCCGCTTGTCGCCGGGCCCCTTGTGCGAGGCGACCAGGGGCGAGTCACCCAGCAGCATGCGCAGGTTCGCTGCGGACGCACTCTGACCCGTCTGCGGTCGCAGCGCCATGAGGTCGGCGGCGAACACGGCATCGGTGCCGAGCTGACTCTCGATCGACATCGCGGCGGCGATGTCGGCGGTGTCGAGCAGCGTGTGCAGATCGTGCACGGCGAGCAGCAGCATCCCGAGCATGCCGTCGGTGCCGTTGATCAGGGCAAGCCCCTCCTTCTCCTCCAGGACGAGTGGGGAGATGGATGCTGCGCGCAGCGCGTCGGCGGCGGTGACGCGCTCCCCCGCGACGCGGACGTCGCCCTCGCCCATCGCTGCCAGCGCGACATGGGCGAGCGGGGCGAGGTCGCCGGAGCAGCCGAGCGAGCCGTACTCGCGCACGATCGGTGTGATGCCGGCGTTCAGCATCGCAGCGTAGGTCTCGACGACGACCGGCCGCACCCCTGTGTGCCCGGTGGCGAGCGTCTGCAGGCGCAGCAGCTGCAGCGCGCGGACGACCTCGGTCTCGACCTCGGCACCCGTGCCCGCGGCGTGCGAGCGGATCAGGCTCGCCTGAAGCTGACGGCGTCGCTCGGGGGCGATGAAGGTCGTCGCCAGCGCACCGAACCCCGTCGAGATGCCGTAGTGCGGGTTCGGGTCGTCGGCGAGCGATTCGATCAGCGCGCGGGTCGCGGTGATCCGCTCGAGCGCCTGGGGGTCGAGCAGGACGCGGGCATGACCGCGGGCGACGGCCACGACGTCGTCCGGGCTCATCGGGTCGGCTCCGACGACGACGGGTGCGGGGGTGCTCATCCTTCGATTCCACACCGTCTCGATCGCGTGCGGCAGGGGTTTGTGGCATCCTGTGTCTGTGATCCCAGACAGTCGCCCGCGGGTGCCCGCCTCCGATCAGACACTGCGCATCCTCACGTTCCTGGCCCGCCAGCGCAGCCCCGCGCCCGCACGCGCCATCGCGACCGCACTCGACCTGCCTCGCTCGACCGTGTATCACCTGCTGGCGACCCTGCAGCAGCACGCCTTCGTCGTGCACCTGCCCGAGGAGCAACGGTGGGGTCTGGGCATCGCCGCGTTCGAGCTCGCCGGCGGCTATGCGCGTCAAGAGCCGCTCGCCCGCCTCGGCCGGCCCATCCTCGCCGACCTCGTCGACCGGGCACGGGAGAGCGCTCATCTGGCCGTCATGCACGGCCGCGATGTGCTCTACATCGTCGAGGAGCGCGCACCGCGACGCCCCGCGCTGATCACCGATGTGGGCGTGCGGCTTCCCGCGCACCTCACTGCGACCGGCCGCGCGATGCTCGCCACGCTCCCCCGGGAGCAGGTGCGGGCGCTGTACCCGGATGCCACGGCGTTCGCCGACCGTACGGGCCGGGGTCCACGGCGACCCGGCGAGCTGCGCGAGGTGCTGCGTGAGGTGCGTGTGCGCGGCTGGGCGACGGAGGACGGTGAGGTGACACTCGGATTGCGCTCGATGGGTGTCGTCGTGCGCGACCACACGGGATGGCCGGCGGCGGCGATCGCCGTGACCTGGCCCGCCGACGCCGAACCGCCCGACTCCGCACTCGCCACGAGCGCGGCGCGCGAGCTCGAACGCCGTATCGGACGCGTCGACCCGCGGTGATATCTGACAGGGTGTTGCAGATTCACGCGGATCCGCGCATTCTGAAGTCCCTTCACCTGCAGCTGCCACGTGCGCGCCGGCCGAGTTGCGCTCGCTCGTCGAGCAGATCGAGGCCCTCGTACGCACGACTCACGCGCACAGCGGACGTTCGCAGCACAGGATTCCTCGCCGCGCTACGGCTCCGCAGACTGCGCGGCGCACATGTCGTGATCCTCGTCTCGAGTGTTGCGCAGGGCATGTTCCTCGTGCTGTTCGTCCTGTTCGCGCTCGGTCCGCTGCAAGGGTCCGACGCCGACGTCGGTCTGCTGCCGCTGCTCGAGGTGCAGGGCGTCCTCTACCTGCGGCGGCGCGATCGCGCTGCGGCGGCTCCCCCGCGTCGAGCGTGCGCCGCGAGAGGGAGCGCTTGCCGGCTCCCCGACCAGTAAGCGCTGCGCAGATCAGTCGACCTTGTCGACCGTTCCGTTCGTGAGGGCGATGAGCTCGTCATAGGTGAGCGGGAACACGGTGTGCGGCGTGCCGCCGGCAGCCCAGACCTCGGGGAAGGCGGCGAGGGCCTCGTCGACGACGGTGGTGAGCGGCGCGGGGTGTCCGGTGGGCGCGACGCCTCCGATCGCCTGACCTGTGGCATCCCGCACCTGCTCGGGGGTGGCACGCGCGATCTTCCCGCGGCCCAGGCGCTCGGCGAGTGCAACCGTGTCGACGCGGTGTGCTCCGCTGGTCATGACCAGCAGCGGCTCGCCGTCCGACCAGAACACCAGGCTGTTGGCGATCGCCCCGACCTCCACACCCAGCGCGGCGGCGGCCAATGGCGCTGTCGAGGCTGCATCTGGGAGTACCACGATCTCGCCGGTGATCCCCGCCGCCCGCAGAGCATCGTGGACGATTCGGCTGCGAGCGGGAAGGTGCGCGGTCATGCGCTCCAGCGTAGACGTTCTCACCTCTCGGCTTGATCATTCACCGCGCGGGTGATGCAATGGCCACGGATGCGGCAACGCCGCCGCTTCCGCAGCGCACGGCCCACAAGGCTCGCCGAGGAAGAGAAGCAATGTCGCACACTCTGCCACTGCCCGACTTCACCCATGAACGCGTCGAGGTGATCACCGGTCCGCGCAGCGGCCTGTTCCTCGCCGTCGCCCTGCACTCATCGGTGCTCGGCCCCGCCCTCGGCGGCGCGCGGCTGTGGACCTACCCGCACTGGAGCGACGCTCTCGGCGACGCCTTGCGCCTCTCGGCCGCCATGACTCTGAAGAACGCCGCGGCCGGTCTCGACGCCGGTGGCGGCAAGTCGGTGATCTGCCTGCCCCCGGGCACGACGCTCGACGCCGATCGCCGACGCGCCGCGTTCCTCGACCTGGGCGACGCCGTGGAGTCGATCGGGGGCCAGTACCGCACGGCCGAGGACGTCGGCTCGACCACCGGCGACATGCTCGTGGTCAGCGAGCGCACCGCACACGTCGTGGGCCTGCCCGACTCGGTCGGCGGCTCGGGCGAGCCCGCCGGACCCACCAGTCTCGGGGTGTACGAGTCGCTGCGCGCGACGATGGAGCGCGTGACCGGCTCACCGGATGTCGCCGGCCGCCGTATCACGATCTCGGGCCTGGGCCAGGTCGGCAGCCGCCTCGCGGTGCGTCTGTCGGTCGAGGGCGCCGAGCTCACGGTCACCGATGCCAACCCGGCCAAACGCGATCTCGCGGCCGAGCTCGGTGCGGCCTGGGTGCCGCCGGGCGAAGAGCACCTCGTCACCGCGGACGTGTTCGTCCCGGCCGGCATCGGCGGGATCCTCACCGACGAGGTCATCGACGCCCTCGAGACGAGAGCCGTGTGCGGTCCGGCGAACAACCCGCTTGCCCGGCGCGACGGCGCCCTGCGCCTGGCCGAACGCGGCATCCTGTACGCCCCCGACTTCGTGGTCAACGCGGGCGGCGTGATCTACCTCGATCTCGAGGCGAAGCAGCTCGGCACCCGCGCCGAGACGATGGAGCGCGTGTCGCAGATCGGCGACACGGTGCGCCGCGTGTTCGACGAGGCCGAGAGCCACGGCGTCACGCCGCTCGCGGCCGCCGAAGAGCTGGCCGCAGAGCGCCTCCGCAAGGGACGGCGCCAGGCGAGCTCAGCCGTCTGACGCGGCGCCGGCCGACACGTCCACGCGGTCGCGCCAGCCGAACAACGCCAGCGCGCCGCCGGCCAGCACTGCGACGACCCTGATCCTCGTTCAGTGCCCGCTTCGCCGAACTCGTCGGTGGAGCACCCATCGCGTATCTCACCCGCTGGCGCATGAACATCGCCAGACCACGCTCTGGTCGGCGCGTCAGCGGAACCAAAGAAACGACCTCGAACACGCCTCACGGACGACGAAGTGGACGCTATGCGAACAGCCCGCGCGCAAGGCATCAACGTCACCAACCAGCGGGCACATCCGCTGGCCGCCTATGGGCGATTCCTACTGGCCGTTGACACTCATCGCATCGGCGGAGTCCACTGGCAGGGAACAGATGAGCACTGAGCCCGAGCCTACGAAGACTCCGAGAGAACGATCCGTGCGATCTTGGCCGGGTTGCGGGCTGCGCTCATGCGGTATGCGGCGGCGATCATCGCCGGACGCTGCGCGGAAACTCCTGAACGAGATCGATCGTGCTCACACTCAGACCTCAGCCGGCACCGAGGCTGGCTCGGGGTAGCGCGGAACCGAGCGACCACGGCGTTCCCCGCGCATCCAGACCAAGGTCATACGACAGATTGCCTCCTTGATGACACCACCGAGCCAACCACCCACAGCGAAACGGCGCTCGGAGTCGTCTGGACGAACTAGCTGGGCACGTCCTGACCTACCGCCATAGTCGACGAACTGCATGACATATCCGTGGACGAAACGATCCGGTGCGCGTCCTTCGTCGACTGCGGCGACAATGTTGGCGGCATGTGAGCCCATCGGAAGAGCGGTGGCGCATGCAGGCCGCAAGTGCGTGGCCCGCTCATCGTCGATAAATACCGCATCCCCCGCCCCGAAGATCGCTGCATGCCCGGGAACACGGAGGGTTGCGTCGACCACAAGGCGACCGTCCGCAGTTGTCGGTAGCCCGGAATCTGCTGCCAGGGTGGGGACGGAGAAGCCAGTGGTCTCCACGACGAGACGCGTCCGATCGGCACCGATCGTATCGAGATTCACCCGCTCCCCAGTGCGCACCGTCACGCCGAGGCGGCTGAGGCGGTCCAGATGCGCCTGACCGGATGCTGTGTCGTCCATCGACGAGGAGGTGATGACCTCGACCGTGCGGCCCGACACCGCCAGCACGGCGGCCAACTCGACACCGGTCAATCCCGCCCCGATCACGGTGACCGGCGCATCGGGTCGACCGCGCAATTCGTCGCGGAAAGCCAACGCCCGCGCCTCATCGGTGATCTGGTGTGCCCCGGTCGCTCGGGGTGCCCCCGAACCGACCGCGTAGATCAGAAAATCAGCGTGGAGGACACGCCCCGAGGCTAATTCCACCGACACCGGAGCAGATGTTTCTGTGTCGATTCGCGTGGCCAAGTCGATGACGATGGCCACCTGGGGGTGGAGCAGTTCAACCAGTGGGACCCGGGCATGCTCGTGGAGGTCGGCAGCCACCCGGTGCAGGCGAATTCTCTCAACAAAGTAGGGGTACTACGTGACGAGGCTGACCCTGTTCCCCCGTGCTGCGAGGCGATTTGCGGCCGCAACCCCCGCGTATCCTGCTCCAACAACGATCGTGTGACTCATCTGCCCGCTCTCTGGTCATAGTGTGCTCTCCTGGTGGAACACCCTCCTAAAGAAAGACACCACTCGAGGTGGATCTGTGACAGGAATCGGTCCGCGGGCTGCTTTCCAACCAACCCGTCGTGCCGTTCCCGTCGCGATCGCGGAACGTCTCGTTGCCGATTCGAACGCCCCCATCACGATCAGCGACATCACCCATCAGCGAATCGCCGACGATGTCGATATGGCATCCGCGCGAGCCTCGCAGACGTGAACCACAGCCTCAGCGAACACAGCGAACACCACACCGGTGGGCGGACGTTCCTCCACGACTCGCTCCGGCTACTGACCGATGCGCACTGCGCCGACCAGCACTCAGGCGACACCGGCCGGCGGATCGCAAACCACGCGTTCTGCACACGGCTCGACATCACCGACGACGAACATTTACCGCCCACACTCGCAGAACCCTTGCCACCATCTTCCGCGAAGCACACGACAGCGGCGACGAAGGCAAGGAAGCGGGGACTGTCCGACGAGCAATGAAGATGTTCTTGACGGCTTCGGCCGGAGCTGACCTGCTGACGGTCCTATAGATGTCAAGTGAGTCCGAGGTCGGTTTTGAGGTGGTGGTAGACCTCTCGGGCGATGAAGCGTTTGAGGCACCGGAGGATGTCCTTCTTCGACAGGCCCTCCGTCAATCTTCGATGCGCGTAAGCGATCGTCGGCTCGTGGTAGCGGAGGCGACAGACGGCGATCATGTGGAGCGTGGCGTTGGCCTGTGGATCGCCGCCCCGGTGCAGGCGCATTCGTTGGGTCTTGCCGGAGGAAACCGGGATGGGGGCGACGCCGCAGAGCCGCGCGAACGCGGCTTCGGAGTGCAACCTGTCGATGTTCTGGCCGGCCGTGATCAGTAGCTGAGCAGCATGCCCAGTGCTGATCGCAAGCTTCGAGAGCAGAGTGGGCGTCGTTCGAGCGACGAGGTCCTGCAACACGACGTCGACGTTACGGATCTCGGC
>NZ_JBKEAF010000101.1:0-1704 GCF_047971895.1 Microbacterium sp.
CGTCTGCGCCGCCTTCAACGCGGACTTCGACGGCGACCAGATGGCCGTGCACCTGCCGCTGTCGGTCGAGGCGCAGGCCGAGGCCCGCATCCTCATGCTCGCGTCGAACAACATCCTCAAGCCTTCGGACGGCCGCCCGGTGACCCTGCCCTCGCAGGACAGGATCATCGGTCGGCACCACCTGACGACGAGCAACGACGGCGCGCTCGGCGAAGGCCGCGTGTTCGGCTCGGTGGCCGAGGCCATCCTCGCCAAGGACGAGGGCACCCTCGACCTGCAGGCGAAGGTGCGCATCCGCATCCCGGGGATGACGTTCCTCGAGTCGGAGGGCGAGACCGCCGAGGCGATCGAGGCGTACGAGCGCAACGGCCTGGTGACCTCGTCGCTCGGTCAGGCGCTGTTCAACGACACGCTGCCGAAGGGCTACCCCTTCGTGCGCGAGCAGGCCGACAAGGGCAAGCTGTCGCAGATCGTCAACAAGCTGGCCGAGGAGTACCCCAAGGTCGAGGTGGCGGCGACGCTGGACCGCATCAAGGACGCGGGCTTCTACTGGGCCACGCGCTCGGGTGTGACCGTCGCCCTCAGCGACGTGCTCACGCCGCCGGCCAAGGGCGAGATCGTCGCGAAGCACGAGAAGGCCGCTGCCAAGGCCCAGTCGCAGTACGAGAAGGGTCTCATCACCGACGCCGAGCGCCGGCAGGAGCTCATCGAGATCTGGACCGAGGCGACCGACGAGGTCCAGAAGGCCATGCGCGAGAACTTCCCGGAGGACAACACCATCAACCGCATGGTGTCGTCGGGTGCTCGTGGAAACTGGCTGCAGATCCGCAACATCGCGGGTATGCGCGGTCTGGTGAACAACCCGAAGGGTGAGATCATCCCGCGCCCGATCATCTCCTCGTACCGCGAGGGGCTGAGCGTGGCCGAGTACTTCATCGCCACGCACGGTGCGCGCAAGGGCCTGGCAGACACCGCTCTGCGTACGGCCGACTCGGGCTATCTGACCCGCCGTCTGGTGGACGTCTCGCAGGACGTCATCATCCGCGAGGAGGACTGCGGCACGGTCAAGGGCCTCGAGATGCCGATCGCCCTGGCCGATGCCGACGGCACGCTGGTCAAGGACGCGAACGTCGAGAACTCGGTGTTCGCCCGTACGCTGGCCGCCGATGTGGTCGACGCCAAGGGTGAGGTCCTCGCCGCGGCGGGCGACGACGTGGGCGACGTACTCATCGACCGCCTCGTCGAGGCGGGCGTGGAGAGCATCAAGGTGCGCTCGGTGCTCACCTGCGACTCGGCGGTCGGCGTGTGTGCACGCTGCTATGGCCGTTCGCTGGCGACGGGCAAGATGGTCGACATCGGCGAGGCGGTGGGCATCATCGCGGCGCAGTCGATCGGCGAGCCCGGCACGCAGCTGACGATGCGCACCTTCCACACCGGTGGTTCGGCCTCGGCCGATGACATCACGCAGGGTCTGCCCCGCGTGCAGGAGCTGTTCGAAGCGCGCACGCCCAAGGGCGCCTCGCCGATCGCCGAGGCCGATGGCCGGATCACCATCGAGGAGACCGAGAAGTCCCGCAAGGTGATCCTCACCCCCGATGCGGGCGACGAACAGCACGTCTACCCGGTGCTCAAGCGTGCGACGCTGCTGGTCGAAGACGGCCAGCACGTCACGGTGGGCCAGCCCTTGCAGGTCGGCACGCTCGA
>NZ_JBKEAF010000013.1:0-13378 GCF_047971895.1 Microbacterium sp.
GCTCACCTAGCTGGTGGGACTCGACAAGACGTACGAGGAGACGCTCCGGCTGGGCGTGCGCACCGACAGCGACGACGCCGTCGGTGAGATCGTGCAGACGACGGATGCCTCCGGCATCGCCGCCACGCAGATCGCCACCGGCGTGGCCGCACTCACCGGTCGCATCGCGCAGGTGCCGAGCACCGTCTCGGCGATCAAGGTCGGGGGACGCCGGGCCTACGACCTCGCGAGGGCGGGGGAGCAGGTCGAGCTGACGCCGCGGGAGGTCACCGTGTCGCGGTTCGAGGTCATCGGCTCGGAGTGCTCGGGGTCGGTACTCGACCTGGAGGTCGTCGTCGACTGCTCGAGCGGAACCTACATCCGCGCGCTCGCGCGCGATCTGGGGGCGGGTCTGGGCGTGGGCGGACATCTCACGGCGCTGCGGCGCACGCACGTCGGGCCGTTCGACGTCTCCGCGGCGAGCGGTGTCGACGCCATCGACGCGACGGCGCTGCTGTCGCCTGCAGCCGTGGCGTCCGCCGTCCTCGGCCGCGTCGACGTGACCGCGGACGAAGCCCGCGACCTGCGCCACGGCAGGCGACTGGCCGCCGCCGCCGTGCGGCTCGACGGTCGCCCGCGCTCGGCGGCGATCGACCCCGAAGGCAGGCTCGTCGGCGTCGTCGAGCGGCGAGGGGCCGATCTGAAGAGTGCGATGAACATGTCGGAGGCCGCTCCATGATCCTGTGGTTCACCTACGTGCAGGTCATCGTCGCCGTGCTCGCGGGGACCCTGTGCCTGGTGCTGGGGCTGGCCGGCCGACGCCCCAGCGACCTCACGGTCGGGCCGATGGCGCTGATCGAGCTGCTGCTGATCGCGCAGGTGGTCATCGCGATCGTCGCACCGCTGACGGGCAACCCGCCGACCGGCAGCCTGCTCGAGCTCTGGGTGTACCTGGTCGCGGCCGTGCTGATCCCGTTGGCGGGGGTCGCCTGGGCGCTGGTCGAACGCAGCCGCTGGAGCACCGTGATCCTCGGGGTGGCGGCGCTCGCGATCGCGGTCATGGTGTGGCGCATGCAGGTCATCTGGACCATGCAGATCGCCTGACCGACCTCCGAACTAAGATTGACGGGTCATGTCCTCCGCCGCTCGCCCCCGCCGCCGCATGTCCGGCATCGGCCGCGTGCTCGTCGTCGTGTACGGCATCCTGGCCGTCGGCGCGTTCGGTCGATCGCTGGTGCAGATCATCGAGCGGTTCGACCAGGCCCCGCTCGCCTTCACGCTGTCGGCCGTGTCGGCGACCGTCTACATCCTCGCTACGCTGGCGCTCGTCTTCGCCGGCACGCGCGCGTGGTACCTCGTCGCGTGGGTCGCCATCGGGTTCGAACTCGTCGGCGTACTCGTCATCGGCTCGCTGAGCCTCATCCGCCCGGAGCTGTTCCCCGAGGCGACGGTCTGGTCGCTCTTCGGCATGGGCTACCTGTTCATCCCGCTCGTGCTGCCGTTCCTCGGGCTGTGGTGGCTGATGACGCACCGACCGGCGATGGTGCCAGCGGGAGTGCCAACGTGATCGTGTTCCGGGCTCCCGAAGACGTTCCGGCCGGCTTCGGGCCGTCGGTTGTCGCGATCGGCAAGTTCGACGGCGTGCACGCCGGGCACCGGGCCCTCGTCGAGCGCGCCCGTGTCAACGCGGCCCCGGCCGGGCTCACGGTGGCGGCCGTCACCTTCGATCGCAATCCGCTCAGCGTGCTGCGTCCGGACCTGTGCCCTGAGAACCTCGTCGGCGTCACGCAGAAGTTGCAGCTGCTGGCCGAGACGGGCATCGATGCGACCCTCATGCTGCGCTTCGACGAGAAGCTGGCGGTCCTGCCCGCCGAGGATTTCGTCGACCGGGTGCTCGTCCGGGCTCTGCGGGCACGCACGGTGCTCGTGGGCGCCGACTTCCGGTTCGGCCATCGAGGAGCAGGGACCCCCGAGCTGCTGCGTACGCTCGGCGCCGAGCGCGGGTTCGACGTCGACGTCATCGACGACGTACGGGCCATCGACGGCGACCGGCGCGTGTCATCGACGTGGATCCGCGAGCTGCTCGCCGACGGCGATGTCGAGACCGCGGGAAAGCTGCTGGGGCGGGCACCGTCCGTGTTGGGCGAGGTGGTGCACGGGCTCAAGCGCGGCCGGGAGTTGGGCTATCCCACGGCCAACCTCACCACCGACCTGGAGGGCTTCGTCCCCGCAGACGGTGTGTACGCGGGCTGGCTCGTCGACGAGGACACCGCCCACGGGCTGCGCCCCGGCATCCGCTACGCGGCCGCCATCAGCGTCGGCACCAACCCCACCTTCGACGACGTCCCGCGTCGCCAGGTGGAGGCGTACGTGCTCGATGAGACCGATCTCGACCTGTACGGTCATGTCGTCGAGGTGCAGTTCGTGCATTGCATCCGCGGGATGGTCGCGTTCGAGGGCATCGAGCCGCTGAAAGCGCAGATGGCCGACGACGTGCACCGTGTTCGTGCCGCGTTGAGCTGACACACCGGCTCCGCTTCTGCCAAGGTCGGGGTACGACCGGTTGCTCATCGTCGCGCAGCCGCGTCGCCGTTCCGTGGATGGCTTCGGCACTGCTGGTGTGGCTGTTCGCCCTCACGATGTACGTGGTGCGGCCCGGAGAGCCTGTGCCGGATCGGCTCCAGCCGCCTACGATGGACGGATGACCTCAACCGACCTCACCACCCTGCAGAACCGGGCGGTGGAACTGTTGGGCGGCGAGCCCGACGACGAGACTCTCGGCCGCTATCTGCACGGGCTGCCCGGTGTCGACGCGGTCGGGCTGGAACAGCGCGCCGCGGCGCTGGGGACCCGGTCGATCAAGACCACGTCGAAGGCGTGGGCGCTCGACAAGATCGTCTCGCTCATCGACCTGACGACTCTCGAAGGCGCCGACACCCCCGGCAAGGTGCGCTCACTGGTGGCCAAGGCGCTGCGCCCCGACGCAGCCGACTCGTCGTGCCCGCGCGTGGCCGCGGTGTGCGTGTACGGCGACCTGGTGCCCGAGGCCGTGAGTGCGCTCGGCGTCGCGCACGGCGACCCCGACGACGGGCTGGTCTCGGTCGCCGCCGTTGCGACGGCGTTCCCCAGCGGAGGAGCGTCGCTCGAGGTCAAGCTCGCCGACACGCGGGATGCCGTTGCCACCGGTGCCGACGAGATCGACATGGTCATCGACCGCGGGGCGTTCCTCGCCGGCCGTTACGGCCTCGTGTTCGACCAGGTCGCCCGTGTCAAAGAGGCGTGTCGGCGTGCCGACGGCACGTACGCGTCGCTCAAGGTCATCCTCGAGACCGGCGAGCTCGACACCTACGACACCGTCAAGCGGGCGTCGTGGCTGGCGATCCTCGCCGGCGGCGACTTCATCAAGACCTCGTCCGGCAAAGTGCAGCCTGCGGCCACGCGGCCGGTGACGCTGCTCATGCTCGAGGTCGTGCGCGACTGGCACCGTGCAACCGGTGAACGCATCGGCGTCAAGCCGGCCGGCGGCATCCGCTCGTCCAAGGACGCGATCACCTATCTGGTGACCGTCGCCGAGACGGTGGGAGAGGAGTGGCTGCAGCCGCATCTGTTCCGGTTCGGGGCGTCCAGCCTGCTCAACGACGTGCTGCTGCAGCGGCAGAAGCTGGCCATCGGGGCATACTCCGGTGCGGACTACGTGACGATTGACTAGGACCGATATGTCATTTCTGGAATACGCACCCGCGCCCGAGTCACGCGCGATCCTGAACCTGCGCGACGAGTACGGACTGTTCATCGACGGCGAGTTCGTCGCCGGGCAGGGCACGGCGTTCACGACGATCTCACCCTCCGACGAGCAGAAGATCGCGGTCGTGGCATCCGCCGACGAGGCCGATGTCGACCGCGCCGTCGCCGCGGCGCGCCGCACGTTCGACAAGACGTGGACGAAGCTGAGCGGCCGCGACCGCGGCAAGTACCTGTTCCGCATCGCCCGGCTCGTGCAGGAGCGGGCGCGTGAGCTCGCGGTGGCCGAGAGCCTCGACAATGGAAAGCCCATCAAAGAGAGCCGCGACGTCGACGTGCCGCTGGTGGCGGCATGGTTCTTCTACTACGCCGGCTGGGCCGACAAGCTCGACCACGCGGGACTGGGTGCGGACCCGCAGCCACTCGGGGTGGCCGCGCAGGTGATCCCGTGGAACTTCCCGCTGCTGATGCTCGCGTGGAAGATCGCTCCGGCGCTCGCCGCGGGCAACACGGTCGTGCTCAAGCCGGCCGAGACGACGCCGCTGACGGCGCTGCTGTTCGCCGAGATCCTGCAGCAGGCCGACCTGCCGCCGGGCGTGGTGAACATCGTCACCGGCGCCGGTGCGACCGGTGCGGCCTTGGTGCGGCACCAGGATGTCGACAAGGTCGCGTTCACCGGCTCGACCGCGGTGGGGCGCGAGATCGCCAAGACCGTGGCCGGCACCGACAAGAAGCTCACCCTCGAGCTCGGCGGCAAGGCCGCCAACATCGTGTTCGACGACGCCCCGGTCGACCAGGCGATCGAGGGCATCGTCAACCGCATCTTCTTCAACCAGGGGCACGTATGCTGCGCAGGCAGCCGTCTGCTCGTGCAGGAGAACGTGCACGACGAGGTCGTCGAGCGGCTCAAACAGCGGCTGTCGACGCTGCGACTGGGCGACCCGCTCGACAAGAACACCGACATCGGCGCGATCAACTCGCGCGAGCAGCTCGACCGCATCCACGCACTCACCGCCGCCGGTGAGGACGAGGGCGCCGAACGGTGGAGCGCCGACTGCGTCATCCCCGACAGTGGGTTCTGGTTCGCCCCGACGATCTTCACGAACGTGCAGGCCAGTCATCGCGTCGCCCGCGAGGAGATCTTCGGCCCGGTGCTGTCGGTGCTCTCGTTTCGCACGCCCGCCGAGGCGATCGCCAAGGCGAACAACACGCCCTACGGTCTTTCGGCGGGCATCTGGAGCGATAAGGGCTCGAAGATCCTCGCGGTCGCCGACAGGCTGCAGGCCGGCGTCATCTGGGCGAACACGTTCAACCGGTTCGATCCGTCGTCGCCGTTCGGCGGGTACAAGGAGTCCGGCTACGGCCGCGAGGGCGGCCGCCACGGTCTGCTCGCCTATCTGAAAGGGGGCGCGAAATGAGCACCCCTCGACAGGCTCGGGAGCGGCATCTGACGGTGCCCAAGACCTACAAGCTGTTCATCGGCGGTGCGTTCCCGCGCAGCGAGTCGGGTCGCACCTACGAGGTCGTCTCGACGCAGGGCGACTTCCTCGCCAACGCCGCGCTCGCGTCCCGCAAGGATGCACGGGATGCCGTGAAGGCCGCCACCGCCGCGGGTGCGAAGTGGGCAGGCGCCACTGCGTACAACCGTGGTCAGGTGCTGTACCGGGTCGCCGAGATCCTCGAGGGCCGCCGTGCGCAGTTCGTCGCCGAGATCGTCGCGCAGACCGGCGTGAGCGCGGCCGTCGCCGGCGCCGAGGTCGACGAGGCGGTCGACCGCTGGGTCTGGTACGCCGGCTGGTGCGACAAGTTCGCCCAGGTGTCGGGATCGTTGAACCCCGTGGCCGGCCCGTACTTCGACATCTCGGTGCCCGAGCCCACAGGCACGGTCGCCGTCATCGCCCCGCAGGACACGGCGCTGCTCGGCCTCGTCTCGGCGATCGCGCCGGCGCTCGTCGCCGGCAACACGGTGGTCGTGGTCGCCGCCGAGCGGTTCCCGCTCTCGGCGATCAGCCTGGCCGAGGTGCTCGCGACATCCGATGTACCGGGCGGCACCGTCAACATCCTGACCGGCTCTCCCGCCGAGCTCGCACCGTGGCTCGCATCGCACCGAGAGGTGCGCGCCCTCGACCTCGTCGGCGCCGCCGCCCTCGACTGGATCGACCTCGAGATCGCCGCCGCCGACACGCTCACCCGGGTGCTGCGCCCCGAGCGGGGTCTGGATGCGGCGGCCCCCAGCCTGCAGCGCATCACCGCGTTCACCGAGACGAAGACCGTCTGGCACACCAAGTCCCTCGTGTGAACGTCGGAGGATCAGCCCCCTGTCGCAGGACGTGGCGCAGATCCTCCGACATTCGCGCGCTGCTCCGACATCCGTGCTACGCCAGGGTCACCTGTCCCCATGCGCCGGGTGCGGGCAGCTCGGCGTAGCGCAGGTCCACCTCGCCGGGCGACAGCGTCGCCGCGCATACGAGCAGCGACAGCGTCGGATACCCGAACGCACGGTTGTCGCGCACGATGGTGCGGTCGTCGTCGTGCGGCAACGCTGCGGAGCGGCCGATGATCTCCAGCCACGGCTGCCACCAGGCGTCTCCCTCCACCTCCGCGGCGCGAAACTCCGGCAGCCAGCGGGCGATGCGCGCCGTGCGCGGGTCATCCACGTCGTCGTGCGCGATCATGTGCGTGCCGGGCTCGAACGGCGCCTCGCGTAGCGTCTCGCCGTCCCACAGCATGGCGCGCGCCGTCGTGCCGTCGACCTCGACGAGGTTGAACCCGTGCGTGGACGGCGCGCCCGACGGCGACGAACCGGCCACCGACGCCAGCACGATGCCGCCGCGTGAGACGAGATCCGCCTCGGGCCGGTTCGACACATCGGCTCGGTTGAGCAGCACCGACAGTCGTCCGTGCCGCGGATCGGCGGCCAGCCAGGCACCGCCGGCCCGCACGTCGCGCACCCCGACCACACCGGGGTGCGTGTCGGGCCACGACTCGCCCAGCGGCAGCCACGGGCGCCCGGGGTCTTCGTCGCGGATCGCGAGCAGCCGCACCGGTGCGTCGGCTCTGTCGGGAACCTGGATGATCACGGTGCACATGCGGTGGCTCCTGAGTCGTGGGAGGATCGGTTCGTGTTCGTCGTCATAGGTGTGTCGGGCGGGATCGCCGCCTACAAGGCGGTGCAGCTCGTGCGGCTTCTCGTCCAGCACGGCCACGACGTGCACGTCGTGCCCACCGGCGACGCCCTGCGCTTCGTCGGGCTGCCCACATGGGAGGCGATCAGCCGCAACCCCGTGACGACCTCGGTGCACGACGACGTCCCGAAGGTGCGGCATGTCGCCCTGGGTCAGTCCGCCGACCTCGTCATCGTGGCGCCGGCGACGGCGAACACGCTGGCGAAGATGGCGGCGGGCCTCGCGGACGATCTGCTCGGCACCACCCTACTGGCCACTACGGCGCCGGTCGTCGTGGCGCCGGCGATGCACGCCGAGATGTGGCGGCACCCGGCGACCGTGGCCAATATGGCGATGCTGCACGAGCGCGGCGTGCACGTGGTCGGTCCCGACGACGGCGCGCTGACCGGCGGCGACAGGGGACCGGGGCGGATGTCGGAGCCCGACGCGATCGTTCAGGCCGCCTACGCCGTGGTCGGCGGCGGCGACCTCTCCGGGCTGCGCGTCGTCGTCTCGACCGGCGGCACCCGCGAGCCGATCGATCCGGTGCGCTTCCTCGGCAACCGCTCCAGCGGCAAGCAGGGGGTCGCCGTAGCGCAGGCGGCGGCCGCGCGCGGCGCGGACGTGCTGCTGGTCACGGCGAACGTCGACTCCGGCGTGCTGGCCGCGGCATCCCTCCCTTCCTCCGTCCGGATCGAGACGGTGACGACGACGGCGCAGCTGCAGCGGGCGATGACGGATGCCGCTCCCCATCATGATGTGATCGTCATGGCCGCGGCGGTCGCCGACTATCGCGTGGCCGAGGTCTCGGATCGCAAGCTCACGAAA
Source organism: Microbacterium sp. (assembly GCF_047971895.1). GTDB lineage: Bacteria > Actinomycetota > Actinomycetes > Actinomycetales > Microbacteriaceae > Microbacterium. The sequence continues at coordinate 7,713 of NZ_JBKEAF010000013.1, forward strand.
GAGGCCGCCGGCGCGCAGGAGCGCACCCTGGCGCTGGTCGAGAACCCCGACATCCTCGCCGGGCTGGTCGCCGCCCGGCGCGACGGGCAGACGATCGTCGGCTTCGCCGCCGAGACCCCGGGCGAGGGCGAGACCCTGGTCGCTCGCGGCAGACGCAAGCGGGCACGCAAAGGAGTGGACCTGCTCGCGGTCAACGAGGTCGGCTGGAGCACGGGCTTCGAGTCGGACGACAACGCCGTGATCGTCATCGACGCCGCCGACGACGTCGTCGCCGAGGTTCGCGCAAGCAAGCGTGCGGTCGCCGACACGCTGTGGGACGCGGTCAGCGCGGTGCGGGCTCCTCGTCGCTGACCTCGGGCTTGCGCACCCATGCGAAGGCGACCAGACCGCCGAGCGCGAGCAGCGCTGCCGTCACGACCGCTGCGCGGTGGAAGCCGCGCAGGTCGAGCCCGCCGCCCACGATCACCCCGAGCGCGGCGACGGCGAGCAGCCCCGCCACGCGGGCGATCGCGTTGTTGACCGCCGAGGCGATGCCGCTGCGGGCGGGTTCGATCGCACCGAGGATCGCCGCGGTCAGCGGCGAGACGGTCACGGCCAGACCGAACCCGAACACGAGCATGCTGGGCAGCACCTGCCACCAGTAGTCGAAGTCCTCTGAGACGGTCAGCAGCAGCGCGGCACCGCCGGCCATGAGGAGCGGGCCCGCCGTCATGAAGACGCGCGGACCCCAGCGGCCCGCCAGCGCCCCCGCACGCGAGCTGAGCAGGATCATCAGCAGCGTCACCGGCAGGCTCGCCAGGCCGGCGAGGGTCGCCGGCAGGCCGGGCCCCTGCTGCAGGTACACGACGACGACCAGGCCGTTCAGCGACAGCGCCGCATAGACGAACACGGTCGTGATGTTGCCGGCCCAGAAGTTGCGCACCCGGAACAGACTCAGGGGCATCATCGGCTGCCGGGCCGTGCGCTGCCGCAGCAGGAACCCGGCGAACGCGAGCACGCCGATGGTCATGGTGCCCCAGATCGCCGGGGACCCCCACCCGAACGTGCCCTGCTCGATGAGTGCATACACGATGCCGCCGAGGCCGACCGTGCACAGCACGGCCCCGGACCAGTCCACCGTTGCTCCCGGTCTGCGCACGTCGCGCTGCCCGAGCACCACCAGCAGCCAGAGCGTCACCGCGATCGGCACGACGTTGATGAGGAAGACGAACCGCCACGACAGGGCATCGACGAACACGCCGCCCAGCACCGGGCCGACAACCATGGCCCCGGTCGTCGCCGCCGTCCACACGCCGATCGCTCGTCCCTGTGCGGCGCCGCGGAACGTCGACATGATGAGCGCCAGGGAGCTCGGCACCAGCAGTGCACCGGCGATGCCCTGCGCCGCCCGCGCGATGATGAGGAAGAGCGGGTCCGGTGCCGCCGCGATGGCGATCGAGGTCACCGCGAAGCCGATGAGCCCCACCCGCAGCACGACGATGCGTCCGAACACGTCGCTCAGCGACCCGGCGACGAGGATGAGCGCGCCCAGGGTGATCAGATAGGCATCCACCACCCATTGCTGGGTCGCCAGACCCCCGCCCAGCTCCGCGCTGATCGCCGGCAGTGCGACGTTGACGACCGTGCCGTCCAGGAAGGACACGAACGACGCCAGAATCGCGATGATCAGCACGAGCCGATGTGCCCGCGGCATCCGCTCCGTCACCTCTCCGACGGTACTCGCTCGCGCAGACCGGCGCGAGAATGCCCTAGAGTGTCATGCAGGGGCCAGCCCGCGGTGACGCCGCTCGCAGAAGCGAGTGCCGGCGTTCGGGGGAACGGACTCCCTGTGAAGCACTCACCACAACGGTAGGTCGCGGCGGCTCCGTCGGCGACACCCGCACTCCCCGGTCTTCGCCCGGGGCACCGGCGACAGCCGGTCTCGACGCTCAGGAGGAGCATGCCGACCACGGCACCCGCCCGCAAGTCCGGTTCCCGGCGCAGCGCTGCACAGCGCTCGTCCGCCCGCCGCGACGACGAGGCCCCCATCATCCCGATCCTTGCCCGCAAGGTGCGCGAGGTCGAAGCCAAGGCCCAGCGCGGAAAGCTCCGGCCGACCAACCGCGTGAAGTTCCAGGTGATCGCGTTCCTCGTGCGCGAGGAACGGGCACGAGTCAAGGCCGACGACACGCTGGCCGACGCCGTGCGCGCCGAGCTGCTCAAGCGCCTCGATGGGGTCGCGACCATCCTCGCCAAGACCGCCGCGCGCGACACGTCACTGATCCAGCTGCTCGAGGTCGACCAGGCCACGTCGCCCGTCGCCAAGCGCATGCGCCGCGACTGGCTGCTCGAGTCGGGCGCAGAGCTCGCCCCCGACGAGCTCATCATCACGGACGCTCCGGCCACGGCATCCGTCCCTGTCGTTCCCGCCGCGCTCGCCGAGCGCCAGGTCGTGCCGCTGCAGATCGAATCGCGTCGTGAGTCGAATCCGTTCCTCGCACCCGACCTCACCCGGTCGGGGCCGGTGCAGACCCCGCGACGGCGCCTGGACGGCTGGGAGCTCATGGGCCCGCTGTACAAGGCGTTCGAGACGGGCGCCGGCGGGGGAGCGGCGACTATGACGCTGCCGCCCGTGCCCGAGTTCGACCGGCTCTCGCCCAAGGGTCTCGAGGTCATGCCGCACCAGTCCCGGTTCCTCGAGGCGGTGCGTGCCGGACATCGGTCGTTCCTGCTGGCCGACGAGCCGGGTCTGGGCAAGACGGCCGAGTCGGTGCTCGCCGCCTCGGTGGCCGACGCGTACCCGCTGCTCGCCGTCGTGCCCAACGTCGTGAAGATGAACTGGGCCCGTGAGGTCGAGCGGTGGACGCCGCATCGCAAGGCCACGGTCGTCTCCGGCGACGGTGAGGACATCGACGCGTTCGCCGACGTGTTCATCATCAACTACGAGATCCTCGATCGGCACCTGTCGTGGCTCGGATCCATCGGCCTGAAGGGCATGGTCGTCGACGAGGCCCACTTCATCAAGAACCTCTCGTCGCAGCGCTCGCAGAACGTACTGGGGCTGTCGGCGCGCATCCGCGAGCAGCAGAGCAGCCCGTTGCTGCTCGCGCTCACCGGCACGCCGCTCATCAACGACGTCGAGGACTTCGACGCCATCTGGCGCTTCCTCGGCTGGACGGTCGCCTCCGGAGACAAGCCGGCGGCGACGCTGATGGAGAAGCTGGATGCCACGGGGCTCACACCCGCCGACAAGGCCTTCTACCCCGAGGCGCGCGAGTCCGTCATCTCGATGGGCATCGTGCGGCGCAAGAAGAAGGATGTCGCCGCCGACCTGCCCGACAAGCTGATCGCCGACCTGCCCGTGCAGCTCGACGACGAGTTCGGCCGGTCCATCCGTGCCGCCGAGCGCGAGCTCGGTGCGCGCCTGGCCGACCGCTACCGGCGCATCGTCGACGCCCGCGCCGTTCGGCAGGCGCAGGGAGCGAGCAGCAGCGAGATCGACGACGACATCGTGCGTCTGGTGGCGCAGAACGAACTCGACGAGTCGAAGGCGGCGGGCACCGGCGGCGACAACGTGTTCACGATGGTGCGCAAGATCGGTCAGGCCAAGGCCGTGCTCGCCGCCGACTACGCCGCGCAGCTGCAGCGCTCGGTCGGCAAGGTCGTCTTCTTCGCCAAGCACATCGACGTCATGGACCAGGCCGAGGCGCACTTCGCGTCGGTCGGACTGCGCACCGTGTCGATCCGCGGCGACCAGTCGACCCCCGCCCGCCAAGAGGCGATCGATGCGTTCAACAACGACCCCGAGGTCGGCATCGCCGTCTGCTCGCTGACCGCGGCGGGGGTCGGCCTGAACATGCAGGCATCGTCGAACGTCGTGCTCGCCGAGCTGTCGTGGACGGCCGCCGAGCAGACCCAGGCCATCGACCGTGTGCACCGCATCGGGCAGGACGAGCCGGTGACGGCGTGGCGCATCATCGCCGCGCACACGATCGACACCAAGATCGCCGAGCTCATCGACTCCAAGCAGGGGCTCGCGCTGCGCGCCCTCGACGGCGAGGCGGTCGATCCGCAGTCGAGCGACTCGGTGCAGCTGTCGGCGCTCATGCACGTGCTGCGCGAGGCCCTCGGCGGCGAGTGAAGCGCGCCGGCCCAGGCGGGCGGCGACTCTGCCGCGAGTACGCGCTGTCGCACGCATGATGCCGACGACGATGCGAGCGTACCGGAGGCGCGAAGCGCTCGGCGTCTCGGTCGACCACGCGATGTACTGCCTCCGTACGGGTCGACGTGCTCGCCGCCGATCCCGCCCTTCTGCCCGCGCTCATCCGCGTCGCGCACGGCCCCGCCGGACTGTGGTTCGTGGGGGCTCCCTCGGCTGGACGTCCGCTGTCGCGACGCCCGTCCACCCGGCACCCGCCCGAGTCTTCGAGATCGACGGACCCGACGCATGGGCGCACCTGTGCCGACGGCATCCACTCGTCGTCACAGAGCAGCCCACGATTCGGCGGGGTGCGCCTGGGCGGAGGCGCCGAATCCTGGGCGGCCGTCGACGACGAGTCGGGGCATTCCTGGTGCCGGAACTGAGGCGTGTGGCAGCCGGTGCCCGTCGGCGCTATTGTCGGATCGGCACCGCACCCGACAGCAAGGACAACAGCATGAAGATCGGCGTCCTCACCAGCGGCGGCGACTGCCCCGGCCTCAACGCCGTGATCCGCGGCATCGTGCTGAAGGGCACGACCGCGCACGGACTCGAGTTCGTCGGGATCCGCGATGGATGGCGCGGCGTGGTGGACGCCGACTTCTTCCCGCTCACCCGGCACGAGGTCAAGGGCCTGTCGAAGGTCGGTGGCACGATCCTCGGCACGTCGCGCACGAACCCCTACGAAGGGCCGCGTGGCGGGGCCGAGAACATCTCCAAGACCCTGTACGGGCATCGTATCGACGGCATCGTCGCAATCGGCGGAGAAGGCACGCTCGCCGCGGCTGACCGCCTGCACAAGGATGGGATCAACGTGCTGGGCGTGCCGAAGACCATCGACAACGATCTTCGTGCGACGGACTACTCGTTCGGCTTCGACACCGCGGTGAACATCGCCACCGACGCGATGGACCGGCTGCGCACCACGGGCGACTCGCACAAGCGCTGCATGGTGGCCGAGGTCATGGGCCGGCGCGTCGGCTGGATCGCCCTGCACGCGGGTATCGCCGCGGGCGCGCACGTGATCTGCATCCCCGAGGTGCCGATGTCGCTGACCGAGATCACCGAGCAGGTGTCGCGCGCCCACGACCGCGGCCGCGCGCCGCTGGTGGTGGTCTCCGAAGGCTTCACGCTCACAGGAATGGACGAGGCCTACAGCGACAAGGGGCTCGACGCGTTCAACCGTCCGCGCCTCGGCGGCATCAGCGAGATCCTCGCGCCCGAGATCGAGCGCATCACCGGTATCGAGACCCGTTCGACCGTGCTCGGGCACATCCAGCGCGGCGGTTCGCCGTCCGCGTTCGACCGTGTGCTCGCGACCCGTCTGGGCCTGGCCGCGGCCGACGCGATCGTCGAAGAGGCCTGGGGGCAGATGGTGTCGCTGCAGGGCACCGACATCGTCCGAGTTCCGTTCGCCGACGCCCTCGGCGAACTGCACACAGTGCCGCTCTACCGCTACGAAGAGGCCGCCGCGCTCTTCGGCTGACCC
>NZ_JBKEAF010000118.1:0-34268 GCF_047971895.1 Microbacterium sp.
CGCGAGAGCGTCCCCGACGATCCGGGCGGCGCCTTTCGGGGAGCCGGTCTTCCCCTGACGGAGCCGCTGCCCGACGATCACCGGCGCCGAGGCCTGGGTACTGACGTTGGCGATGAGGGCGTTCAAACCCCGGACACCGGAGTACCCGAACGACGCGCCCTGCTTCTGGTATCCGTGGACCTCGATAAGCGTGTCATCCAGGTCGACCATCACCCGCTCGTCGTCCCGGACCCGCAGGAGCGGTGCGGACTGGGCGAGGTTCACCAGGATTCGGGAGGCGACGGCATCGAGCTGGCGGACGTGCCCGAACCGGAACTCGTGCAGAAACGATCCCAGCGTCGACGGCGCATACGTCCGATCAAACAACCTGCCCATCCCGCCATGACGGAGCACGTTCACGTCGCTGATCGAATCCGCCCCGGCGAGCATCCCCGCCACCAGTGCCATCACCTTGCCGCCTGGCGTTCGAGCCCCTGTCGGTCGGGACGCTCAACCGCGACTGCGACAGGCGATCGAGGCCCGCGGAACGCGCGAGTCGGAGCATCGGGACCAGCCCCGCGGTCGACACAAGATTCGGATCATCGAACATCGCGGACACAGCCGCGGGAGCATGCTTGAATTGCACCTACGAGATGCCTCTCAGACTCGGGAGATAGGACCTTAGACAAGCTCTATTCTTCCTGGTCAGAGGGGCATTTCTGCGTGACGACGCACGCTCAGACGCCCACCGCACCGGTGCATCGAGGCTAAGGCGCCGATTGAAGCGCGCAGGCCGTTCTGGTGCGCTATGACCAGTTCATCGCCTGGGCCGGTAACCTCGACACCGCAGCACCAGTGAGCATGCTCCGCGCGCGCGTCGGTGTCGTGGAGGATGTCTCTCCAACGCTGTGAGAGCAGCGCGCCGCCCTCACCTGGGTGACCGTTGACTGTACTACCGACGCGCCGCACGACGACGGGGGTGACGCCGGGCGTGCGACAATGGAGCCGCGGCGTGCCCGCCCCTTCCCCAGCTCACCGAGTGGTCGAAGGCCGCCGGGCCGGAGGACATCGTCCGTCGCTTTCCCACGAGGAGCAGAATTGGCCGCGCAGCCCGAAACCATCACCCCCTCGACAAGCTCGGGGACCGAGACCGCGACGACACGCATCCAGCAGCACCGCCGGTACTTGATGTGCCGCCCCCAGCACTTCACGGTGAGCTACACGATCAATCCGTGGATGGAGCCGGCGAACCCCACCGATACGGCGCTCGCCGTGCGCCAGTGGCAGACCCTCTATGACGCCTATCTCGCGCTCGGCCACGAGGTGGAGCTGATCGACCCGATCCCCGGACTGCCCGACATGGTCTACACGGCCAACGGCGGCTTCCTCATCGACGGGGTCGCGTACGGGGCGAAGTTCCGCTTCGCCGAGCGCGTTCCCGAGGGGCCGGCCTTCATGGACTGGTTCCGCGCCCACGGCTTCGAGGTCGCCGAGCCCGAGTCGGTCAACGAGGGCGAAGGTGACTTCCTGCTGGTCGGCGACGTGATCCTCGCCGGCAGCGGCTTTCGCTCCACCGACGACAGCCACCGCGAGCTGAGCCAGATCTTCGGCCAGGAGGTCGTCTCGCTCACCCTCGTCGACCCGCGCTTCTACCACCTCGACACCGCGCTGGCCGTGCTCGACCCGGTGGAGGGCCCCGGCGGCGTCGAACACGCGAACATCGCCTACCTGCCGAACGCGTTCGACGAGCGCTCGCAGCGGATTCTCGCCGAGCGGTACCCCGACGCGATCCGCGTCTCCGACGCCGACGGTGCCGTGTTCGGTCTCAACTCGGCCAGCGACGGCCTCAACGTCATCATCTCGCCGCGCGCCAAGGGCTTCGAAGCCCAGCTGCGCGCCCGCGGCTACAACCCGATCCTGATCGACCTGTCCGAGCTGCTGCTCGGCGGCGGCGGCATCAAGTGCTGCACTCTCGAGCTGCGGGGCCGCGCATGAGCCCCGCCGACACTGCAGCCCTACGGATCATGCGCGGCACGGCGGTGCCCGGCATCGACGAGAGCCACGTCGCGCAGAACTACCACCCGCTGCCGATCGTCATCTCGCGCGGCGAGGGCGCATGGGTGACGGATGCCGAGGGCAAGCGCTACCTCGACCTGCTCGCCGCTTACTCCGCGTTGAACTTCGGCCACCGGCATCCCGCTCTCATCGCCGTCGCGACCGAGCAGCTCGGCCGCCTCACCCTCACGAGCCGCGCGTACCACAACGACCGGCTCGGCTCGTTCGCCGCGGCCCTGGCCGAGCTGTGCGACAAGGACCTGGTGCTGCCGATGAACACCGGTGCCGAGGCCGTCGAGACCGGCATCAAGGTCGCGCGTGCGTGGGCCTACCGCGCCAAGGGCGTTGCCCGGGATCGGGCGCAGATCATCGTCGCGCACGGGAATTTCCACGGTCGCACGACGACGATCGTCGGGTTCAGCGACGACGCGGCATCCCATGACGACTTCGGCCCCTACGGGCCGGGCTTCGTGCCGGTGCCGTTCGGCGACGCCGACGCGATCGAGGCCGCCATCACCCCCGACACCGCCGCGGTGCTGATCGAGCCCATCCAGGGCGAGGCGGGTGTCGTCATCCCGCCCGAGGGGTACCTGCGCGCGGTGCGCGCCCTATGCGACCGGCACAACGTGCTGTTCATCGCCGACGAGATCCAGTCCGGGCTCGGGCGCGTGGGCACTACGTTCGCATGCGATCGCGAGGACGTGACGCCCGACGTGTACCTGCTCGGGAAGGCGCTGGGCGGCGGCATCCTTCCCGTATCGGCCGTGGTGGGGGATGCCGATGTGCTCGGCGTCATCCAGCCCGGCGAACACGGCTCGACCTTCGGCGGCAACCCGCTCGCGGCTGCGATCGGTACGCGTGTGGTCGAGATGCTGTCGACAGGTGAGTTCCAGCAGCGCGCCGCCGCGCTGGGCTCTCACCTCGAGACACGCCTGGGCGAGCTGGTCGGGCACGGCGTCACGGCCGTGCGCGTCGCGGGCCTGTGGGCGGGCGTCGACATCGACCCCGCCGTCGGCACCGGCCGCGAGGTCGCCGAGCGAATGCTCGAGCGCGGTGTGCTCGTGAAGGAGACGCACGGACAGACGATCCGCATCGCCCCGCCGCTGGTGATCCGCGCGACGGAGTTGGATTGGGCGCTCGAGCAGCTCAAGGTCGTGCTCGAGGGTTGACCGGTGTGCTGATCAGTGAGGACATCGCTGCAGCGCGAACGGCGGGGTCGGATCGGCGAACATCGGGAAGCGGCGCACGTTGAGTGTGGCGAGCTCGGCAGAGTGCGTCCCGGCGGTCGCAGTCGCGGCATCGCACACGGGTGACTCGAGGTCGCGCACCGAACCGAACGAAGAGTGGATGGCGGCGAGTTCGTCGAGCGCCTCGGCCTGGCGCTGCTCCACATAGATGTTCGCGCAGTGCGGGGCTCAGCCGGCGACGCCGGCAGCCAGTTCGGCGAATACCGACGCGGCGTCGTCGTGGTGCGCCAGGGGCGCGGACTGACCGGCCCACAGTGACTGCAGGTCGCCGAGGCCGCGCCGCAGCGCCTCGGTGCGTACCGGTCCGAGTAGCCAGCCCTGCGCGGGGAACGGCAGGGTGAGGCCCGCCTCCTCTACGAGGCGGATGAGACGGTTCGGGATGCCGCGGGCAAGCCGCCCCGTGACAGCACGGGTGAGCACGGTTCCGGTCTCGGCCACGCGGTCGATCGCCGCGCGATGCGCGTCGGTCGCCGCCGATTGCCGCGTGCGCAGAAACGCCGTACCCGCCTGCACCCCGCTCGCGCCGAGCGCGAGCGCGGCGGCCACGCCGCGGCGGTCGGCGATGCCGCCCGCCGCGATCACGGGGACGTCCACCGCATCCACCACCTGCGGTACGAGCGCCATCCCGCCCAGCAGCGACTGCTCGGCGGGGCGGTCGAACGACACGCGGTGCCCGCCCGCCTCCAGTCCGGTGGCGACGATGGCATCGGCACCGCCGGCCGCGAGCAGCACGGCCTCGGCGACGGTCGTCGCGGTGCCGACGACGTGAATGCGGCGCTCCTTCAGCTCGGCCACCGCCGTGGCATCCGGGATCCCGTACACGAAGCTCGCCACCGCCGGGCGCGCATCGCACACGGCCCGCAGCTGGGCGTCGAACTCGCGCAGGGAGGCGGGCGGGGGCTCGGGCAGCTCCAGGCCGAGCTCGGCGTACAGCGGGGCGACGCACTCGAGCGCGGCCGACAGGTCGACGTCGCCGGGGGTGACCTCGTCGCCGACCGGCACCCACAGGTTCAGTGCGAACGGGCGATCCGTCGCCGCACGCAGCTGTGCTGCGGTGTCGGCGATGCGGTCGGCGTCGTAGCCGTACAGCCCGTACGAGCCGAGTCCGCCCAGGTCGCTCACCGCTGCCGTGAGCTCGACCGACGACATGCCGCCGAACGCCCCCAGCACGATGGGGGTTTCGATGCCGAGCAGGGCGGTCAACGCGTTCGCCATACCCCGAGTCTCTCACCGCGACGTCGACCGCGGCGCATGCACCTGGGGCTGAGTCGCCCCGATCTGCGGGGGACGGCCGCAGAACGCGACCGGTGAGTGGGCGCGTCACCGGCCATCGGCTCAGGTGCGCGACGACGCGGGAGGGGCCGTGGCATCCCTCTTCTCCGCCTTTGGCAGCCGGATCGGCGTCGTCGACGCGACCTCGTCGCTGAACTCCTCGGGTTCGGGGGCAATCACGCGCACCGGCACCGTCTCGTCGATCGCGAGGCGGAATCGCCGTGTCTCGTGCCGGCGCACACGCCCCGACGCGAGCAGCCACGCGACGCCGATCAGGCACGCGACGATTCCGGCGCCCGCGCCCAGCTGCATGGCGGCGCGGGGGCCGAACGTCTGCGCGACCCACCCGGCGATCGGCGCGCCGATCGGGGTGCTGCCCATGATGACGGCCATGTACAGTGCGAGCACGCGCCCGCGCAGCGCCGGGTCGGTGGTCGTCTGCACGTAGCCGTTCGCGGTCGTGAGCATCGACACCGTCGAGAAGCCGACGAACACCAGCACGATCGCATACAGCGCGTAGAGCGGCATGAGGGATGCCACCAGCATCGCTACGCCGAACCCACCGGTGGCGAAGATGATGACGCGCACGCGTGCGCGATCGCGCCGGGCGGCGAGCAGCGCACCCGCCAGCGAGCCGATCGCGAGCACCGAGCTGAGCAGTCCGTAGCCGTCGGCGTCCTGCCCGAACTCGAGTGCCATCGTCGACGCGAAGATCGGGAAGTTCATGCCGAAAGCGCCGACGAGGAACACCATGATGAACGTGACCAGCAGATCGCGGCGGTGCGCCACGTAGCGGAAGCCGTCGGCGAGACGCTCGGGCCCCGTCTTGCGCTGGCGCGGGATGAGCTCGTCGATGCGGATGAGCGCCAGCGCGCCGAGCATCGCGAGGAACGTGGCGGCGTTGATGATGAAGATCCAGCCGGTGCCGACGAGGACGATCAGGATGCCTCCGGCCGCCGGGCCGATGAGGCGCGCCATGTTGAACGACGCCGCATTGAGGGCGACCGCGTTGGAGGCGTTCTCGCGCGAGACCACATCGGAGACGAAGGCCTGCCGGGCCGGCGCGTCGAAGGCGTTGGCGATGCCGAACCCGAGGGCGAACAGCCACATGAGCGGCAGGGTCATGATGCCGGTGAGCAGCAGCACGCCGATGGCGACGGCCATGAGCATGAGCGTCGACTGGGTGACCATCAGCAGCCTGCGGCGGTCGAACCGGTCGGCGACCCATCCGGTGACGCTGACCAGCAGCAGGGGCGGCCCGAACTGCAGCGCCATGGTGATGCCCATGGCGGTGGCGTCGTTGTCGGTGAGCTCGGTGAGCACCACCCAGTCCTGCGCGGTCGCCTGCATCCAGCCGCCGACGTTCGAGACGAGCGCGCCGACGATCCAGACACGGAAGTTGAACAGCGACAGCGAGCGGAACATGTTCCTCACGTGTCGGCCACTTTCCGCATGAGGTCGGCCGCTTGGTGCAGGATGTCGCGCTCGGCCTCGGTGAGCGCGCCCAGCGCGTCCTCCAGCCAGGCGTCCCGGCGCCGCACGGTCTCTTCGACGATCGCCGAGCCGGCCTCGGTGAGGGCGATGTTCACCTTGCGGCGATCGGTGTCGTCGGTGGTGCGGACGAGCCATCCCTCGTCCTGCAGGCAGTTCACCGTGCGGTTCATCGACGGCGCCGTGACCCGCTCGCGCTCTGCGAGCTCGCCGAGGGAGTGGGGACCGTGCACCTTGAGGATCGCGAGCACGGCGAACTGCCCATCGCTCATCGAGTCGACGGCGCGCTGGGCGCGCAGGCGCCGGGCGAGGCGGAAGGTCGCCAGGCGCAGGTCGGAGGACTCGGTGGCCAGGCTGCGCTCGAGACCGGCGATGAGCGTGGCGGCCGCGGTGGTGGCGGGGGGCTCTTCGGAATCAGTCATGCAATTACTTAGCATAGCTCATTAGACATGCTAAGTAAAATGTGCGAATAGCGCGGAGACACACCCCTCGCCGGCATCGACTATCCCTTCGGCGCGCCCGCGACACGTACCGCATCGGAAAGCAGCTGCGGAAGAAATGGGTTCGACCCCGCTGCCTTCGACGACCCGGCCGCTTCGGTCACGGTGGCGTTCGACGTGATCGACGCCCCCGGGCACGGACCGTCACGATGACGACGGCCGTGCACTGAAATGCGATTATGCTATGTATTCGACCTGCTGTCACGGTGAGGGGGGAGCAGCGCGATGCGCAACATCCTGCACGTGTTCACGCGTGACGCACTGCGGATCCTGAAGGCGCCGATGACGTGGGCCATCGTGCTCGGGATCATCATCCTCCCGTCGCTGTATGCGTGGGTCAACATCATCGCGTTCTGGGACCCGTACGGGAACACCCAGAAGGTGAAGGTCGCCGTCGTCAACCTCGACGAGGGTGCCACGTCGTCGGTGACCGGGCCGCTCAACGTCGGCGACCAGGTGATCGATCAGCTCAAGGACAACCATCAGCTCGACTGGCAGTTCCTCGGCCACGACGCGGCCATGACGGCGGTCGAGTCGGGGGCGAGCTACGCGGCGATCGTCATCCCGCACGACTTCAGCAAGGACCTGCTCTCGGTCGTGACGGGGACCTTCGTCGCACCCGAGCTCGAGTACTACGTCAACGAGAAGGCGAACGCGATCGCCCCGAAGATCACGGGGGTCGGGGCATCGACCCTCGACACGCAGGTCAACAGCACGTTCGTCTCGATGGTGGCCAAGACGGTCGCGCAGACGCTCGAGAAGGCCGGGATCACGCTCGGCGACCAGCTGCTCGGCGTGCAGGACACCACGACGAGCACCCTGGCCGAGGCCGCAGCGAAGGTCGAGGCGTCCCGCGCGGGACTCGCCGACGTCGAGACGAGTCTCACCGACGTCCGCGGCGCCGTGCGCGACACGCGCGGTGCCCTGCAGGCGGCGGGGAGCGCGATCGGTGGTGTCCAGAGCGAGGTGCGCGACGCGCAGGCGCTCGTCGCGCAGGCGCAGCAGCAGCTTCTCGACTTCACCGACTCGGTCACCCAGGCATACGTCTCGGGCTCCGCTCTGCTGGTTCAGGCGGTCTCGAAGCTCGACGCCACCGTGGGCACCGCGACGGCGGCGGCGCAGCGCACCAATGCCGAGATCGGCTCGGCGGTCAAAGACGTCTCTGCCGTGGTCGACGCCAACGGACGTATGCTCGCGCAGCTTCAGGAGATCCTGAACGACCTCGACGGCGACGATCCTGCGCGCGACCCGCTCGCCGCGGCGATCGATCGGCTGCAGCAGCGCAATGCCGCGGATGAGCAGCTGCTGAACGATCTGACCGCGCTCAACAGCGAGATCTCCGGCGTCATCGCATCGATCCAGTCCTCCGCGGACGCGCTGGAGGCCGCTGTCGACGCGACCGTCGCCTCGATGTCGACGATCGGCAAGACGCTGACCGACACCCTGCCCGAGATCAACCGGGCGATCTCGGCGATGTCCGCCACCGCGGGCGCGTTCGCCACCTCGCTCGACATCCAGCGTCAGCTCGTCGGCGAGGCCGCGGACCTCCTGGGCGACGTCGACCATCAGCTCGGCGACACCGACGACGCTCTGACCGCGCTGGGCAGCAACCTCGATGCGGTCACACAGGGCCTGCAGCAGCTGAGCGTCGACTCGGCGGCGATCAGCAGCGCCGACGTGTGGAACAAGGTGGCAGCGCTCACCTCCCTCAACCCCGAGCAGATCGCCGAGTTCATGGCCGCGCCTGTCGAGGTCAAGACGAACGTCATCTATCCCGTGCCCACCTACGGGTCGGCGATGGCCCCGCTGTTCACGAACCTCACGCTGTGGATCGGCTCGTTCATGCTGGTCGTGCTCCTCCGGCAGGAGCCCGACACCGAGGGCGTGCCCACGCTCACCGTGCGACAAGGCTACCTCGGCCGATTCCTGCTGCTGTCGGTGCTCGGCTTCCTGCAGGCGCTGCTGGTCAGCATCGGCAACATGGTCATCGGCGTGCACATGGTCAACCCCGTGGCATTCGCGGTCACCGCCGTGTTCGCAGGATGGGTGTTCCTCAGCATCATCTACGCCTTGGCGGTGTGCTTCGGCTACGTGGGCAAGGGCATCGCGATCCTGCTCGTCGTCATCCAGATCCCCGGCGCCTCCGGCATCTATCCGATCCAGATGATGCCGCAGTTCTTCCAGGACCTGTTCCCGTTCTTCCCGTTCACGTACTCGATCGACGCGATGCGCGAGACGATCGGCGGCTTCTACGACGGGTACTATTGGCGTTCCCTCGCCGCACTCCTGGTCTTCGCGGCCCTCGCGTTCCTGCTGGGGATCTTCTTCCGCCAACGGCTGGGCAACTTCTCACGCCTGTTCAACCGCAAGCTCGCCGACACCGGGCTGTTCGTCAGCGAAGACGTGCAGGTTCTCGGCTCGCGCCGCCGCCTCACCCAGCTCGCACAGGCGCTGGTCAGCATGGACGAGTTCCGTGCCCAGACGGCGCATCGTGCGGACTGGCTGCGGCGGAGTCATTTCACAGTCGTCAGTGTGACGCTCGTCGGGGCGCTGGCCATCACGGTTCTCCTCGGCATCCTCGCTGCCCTCTTCCCGACGGAGAAGGCGACCATCCTCGGCGCATGGGGTGTGCTCTGCCTCGTCGTGATCGCCATTCTCGTGACGCTCGAGTACGTCAAACAGAACATCGGCTTCGCCAAGAAGCTGGAGAGCATGCCGGTTCCCGAACTGCGTGAGTGGCTCGCCGCAGAGGAGGAGGCCTCGCACTCGAGCGTCGCCATCGATCGGCTGAAGGTGGGAGGTGAGGTCGATGAAGAACATCCTGCTCGTCTTCCGGGATGACCTGAAGCGCGCCTCGCGCAACTCGCTGTCGCTCATCGTGCTGTTCGGCGTCGCGATCATCCCGTCGTTCTTCAGCTGGTTCAACGTGCTGTCCAGCTGGGACCCGTTCGGCAACGTCAAGAATCTCAGGGTCGCTGTCGCCAACGCCGACGAGGGCTTCAAGAGCAGCCTGTTCCCGATGCGCATCAACATCGGCACCGAGGTCATCTCGAGCCTGCGGGCCAACTCCGATCTGAACTGGGTCTTCGTGACCGAGGACGAGGCGATCGCGGGCACGAAGTCGGGCGAGTACTACGCGGCCCTGGTGCTGCCGGCCGATTTCAGCCGCGAGATGATGACCTTCTTCGTCCCCGGCTCGACGTCGACGCAGATCGACTACTACACCAACGAGAAAGTGAACGCGCTCTCGCCCGAGATCACCGGAGAGGCCGCGACAGAAGTCTCGACGCAGATCAACGAGTCGTTCACGAAGACGCTCGACGAGGTCGGACTGGCCGTCGTCTCATCGATCGCCACGAGCCTCGAGGACTCCGGCGCACAGGGCGCGATGCTGCGGCTGCAGTCCAGCGCCAAAGGCGTCGCGACGCAGCTGCGTGCGGCCGAGCAGACCAGCGATATTTTCGCGAAGCTCCTCGGCTCGACGCGCTCCCTGCTGAGCAGTGCCGCATCTCTGACCACGGCGTCCGCCGACGCCTTCGGCAGCACGAGCGGTGCCATCAAGGGCGGCGCCGACGCGATGCAGTCCCTCGAGTCCACGCTGGCCACGGCCGTCGACGCGATCTCGCGTGCTCTGGAGGCGAGCCTCACCAGCTTCGACAACCTCGCCAATCAGGTGGGCGGACTCAACACGGCGATCGACGGACAGCTCGGCGGAGCGGCGAATCTCATCTCGGCGCTCGAGGGGCAGGTCGACTCCCAGATCAGTGCCTACCAGAACCTGCGCAACGAGCTTCAGGGCATCGCCGACGGCACCGACGACCCGACCCTGCAGGACGGGATCGAGCTGGTCATCTCGCGGCTGGACGCCGTCATCGACCGGCAGGTGGCGCTGCGCGATCGTCTTGGCGACGCCGTCACCGCGTTGAACGACGGGGTCGCCGACGGCGACGCCACACGCGACGAGATCATCGGTCTCATCAACGAGGCCAAGGCCGCCGTCGCGAACGCGCGGGACGCGTACAACGCCGATCTGCGGCCGACGCTCGACAGTATGGCGACGGCCGCCGCATCCATCAGCAGCAGCTTCCACACGATCGGGCAGGACCTCACGGCGGCCGGCGCACAGCTCACCGGTGGCGAGTCTGCCGCGCTGAGCGCCCTGGCCGCCGCCCAGCAGACCGTCACCACGATCGGCGCCGACCTCGAAGAGGCCGCCGTCGTCTTCGACACGCTCGCCGGCGCCCTGGGCTCCGCCGCCGAGTCGGGCGATCTCAGCGAGGTCACCCAGCTCATCGGCTCCAACGTGTCGATCCTCGCCACCGAGCTCGTCACGCCGGTCAAGCTGAAGACGATCCCGGTCTTCGCCGTCGACACGTTCGGTGCGCAGATGGCGCCCTTCTACACCGTGCTCGGCCTGTGGATCGGCGCGCTGCTGCTGTCGGTGCTGATCCGCGTCGACGTGCCCCGCGACTCGCTGCGCTCCGAGCTCAACCTGACCCGCACGCAGGAGTACTTCGGGCGCTACGGATTCTTCGCAGTCCTCGCGCTGCTGCAGAGCACGCTGTTGTACTGCGGCCTCATCTGGTTCGTCGGTGTGCAGCCGGTCTATCCGATGCTGCTCATTCTCGCCGGGTGGGTGATGTCGCTCGTGTTCAGCATCATCACGTACACGCTCGTGCTCACCTTCGGCGAGGCCGGCAAGGCGCTCGGCGTGCTCCTACTGGTGGTCCAGATCTCCAGTGGCGGCGGCGCGTATCCGCTCTCGGTGCTGCCGCAGTGGTTCCAGAACATCAGCCCGTTCGTGCCCGTGACCCACGCGACCAACGCTGTGCGCTCGGCGATCGCCGGGATCTACGAGAACGACTACTGGCACTCGCTGGGCTGGCTTGCGCTGTTCATCGTGGCGGCGCTCATCGTCGGGCTGCTGATCCGTCTGCCGCTGATCCCGCTGAACGACAAGATCGGCAAGGCGCTGGAGGCGACGAAGCTCATGTGACGCGCGGCGTCGCGCCAGATCACGCAGGCGCGCCACGACCCCGCGCCCGAGCTGTACCGCGAACACGAGCGCGTTCTCGACGGGCAGCACGACGATGCCGATGAGGAACGGTGCGGCCAGCCGCGGTGCGGAGCCGACCAGGATCGCCAGCAGTGCGATGACCATCACGAGGATCGCCCGCCATGTCAGCGGGTCGGTGAACGTGGCGGTTACCGATACGCCGAGCCGCGCCGCCGCAGGACGCCCGCCGCGAGCAGGAACGCACCGAGCGGCAGCGAGAACCGTTCCACGCGCAGCCGCCACGCGACCGCGACGACGACCACGAGATGCCCGACCATGAGCGCCCACATCGCGAACCAGTCCCGATCGATGGCGGCCCACGTCCCGGCCAGGGCGAGCAGGAAGATGAGGCCGGTCGACAGGGCCGTCCAGCCGCTGCACTCGGCGGCCAGTCGTGGTTCGTCTCCGAGCTCGGGGCGATCACGCCGGCAGGGCTCTCGCTCCCGGCGGCGAGTGACGTGGTGATCCTGCCCGGTAGTCAGAGCGGACTGAGTACGTTGTTCCGCACCCTGGTAGGGGCGTGACGCAACCGGACTGGCGAACCCATCTGCGCTCGCTTCGCCCGCAACTCACGCACGCCGCGACCTGCTCGTCGACGCGTTCCATGAGCACGTCCCGACCGGGCACCTGGCCGGTGTGCCGCGCGGAGGTCTGAACGTCTGGCTCCGTCTCCCTGACGACACCAACCTCACCCAGCTTGCGCGTGACTGCGAGGCTCGAGGCGTCATCGTCGCAGCGGGCGACGACTGGTTCCCCGCCGAACCGACCGGCCGCTACCTCCGTCTCAACTACTCCGGCCCCCATCCGGGCGCCTTCCCGCGGGCGGCCCAGATCCTCGGAGCAGTGCTCACGGATTAGCGCGGTGCAGGTGTCAGCGCTCGTTCGCGGTTCCAGCGCAGCTCATGGGCGTGGCCACGGCGCGGGCGCGGCACGGGCCGGCGGAATCCGTTCCGCCTTCGCAACCGGCACGAGGGGCACGCGCGCCGGGCGCGAGACGTTGTCGAGCAGATGCCGGACGGCGGTGTCGTTCCAGGTCATGACGCGCCCTCGTCGCCGGTCGGGGGGCCGGGTTCCCAGCGCAGAATGTCGCCGGGCTGGCACTCGAGCACGCGGCAGATGGCGTCGAGCGTCGTGAAGCGGATGGCTTTGGCGCGCCCGTTCTTCAGGACCGACACGTTCACGGGGGTGATGTCGATGGCGGCGGCGAGCTCGGTGACCGACATCTTGCGCCGGGCCAGCTGCACGTCCAGGTCGATGACGATGGGCATCAGATCGCCTCCGAGAGGTCCTGCTCGAGCCGCCACGCCGTGCGCAGCAGGCCGCGCAGCATGACCACCAGCAGCGACAGGCCCGCGCCGACGACGATGCCCGGGATCTGCAGGTAGGCGATCTCGTGGTAGTGCCATGCCGACTGCGCTGCGACGGTCGGCACGATAAACACTTGGCAGGCCAGCAGCAGTGCGAGCAGTGCCGCGATGAGGGCCTTCAGGATGACGACGGTGGCCTGGTGCATGCGTCTCTACCTGTCGAATATCGATTGGTGTATATCGAGAAACATTACACGTAGAGCGCTCTGATGTCTCGGGACGCGTGATGAGCGAAGCGGCGCCCACTTCCCGGCCGGCTCAGGAGTGCCGGGCGAGCTCGGCTTCGGCCGCGGCGACGGCCTCGGGCCGGGCGGCGTAGCCGTGCTCGGCGGCCGGGAACACGCCCGAGCGCACCTCGGCGGCGTAGGCGGCGACGCCATCGGACATGGCGTCGCCCACGGCGGCGTAGGCCTTGACGAACTTCGCGACGCGACCCTCGGTGATGCCGAGCACGTCGTGGAAGACCAGCACCTGCCCGTCGGCGGGGCCGGCGCCGATGCCGATCACGGGAATGCGCAGCGCGGGCCGCACGACGGCGACGACCTCGGCCGGAACAGCCTCGACGACGAGGGCGAAGGCCCCCGCCTCCTGCACGGCCAGCGCCTCGCGAACGAAACGGGCGGCGGAGTCGGCGTCCCGCCCCTGCGCGCGCAACCCGCCGAGCGCCACGGCCGTCTGCGGCGTCAGGCCGACATGCCCGACGACCGGGATGCCGGCGGCCACCACCGCGCGGATGCGGCTCAGCCGTGCCGCCGAGGCGCCCTCGAGTTTGACGGCGTCGCCACCGGCCTCGCGTACGAACCGCAGTGCGGTGGTCACTGCCTGTTCGTCCGACACCTCGGTCGATCCGAACGGCACGTCGCACACGACGAACGCCCGCTGCGTGCCGCGGCGCACCGCGGCGGCGAGGGTCAGCATCTCGTCGGTCGACACGCGCACGGTGGAGTCGTAGCCGAGCACGACCTGAGCGCCCGAGTCGCCGACCAGCACCATGTCGACCCCAGCGCGCTCGGCAGCGCGCGCCGACGGATAGTCGTACGCGGTGACCATGACGATGGGTTCGCCCGCGGCCTTCATCTCGGCCAGACGCGTGGTCGTGACGGGAGCAGCAGGGGCAGCGGTCATCGGGAACCTCCGAGCGGCATATTGTCGATGAGGCGCACCGCCCCCGCCCGCGCCGCGACGAGCACGAGCTCGCGGCCGGAGCACTGCGCCACGGGTTCGAGCGTATCGGGATCGGCGATCTCGACGTACTCGACGGCGAGGCCCGCAGCGGTGAGCCCGGCGCGCGCGCGGTCGCGCAGCAGCGAGGCCTCCGTCTCGCCGCGGGCCGCGGCATCCACCACGCTCTGCAGCACCCGCGGGATCGCCGCCGCCTGCGCGCGCTCGCCCGCACTCAACCGGGCGTTGCGGCTCGACAGCGCGAGCCCGTCGGTGTCGCGCGCGGTCGGGCTCGCCACGACCTCGACCGGCAGGCCGAGGTCGCGCACCATGCGCCGCACCACGACGACCTGCTGGGCGTCCTTTTCGCCGAAGTACGCGGCGTCGGGGCGTACGGCCAGCAGCAGCTTGGCCACGACCGTTGCCACGCCGTCGAAGTGCGCCCGCCCGCGATGGGCGCCCTCGAGGGTCTCGGTCAACGGCCCGGTCACGGACACGGTCGTGGCGAAACCGTCCGGATACATCTCGCCGACACCCGGCACGAAGACGAGGTCGACGCCCGCCTGCTCTGCGAGGGTCAGGTCGCGCCGCTCATCGCGCGGGTAGGCGTCGAGATCGGATGCCTCGTCGAACTGCGTCGGGTTCACGAACACCGACAGCACCACGGTGCCGCCGGCGGCCCGCGCCGCCTGCACGAGGGAGAGATGCCCCTCGTGCAGGGCTCCCATCGTCGGCACGAACCCCACCCGCCCGGTATCGGCGAGTACCTCGCGCAGCGCCGCGACGGTGCGCACGACCTTCACGACGCGCCCTCGGCCGGGTGCGCCGGGTTCGCAGGACGAGTAGATGCGGCGACCGCCCGCGTCACCTCGGCCAGCGCGTCGAACACGCTCAGGGCGTCGGGCATCCGTTCCGCGACGGATCGCCGCTGCGCAGCCACGACGTCGTCGTCGCCGCGGACGATGGGTCCGGTCAGGGCGTGCGCGCCGTGCGCTGCCCAGTTCTCGACGCTCGCCCGTACGAGGGGCACGAGCGCTGCGCGGTCGACGCCCGCGGTGGCGGCCAGCGATGTCGCGAGATGCTCGAGCGTGACGAGAAAGTTCGAGGCCATCGAGGCGGCCGCGTGATATGCGACCCGGTCGGTGTCGGCGACCTCAGTCGGCGTCATGCCGAGGGCCCGAGCGAGGGCGGTGGCGGTGGCGGCGGCGCGCGGCGTGGTGCCGGCGATCGCTGCCGACACGCCCTCGAAGTGGGCGTCGGCGCCGGTCACCGTCATGAGCGGGTGCATGCTGAACGCCTCGTGCGGGGTGAGCGGGTCGAGCGTGGTCGCCCCCGACACGTGGCCGACGAGGCGGCCGGGTACGACGGCATCGGCCGCATCGGTGATCGCCGCGTCGGGCACCGCGAGCAGCACGACGGCGGCGTCGGCGGCGGTCTCGCCGCGGCGCTCGGAGCCGCGCACGTCGAGCCCCGCCTCGCGCAGCCGTGTGACCAGCGCCGTTCCCATGCGCCCCGCGCCGACCACGACGATGCGCCCCGCGACGGCGGGTTCGGTGGGTCGTGCGGTGGCGGGCGATTCGGGCATGGGGTTCCGTGCAAGACAGGGATGCGCCGGGTCCGGTGCGCTCCCCACGCTACCGTCGCGCATGTCTGTATCGACAATCGGCACCCCTCAGATTGCTGTGGGACTCACCACCCGAACGAGCCGACTGGCGGCACGCCGCCTGACCGGGCCGCACACGAGTCAGCGGCCGCTGCGGCGCGACCGTTCGCCCTTGCGGGTGGACACGCGGTCGGGGGTGCCGATCGGCTCCCACCCGCGACGCACATCGCCCGTCGCCGTGGGCCCGCCGCCACGCGAGCGGTACACGATGTATGGGCGGAACAGATAGTGGATCGGCGCGGTGAAGGCGTGCACGAGCCGTGTGAACGGCCAGACGATGAACAGCGCCATGCCCACGAGCGTGTGGATCTGGAACTCGAGCGGTGCGGCCGACATCGCCGCGATGTCGGGCTGGAAGACGAACAGCGAACGGAACCACGGCGCCACGGTGTCACGGTAGCTGAGGTCGTGGTGCGGGCCGATGACGCTCAGTACGGTCGTCGCGAGCCCCGTCAGCAGCGCCAGCAGCAGCACGACGTACATCGACTTGTCGTTCTTCGTCGTGGCCATGAAGACCGGTCCGGTCGTGCGCCGCCGGTACACGAGGATGACGATGCCTCCCAGGGTCGCGATGCCCGCGACCATGCCGAGCCCCAGCGCGGCGAGGTGGTACATGTCCTCGGTGACGTGCAGGGCCTCGGTCCAGGCCTTCGGGATGACCAGACCCACGAAGTGGCCGATCACCACCACCAGCAGACCGTAGTGGAAGATGGGCGACCCCCACCGCAGCAGCCGAGACTCGTACAGCTCGCTCGAGCGGGTCGTCCACCCGAACTGGTCGTAGCGGTAGCGCCAGATGAGCCCGCCCACCAGGATCACCACCATCATGTACGGGAGGATGCCCCACAGCACGATGTCCATCAGCGACCTCCCGTCACAACTGGAGCCGTCATCGCCGGCGCCGCCATCGGCAGCAGTCGCGGATCGTACGGGTCGAGCCCGACCGACTCGCGCGGCGGGCCGGTGGTGGCCAGCGCCATCGCCTGCTGCCGGTCCTGCGGCGACGCCCCCGGGAGGGTGGCGCACACCGCGGCGAGGACGCCCGCGTACGGCGAGTCGCGTTCGACCAGTGCAATGCGGATGAGTTCGAGGCTCGCCCGGTACTCCTGCAGCAGCGCGGCGCCCTCGTCGGGGCGGCTGCTGGCGAACTCGAGCACGAGTGGCAGGTGGTCGGGCAGCTCGCCGGTCAACGACGGGTTCAAGCCCGCCGCGCGGTAGCGCTGCGTGAAGTCGACGAGCACCTGCCCGCGCCGGCGAGTATCGCCATCGGTCCAGTACGACAGGTACAGCGCGTGCCGCTTGGACATGTCGAACACGTCGACATACGCACGCTGAACGTCCTCGGTCGGGGTCTGCTCCCACCAGTCCAGCAGCGGTGCGAACGCGGCGGCCGCGCGCGGTGCCGATTCGTCCAGCGCGCGGCGCACGATCCCACGTAGGGCGAGGGTGTCGTCGTCGGGATAGTTCAGGACGACGGAGGCCGACCGGTACACCACCGCACGGTTCATCTCTGGGCCTCTTCCTCGGCCTGCTTCGGCGGGAACAGTCCCGCCGGGGCGCCGTTGCCGTCCCAGTTGAGCAGGTTCACCCGCCCGCGCAGCTGCTCGGAGCCCGCGGGCCGATCGGCGGTCTGTCGAGCCTTCAGCGCCTGGAACGTCTCCACCGCCACGGGAGCGGGCGTGCCGCTGCCCTCGCCGAACGGGCCCGACTGCATCTCATACGCTCCGCCGTCGAAGTCGAGCGAGCAGCCCAGCTCCTCCAGTTCGTGCGCCTGCTCGTAGTGCGCCGTGGGGATGACGTACCGCTCGTCGTACTTGGCGATCGCCAGCAGCCGGTACATCTCGTACAGCGTCTCGCCGTCCATGCCCACCGACGCGGGGATCGACTCGTCGGTGTCGTTGCCCAGCGTGATGTCGCGCAGATACGCGCGCATGGCGGCGAGTTTGCGCAGCACCTCGGTGACCAGGTCCGTGTCTCCGGCGGTGAACAGCTCGGCGAGGTACTCGACCGGGATGCGCAGCGCCTCGATCGCGCCGAACAGCGTGCCGGGTGCCTCGGCGTCGTGCCCCTGTTCGGTGAGCAGGTCGACGATGGGCGACAGCGGCGGAATGTACCAGACCATCGGCATCGTGCGGTACTCGGGGTGCAGCGGCAGCGCGACGCGGTACTTCTTGGCGAGGGCGTAGACCGGCGAGCGGCGCGCCGCATCCATCCATTCCTCCGGGATGTCTCCCTGCGCACGCGCCGCCGCGATCACCTCGGGGTCGTTCGGGTCGAGGATGAGGTCCATCTGGGCCTCGTACAGGTCCTGCGGGTCGGGCGTCGACGCCGCTTCGGTCACCTTGTCGGCGTCGTAGAGGAACAGCCCGAGGTAGCGCAGGCGCCCCACGCACGTCTCGGAGCACACCGTCGGCAGCCCGACCTCGAGCCGCGGGTAGCAGAGCGTGCACTTCTCGGACTTGCCGGTCTTGTGGTTGAAGTAGATCTTCTTGTACGGGCATCCCGTGATGCACTGCCGCCAGCCGCGGCACTGGTCCTGGTCGACGAGCACGATGCCGTCCTCGGCGCGCTTGTAGATCGCGCCCGAGGGGCACGATGCCATGCACGACGGGTTCAGGCAGTGCTCGCAGATGCGCGGCAGATAGAACATGAACGTCTGCTCGAACTCGAACTTGATCTTGTCCTCGGACTCCTGCCGCACCTTCGCGACGATGGGGTCGAGGTGACCGAGCTCGCTCGCACCGCCGAGGTCGTCGTCCCAGTTCGCCGACCACGTGATCTTCATGTCGTCGCCGGTGATGAGCGACTTGGGCCGCGCGACGGGGAAGTCGTCGCCCAGCGGCGCCTCGGTGAGCGTGCGGTAGTCGTACGTCCACGGTTCGTAGTAGTCCTCGAGCTTCGGCTGCACCGGGGCAGAGAAGATCGTCAGCAGCCGGGCCAGGCGCGACCCGGTGCGCAGCTTCAGCCGCCCGCGCTTGTTGAGGGTCCACCCGCCCTTCCACTGCTCCTGGTCCTCGTAGCGCCGCGGATAGCCCTGGCCGGGCCGGGTCTCGACGTTGTTGAACCACACGTACTCGGTGCCGGCACGGTTCGTCCACGCCTGCTTGCAGGTGACCGAGCACGTGTGGCACCCGATGCACTTGTCGAGGTTCATCACCATGCCCATCTGGGCCATGACGCGCATCAGTACGTCACCTCCTGGCTGCGGCGGCGGATGGTCGCAACCGCGTCGCGCTGGTTGCCGGTCGGCCCCAGGTAGTTGAACGCGTACGACAACTGCGCGTACCCGCCGATGAGGTGCGTGGGTTTGACGAGCAGCCGGGTGGCGGAGTTGTGGATGCCGCCGCGGCGCCCCGTCGCCTCGGACTTCGGCACGTCGATCGTGCGCTCCTGCGCGTGGTACACGTAGACGACCCCCTCCGGCATGCGGTGAGAGACGATCGCCCGCCCCACGAACACGCCGTTCGAGTTGACGCACTCGACCCAGTCGTTGTCCTTGACCTCGACGGCGGCGGCGTCCTGCGGACTCATCCACACGGTCGGACCGCCGCGCGACAGCGACAGCATGAACAGGTTGTCCTGGTATTCCGAGTGGATCGACCACTTGCTGTGCGGGGTGAGGTAGCGCACCACCACCTGCTGACGCCCATCCGGCCCGAGCTTCGGCTCGCCCAGCAGCCGGTGCAGGTCCAGCGGCGGCCGGTAGACGGGCAAGGCCTCGCCGAGGTCACGCATCCAGTCGTGGTCGAGGTAGAAGTGCATGCGCCCGGTGAGGGTGTGGAACGGTTTGTCGCGCTCGATGTTGACCGTGAACGGCGCATAGCGCCGACCCCCGGTCTCGGAGCCCGACCACTCGGGCGACGTGATCACCGGCTGCGGCCCGGCCTGGGTCATCTCGAAGGTGATGTGCTTCTCCTCCGACCCGCGGGCGAGGTCGGCCAGCGGCTTGCCCACGCGCCGTTCGAGCTGTTCGAAGCCCTGCACGGCGAGCTCGCCGTTGGTCGTGCCCGAGAAGGCCAGGATCGCCTCGGCGAGCTTCTCGTCGGTGTCGATCGCGGGGCGGCCGTCGGCGGCGCCGCCGAGCATCACACCGTTCTTGCGCGCGACGCTCTCGACCGGCGCAGTGAGCTCGAAGGTGACGTTCTTCGTCGTGAGCCCGAGCGTGTCGGCCAGCGGACCGACGGCGGCCAGCTTGTCGGCGATGGTCGTGTAGTCGCGCTCGACGATCGCGACACCCGGCATCGTCCGGCCCGGGATCGGGTCGACCTCACCGCGGGTCCAGTCGCGCACCACGCCACCCGGCTGCGCCGTCTCGTCGGGGGTGTCGTGCTGCAGCGCGGTCGTGACCAGGTCGCGGCGCACACCCAGATGTGTCTTGGCGAGCTGCGAGAGCTGCCGGGCGATCGCGTGGAACATGTCGAAGTCGCTGCGCGCCTCCCACGGCGGATCGATCGCGGGGGAGAACGCATGCACGAACGGATGCATGTCGGTCGACGAGAGATCGTGCTTCTCGTACCACGTGGCCGCGGGGAAGACGACATCCGACAGCAGGGTCGTCGACGTCATGCGGAAGTCGGCCGACACGAGCAGGTCGAGCTTGCCGTGCGGGATGTCGTCGCGCCACACGATGTCCTGCGGACGCACGGCGGCCTCGTCGGAGGCCATCACGTTGTTCTGGGTGCCCAGCAGGTGCTTCAGGAAGTACTCGTTCCCCTTCGCAGACGAGCCCATCAGATTCGACCGCCACACGGTGAGCAGCCGGGGCCACGACGAGGGCGCATCGATGTCGCTGATCGCCGGGGTCAGTGACCCGTCCTGCAGCCGTGCGGTGACGTAGCCGCCGGCATCCATCGCCTCACCGTTCTCGACGGCCACGGCCGCCTCGTCGGCCAGGTCGAGCGGGTTCTTGTCGAACTGCGGGTAGAACGGCATCCAGCCGAGCCTGGCCGACTGCGCGATCGTGTCGGCCGTGTGCATGCCGGTGAGGTTGCCCTCGGCCAGCGGCGACGCCAGGGCGTCGGCCGCATAGCCGTCGTACCGCCACTGGTCGGTGTGCATGTACCAGTACGAGGTGCCCGGCTGCGTGCGCGGCGGGCGCGCCCAGTCCAGGGCGTTGGCCAGCCCGTGCCAGCCGGTGATGGGACGGCACTTCTCCTGGCCGACGTAGTGCGCCCAGCCGCCGCCGTTGCGGCCCATCGCGCCGGTGAGGATCAGCAGCGCCAGCACCGCGCGGTACGTGGCGTCGCCGTGGAACCACTGGCAGATGCCCGCACCCATGATGATCATCGAGCGCCCGCCGGAATCGATGGAGTTCTGTGCGAACTGGCGTGCGGTGCGGATGCACGCCTCGGCCGGCACGCCCGTGATGTCCTCCTGCCACGCGGGTGTGTACGGGTTCTCGGCGTCGTCGTAGCCCGTCGGCCACTCGCCGGGGAGCCCCTCACGGGCGACGCCGTACTGCGCGAGCATGAGGTCGAGCACCGTCGTCACCAGCCGCCCGTTCACGCGTGTGGCCGGAACCCCGCGGCGCAGCACCGCCCCCGTGCCGTCGGGCGCGTCGAACCGGGGCAGCAGCACCTCGACGGGCTCCTCGGTCGTCTTCGCATCGCGCACCGACAGCGCCGGCACGATGTCGCCGAGGTCGAGATTCCACTGGCCCTCGCCCGCATCCGCGTAGCGGAACCCCAGGGAGCCGGTGGGCACCCGCGGCGCACCGCTCGCGGCATCCATCACCACCGTCTTGAACGCATCGTCCTTGTCCTGCGCGCCGAGGTCCGCCGCGGTGAGGAACTTGCCCGGCACCAGCCCGCCGTCGGCGTGCGGCGTGAGCGTGATCAGGTGCGGCAGGTCGGTGTACCGGCGCACGTAGTCGACGAAGAACGGCACCCGCTTGTCGACGTAGTGCTCCTTGAGCATGACGTGCCCCATCGCCATCGCGAGCGCACCGTCAGTGCCGGCCTGACAGGGCAGCCACTCGTCGGCGAACTTGGTGTTGTCGGTGTAGTCGGGGCTCACCGACACGACCTTCGTGCCCCGGTAGCGCACCTCCGCCATGAAGTGCGCATCGGGCGTGCGGGTGATCGGCACGTTCGACCCCCACATCATGAGGTATGTGGCATCCCACCAGTCGCCGGACTCGGGAACATCGGTCTGATCGCCGAACACCTGCGGGCTCGCCACCGGCAGGTCGGCGTACCAGTCGTAGAAGCTCGTCATGACCCCGCCCACCAGCTGGGTGAAGCGCGTGCCGATGCAGTGGGACACCATCGACATCGCCGGGATCGGCGAGAACCCCGACACGCGATCGGGGCCGTACTCCTTGATCGTGTGCACATAGCCTGCCGCGACGAGCTCGGTCGCCTCCTGCCACGTCGCGCGTACGAGGCCGCCCTTGCCGCGCGCTCGCTGGTACGTCTTACGGCTCTCGGGGTCGGTGGAGATCTCGTGGAACGCCTCGACCGGGTCCAGCCCGCGGGCCTTCGCGGCGCGGTACGCCTCCAGCAGCACCCCGCGCACGTACGGGTAGCGCACGCGCGTGGGGGAATACGTGTACCACGAGAACGCCGCGCCTCGCGGGCAGCCGCGCGGCTCGTACTCGGGGCTGTCGGGGCCGACGCTCGGGTAGTCGGTCTCCTGCGTCTCCCACGTGATGATGCCGTCCTTGACGTACACCTTCCACGAGCAGGAGCCCGTGCAGTTCACGCCGTGCGTCGACCGCACGATCTTGTCGTGGCTCCAGCGGTCGCGGTAGAACACGTCGCCCTCGCGCCCGCCCTTGCGGAACGCAGCCCGATGATCGGGCGTCTCGTCCCAGCGGGTGAAGAACTTTCCGACGGCCAGCAGGGCGTCAGAAGCGGGACCGTCGACTCCGATGGCAGGCGTCATGCTTTAGACACTAGACGAGAGCTTCAGCGTCGTGAAAATCGCCGACGATCGGGTCGGACGTGGATCGGAAGGCGCGGGTGCAGGTGGCGGCGGATGCCGACCTCGTCGTGTTCGATCCGGCCACCGTCGCACCGCGCGGCGGGTACCGTGAGCTGCGTCCGTCACGCGGGTTTGAGCATGTGATCGTCGGTGGTGTGCGCACCGTCATGGACGGGCGCGGACCGAGGCGATGCCCGGGGCGGGTGTCAGAGCGGGTCGGTAGAGTCGAGCCCGTGCAGTCCACGGTTCACTCGGCATCCCTGTCCCATCCCGCCTCCGGGCGTCCTGTGCGCATCGGCGTGCAGCTCTCGCCGCAGCACGCCACCTATGCGCAACTGCGCGATGCGGTGCTGCGCGCCGAGGACCTCGGCGTCGACGCCGTCTTCAACTGGGATCACTTCTTCCCGCTCACCGAGCCGCTGGACGCCCCGCACTTCGAAGCGTGGACGATGCTCGCCGCGTGGGCCGAGCAGACCGAGCGCGTCGAGTTCGGTCCGCTGGTGAACTGCAACTCGTACCGCAACCCCGACCTGCAGGCCGACATGGCGCGGACCATCGACCACATCTCCGCGCACGGCACGGGTGTCGGCCGGTTCATCTTCGGCACCGGATCGGGCTGGGCCGAGCGCGACTACCTCGAGTACGGGTACGAGTTCGGCACCGTCGGCAGCCGGCTCGATGCGCTCGCCGCCGATCTGCCCCGGGTGCGCGCGCGGTGGGAGAAGCTCGACCCGCCACCGACGCGCCGCATCCCGGTGCTCATCGGCGGGCAGGGCGAGCGCAAGACGCTGCGCCTGGTCGCGCGGCACGCCGACATCTGGCACACGTTCACCAGGCTCGACGACCTGCCGCGCAAGATCGGCGTGCTGCACGACTGGTGCGCGCGCGAGGGGCGCGACCCGGCCGAGATCGAGCTGTCGACCGGGTTCACCCTGCGGCGTCCGCTGCAGATGACCGACGACCTGCTGGATGCCTGGCACGCTGTGGGTGTGCGACTGGTGATCCCCTCACTGGACGGGCCCGACTACGATCTCTCGATGGTGAAGCCGTTGCTGGAGTGGCGCGACCGGGTGAACGAGAGCTGACATGAGCGCCGACGTCTCGGACCGACTCGACCGGCTGCCGTTCACGCGACGGCACCTCAAGGTGCTCACCGGCTCGGGCATCGGGTGGGCGCTCGACGCCATGGACGTCGGGCTCATCTCGTTCGTCATCGCCGCGCTCGCGGCACAGTGGCAGCTCACCGGCAACGAGACCGCGTGGATCGCTTCGATCGGCTTCATCGGCATGGCCATCGGCGCGAGCCTGGGCGGCCTGCTCGCCGACAGGTTCGGGCGGCGTCAGATCTTCGCGGTCACACTGCTCGTCTATGGGCTCGCGACGGGGGCTTCGGCGCTCGTCAGCGGGCTCGTGGCGCTGCTCGTGCTGCGCTTCCTCGTCGGGCTCGGTCTGGGCGCCGAGCTGCCGGTGGCCTCGACGTTCGTGAGCGAATTCGCCCCCGCGCGCATCCGCGGCCGGGTCATCGTCATCCTGGAGGCGTTCTGGGCCGTCGGGTGGACGGCTGCCGCCCTCATCTCATTCTTCGTGATTCCGGCATCCGAAGCCGGGTGGCGCTGGGCGCTGGCCATCGGCGTGATCCCCGCGGTGTGGGCGATCGTCGTGCGCTGGGGTCTGCCCGAGTCGCCGCGCTGGCTCGCACGCCGTGGCCGCACCGCCGATGCCGATGCGGTCGTGCGCTCGCTCGAGGCTTCGCCCGCGCTGTTTCGCGCCGGAGCGCGCGAGGCGAGCGCGGCTGAGGCCGCGGCGGCGGAACGGATGCCGGTGCCGGCCGGTACGGACGAGGCATCCACTCTGCATCCGACGACCGTCGGCAGCCGGGTCGCCGCTCTGTGGGTGCGGGAGTTCCGCATGCGCACGGCGTGCCTGTGGCTCGTGTGGTTCTGCGTGAACTTCTCGTACTACGGGGCGTTCATCTGGATCCCGTCGATCCTCGTCGCGCAGGGGTACGACCTCGTGCGGTCGTTCGGGTTCACGCTCATCATCACGCTGGCGCAGCTGCCCGGGTACGCCGTGGCGGCATGGCTCATCGAGGTGTGGGGCCGGCGCCTCACGCTCTCGGCGTTCCTGGCGGGGTCGGCCGTGTGCGCGGTGCTGTTCGGCACCGCGGGCGCCGAGTGGGCGATCATCGCCGCCGGCATGGGGCTCTCGTTCTTCAACCTCGGTGCGTGGGGCGCGCTCTACGCCGTCACCCCCGAGATGTACCCGACGTCGCTGCGGGCGACCGGGTCGGGGTGGGCCGCCGGCGTCGGACGCATCGCGTCGATCATCGCCCCGCTGGCGGTGCCGCCGCTGCTCGCCCTCGGCGGGGCTCCGGTGCTCTTCGTCGTGTTCGCGGTGTTCTTCGTCGTCGCGGGCGCCGCCGCGTGGGGCCTCGTCGACAAACGTGGCCTGGCTCTCGACGACCGCTGATCTTCGTTCCGCCCGAGCTGCTGCGCGCGCTGGGCAAGGCTGGCAACGACATCGTCGGGCGTTCGCCGGCGACCATGCGACGCGGCCCGACCGGGCATCCGTCGCCGTCCCCACCGATATCGAGACGCTGCGTGCCACCGACCCGGGCCGCGCCCGCGACTGGCGGCGCGAGGTGCGCGAACAGCTCAGGTCGCTGCTGGAGCGCGGCGGCCGTATCGTCGGATTCGACCGCGAAGACGGATATCTCGTCGACCTGGAGGAGGCACAGTGAACATCGAGGGCTTCGAGCTGCGACGGGTGGCGATGCCGCTCGTCTCCCCGTTCCGCACATCGTTCGGCACGCAGACCGAGCGCGACATCCTGCTCGTGAAGGCGGTCACCGGTCATGCCGAGGGCTGGGGCGAGTGCGTCACACTGCCCGACCCGATCTACTCGCCCGAGTACACCGAGGGCGCCGTCGACGTCATGAAGCGATTCTTCATCCCCGCGATCGCCGGCGTGCGCGACGCGAATGGCGTCGGTGAGGCGCTGCAGCACTTCAAGGGGCACCGCATGGCGAAGGCGGTGCTCGAGATGGCGGTGCTGGATGCCGAGCTGCGCGCCGAGGGACGCTCGTTCGCCCGCGAGCTCGGCGGTGTGCACGAGACCGTGCCGTGCGGAGTGTCGGTGGGCATCATGGACTCGGTGCCGCAGCTGCTCGACGCCGTCGGCGGCTACCTCGACCAGGGCTACGTGCGCATCAAGCTCAAGATCGAGCCCGGGTGGGACGTCGACGTCGTGCGCGCCGTGCGCGAGCGCTTCGGCGACGACGTGCTGCTTCAGGTCGACGCGAACACCGCGTACACGTTGCGCGACGCGCGGCACCTCGCCGCGCTCGACGCGTTCGATCTGCTGCTCATCGAGCAACCGCTCGAAGAGGAGGACATCGTCGGGCACGCCGACCTCGCCAAGATCGTGCAGACCCCGATCTGCCTCGACGAGTCGATCACGTCGGCCCAGACTGCGGCGGCCGCCATCCGTCTGGGCGCGACGAGCATCATCAACATCAAGCCGGGGCGCGTCGGCGGCTATCTCGAGGCGCGCCGCATCCATGACCTGGCCGCGGCGGCCGGTGTGCCGGTGTGGTGCGGCGGCATGGTCGAGTCGGGCATCGGCCGGGCGGCGAACATCGCGCTCGCGTCGCTTCCCGGCTTCACCCTGCCCGGCGACGTGTCGGCGAGCGACCGGTTCTACCGCACCGACATCACACCGCCGTTCGTCATGGAGGACGGCCACCTGCCGGTGCCCACGGGCCCGGGCCTCGGCGTCGCCCCGATTCCGGAGGTCCTCGAGGAGCTGACGACCGCGGTGGAGTGGCTTCCGGTCTGACATGCGTGCGGGTATGAGCCAGCACGGCGGTCGAGCCTGGGGCGTGTGCTCGACGACCTCGGTCTCACGCTGCTCGAGGTCGCCGTGCGTACATCGGCGGCGTCGTCATCCACGATCCCCTCCCCTCTCCTCCGCTCCCCTCTCCTCCCCTCGCCGCCACCGCCACCGAAAACTCCTGATCTGGGGAGGACAGGACGGTGGATGCCGGAGGCATCCTGTCTACGCCAGATCAGGAGTTTTCGTCACGGGCGGCGGGCGTGGGGAGGTGCGAACGTCGTGGGGCGCCCCGCGACGATACTCTGATCGTCGTGACGTCAGAACTGATCGGCGGACTGGTGCTCATCGCACTGGTCGCCGTGCTCGCACCCCTCATCTCCCGCGGTGTCGCGCGATGGGCGCGGGTGCCCGTGCTCGTGTTCGAGCTGGTGCTCGGCATCGTCATCGGGCCCGCCGCGCTGGGGTGGGTGCAGCCGGGCGAGGTGCTGAACGTCCTGGCCGACTTCGGGCTGGCGATGCTGTTCTTCATGGCCGGCAGCGAGATCGACTTCGCTGGCATCAAGGGGCGCCCGCTGCGCCGCGCGTCGCTGGGCTGGCTGATCGGCATCGCAGCCGGCGCGGCCATCGGCCTGCTGATCGCTCCGGGCGATGCGGCGATCATCATCGCCATCTGTCTGAGTTCGACCGCCCTCGGCACTCTGCTGCCGATCCTGCGCGACGCCGGCGAGCTGCGCACGCCGTTCGGTCGCTCGGTCTCCGCGATCGGCGCTGTCGGCGAGTTCGGTCCGCTCATCGCGATCTCGGTGTTCCTCAGCGCACGGCAGCCGGGGGCGTCGACGCTCGTGCTGCTCGGATTCGTGGCAGTGACCGGCGCGCTGATCATCTATGCCCTGCGCAGCGAGCACGGGCGGCTGCACCGGTTCGTGCGAGCGACCCTGCACACCTCGACGCAGTTCGCGGTGCGCGTGGTCGTGCTGATCCTGGTCGCCCTGGCCGTGCTGAGCATCGCACTCGACCTCGACATGCTGCTGGGCGCATTCGCGGCGGGGGTGATCTGGAGCCTGCTCATGCGCGATGCGCCCGAGCACGACCGGGAGGTGGTCGAGACCAAGGTCGAGGGCATCGCCTTCGGGTTCCTCGTGCCGATCTTCTTCATCTACACGGGGGTCACCTTCGACGTCGCGGCGCTGTTCACCGACTGGCGCATCACGGTGCTCGTGCCGGTCTTCCTGGTGCTGCTGCTGATCACGCGCGGGTTGCCGGCGCTGCTGGTCGCCCCGCCGAGGTCGAGCACACGCGACAAGGTGTCGCGGGGCCTGCTCGCCGCGACCGGTCTGCCGGTCATCGTCGCGGCGACCAGCACCGGCCTCGACCTCGGCTTCATCGAACCAGGGCTGGCCGCGGCGCTCGTGGGCGCAGGCATGCTCTCGGTGCTCGTGTACCCGCTCGTCGCGATGGCGGTGCGCGGCGAGTCCGAGCGCGGCGCGGCCGTGCGGTTCACGAGCGATGAATGACCGGATGCCTGCGGCCGACGTGCGTGCACTGCTCGCCGCGGCACGGGCCCGCCTGACCGGGGCGCCGCGCGAGGTGCTGGGCCAGTGGGCCACGCCGGGACGCCTGTTCCGGCGGGCACCGCGCATCACCCCGGTGGGCTCGGCATGGCGACTGGGCGTGCTGCTGCTGCCCGCCGGCACCGACGACGTGCTCGCCGTCGGCGAGGCGCTGCGTGCCGAGCCCGAGGTGCGCCGTGGGTACACGGCGGTGTCGGCGCGAGAGCGCGCCGCCACCCGCGGCGCGGCGGTGCGCGGCGGCATCGCGGCGGGTGAGACGGTGCACGTCGGCTGGCACCGCATCGACCTCGACGCGGTCGGGCGGGGCGAAGCATCCGGCCCCCTGCAGCTCGTCGACGGCATCGCGATGATCCAGTGGACCGCCGGGGGCGGGCTCATGCCCCTCGCCGCATATCTCGACGAGCGCGTCGTGCTGCTGACCGATCCGTCCACCCGCGCGTGAGTGTCGCTGGATGACACGCGGTTCTGCCGTGCACGGGCACAGGTCTAAGGTGTCAGGGTGACTGTGAACCCGCCGTACCGCGCCGACATCGTCGGCTCGTTCCTCCGCCCCGAGTCCGTCAAGAACGCCCGCGTCGACCTCGCCGACGGCCGTATCGACGCCGCAGCCCTCGCCGCGGTCGAAGACGCCGCCATCGCCGACCTCGTGCGCCGGCAGGCCGACAACGGGCTGCGCCTGGCCACCGACGGCGAGTTCCGCCGGTCGTGGTGGCACTTCGACTTCTTCGGGATGCTCGACGGCGTCGACATCGTCGAGCTCGACCACGGCATCCAGTTCCAGGGTGTGCAGACCAAGCCGCGGGGGGTGGAGCTGACCGGCCGCATCGCCTTCAGCGACACGCACCCGATGCTGCAGCACTACCGCGACCTGCAGGCGCTGCTGGCCGAGACCACGCACGCACAGCCCAAGTTCTCGATCCCCGCGCCCACGGTGCTCGACTTTCGCCTGGAGCCCGATCACCTGGGCCCGTACGACGACCGCGATGCCTACCTCGACGACCTCGTGCAGGCCTACCGCGACGCCGTGCAGGCCTTCTACGACGCCGGCTGTCGTTACCTGCAGTTCGACGACACCGCGTGGGCGTACCTGTGCTCCGACGACGAGCTCGCCAAGGCGGCGGGCCGTGGCATCCAGGTCGACGGCCTCGCCGAGCGCTACGCCGCCCTGCTGAACCGCGTGCTCGCAGGGCGGCCGGACGACCTCGTCGTGACCACGCATGTGTGCCGGGGCAACTTCCGCTCGACGTGGATCTCGTCGGGCGGCTACGAGCCGGTGGCCGAACAGCTGCTGGGGGCCGTCGACTACGACGGCTACTTCCTCGAGTACGACAGCGAGCGCGCTGGCGGGTTCGAGCCGCTGCGGTTCCTGCCCGAAGGGGACCAGACGGTCGTGCTGGGGCTGGTCACGACCAAGACCGGCGAGCTCGAAGACGTGGATGCCGTCAAGGCCCGCATCGACGAGGCATCCCGCTTCGTCCGCCTCGACCAGCTCGCGCTCAGCCCGCAGTGCGGGTTCGCCTCGACCGAAGAGGGCAACGAGCTGAGCGAAGAGCAGCAGTGGGCCAAGATCCGCGAGGTGGTAGCCATCGCCGACGACGTCTGGCGCTGAACCGGCGCCGGCACGAGCGCCGTCAGTGCGAGCGCACCCGCTGCGCGAAGCCGTGCAGGATCCGGTGCGGTTCGGACAGGGATGCCGCCCGCACCCGTGCCGCGATCGCGTCGAAGTCGCCGGAGTCGAAGTACCCGTCGTCGCGGTACACCGCCATGCGCTCGGTGAACGCCTGCGCGGTCGGCTCGGGGTGGAACTGTGTCGCGTAGAGGTGATCGCCGACGCGGTACGCCTGCACGGGGCATCCGTCGTTCGTCGCCAGCAGCACCGCACCCGGCGGCGGTGCGCCCGCTCCCTCCTTGTGCGCCGTGAGGGCGCTGAAACGCGTGGCCAGGGCGCCGAGGATCGGGTCGCGCTCGCCGTCGGCAGTCAGCTCGATCACGACCGGGCCGGTGTCCTCGGGGAAGGCGCGGGTGACCTCGCCGCCCAGCAGGCGAGTCACGACGCCGATGCCGTAGCAGGTGAACAGGGCGTGGGTGCGCTGGTCGGCGGCCTCCCGTGCGATGCGCTCGAGGTCGGTCTCCAGCGACCGCTGCGCCTCCGTCTTCGTCGACTCGGGGTCGGTGACGTTGAACGGGCTGCCCCCGACGACGAAGCCGCCCCAGCGGTCGAACGCGTCGCGCGGCAGACGCTCGCGCACGAGGTCGATGCGGTCGAGGTCGGCCGGGTCGAGGTCCGCCGCGGTGCGGAACGACTCGTACTCGGCGGCGGCGGCGCCCTCCTGCGGGCGCGCACATACGTACAGCAGGCGGCTCATGGCCCGATTCTAGGCGGCTGCGCGTCAGCGGGAGCTGTTGGCGGTGCGGCCGCGGACGATGCCGACGAACGTGTCGACGTCGGGCGTCGTCGCGTCGGCGGGCCAGGCCAGCGCGATGGTCGATGCGGGGGCGGCGCGCAGCGGCCGATACTCGGTGTCTCGACGATGGTGCAGGCGTGCGAGCGACATCGGCACGATCACGACCCCGACGCCGGTGGCGACGGTCTCGATCGCATCGCCCGTGGTCTGCGGGGCATCGAACACGGGTGTGACCGCCCAGTCCGGCAACGGCAGGGCGAGGACGTCGTCGCGCGGCACGATCACGACTTCGCCCGAAAGGTCGGCTGCGTCGAGTTCCTCCGCCGCGGTCAGGTGCGAATCCGCCGAGACCACGACGACCGTCACCTCGTCGTACAGGGCGATCACGTGCAGCCCCTCGCGGTCGATGGGCAGTCGCACCAATGCGGCATCCACGTCTCCGGCATCCAGCGCTGCGCGCTGATCTGCGACGGCCAGTGGCACCAGTTCGAGCGCATTGGGACGCCGCTCGTGCCAGCGGTCGACCCACCTGCCCGGGGCGGTGCCGGGCACCACGCCGAGCCGGAACGGGCCGGCCGGTGCCGACGGCGCTGCGGGTGCAGCATCCACTCGCCTTGCGGCGACGTTCTTCTTCGCGCCGGCCCCTGCCCCCTTGGCACCGGGCTTCGCGCCGGCCCCGTGCCCTCTGGGCCTTTGGCTGCGCCGCGCCGCGCCGCCCCTGCCCTTCGCCATGGCACCACGTTACTTGCCGTCGCAGCCGGCAGTAATGCAGGCTGAGTCGCACCCGACCCACCCACGTGCGCGGCGCACGGCGCGATCCAGCCTGCGCTATTGCCCGCCGCACCGGTCGCCATCGATGGACGGCGCCGCTACGGTGAGACCATGATCGGAATCATCGCGACGGTGTGCGCGGCGCTCGCTGCCCTGCTGCACGTGTACATCTTCGTGATGGAGAGCGTGCAGTGGACGCAGCCGCGCATCTACCGTCGGTTCGGCGTGGCCACGCAGGAGCAGGCCGAGATCACCAGGCCGCTCGCCTACAACCAGGGGTTCTACAATCTGTTCTTGGCGCTGGGCACGGTGATCGGGCTGGTGCTGCTCTGGGGCGGTCCCGACGGACAGGCGGTGGATGCCGCGGGCCGCGCGCTCACGCTGTTCGCCTTGGGCTGCA
Source organism: Microbacterium sp. (assembly GCF_047971895.1). Lineage (GTDB taxonomy): Bacteria > Actinomycetota > Actinomycetes > Actinomycetales > Microbacteriaceae > Microbacterium. Next base: position 31,697 of record NZ_JBKEAF010000118.1, read on the forward strand.
TGGTCGCCGCGGCGCTCGTGCTGCTCACGACGGGCGCGAAGTATCTGCGCGCGGCGCTCATCCAGGGCACGCTGCCGCTCATCGGCTTCGTACTGCTGCTTTTCGCGTAGTCCCGCGCGCACCCGCGCTGCAGCGCCTCAGGCCGCCAGCCAGAGCCCGCGGCGGTCGGTGGCGATCGCGTCGCCGGGGGCGATCGTCTCGTCGTCGCCGATCAGGGCGGCTGCGGCCACGCGCGCGCCGTCGCCCACCACGGTGCGGACGCCGATGTGCGCCTTCGGCCCGACGGCCGATCCGACCCCGATATGGGCGTGAGCGTCGATGCGGGCGTTCTGGCCGATCACGGCGTCGCGCTCGATCCAGGCACCTCGCGCGATCACGGCTCCGGGCGCGATCTGCGCGCCCGGTTCGACATACGCGCCCGCCTCGACGGTGGCCGTCGCATGCACCTTCGCGCCGTGCGCGATCAGACCGCGCCCCTTCGCGTGCTTGCGATAGCGCAGCGTCTCGCCGCGGTCGTCTTCGATGTCGATGTAGTTCTTGCCCACGAATCCCTCCGCATACGGAACATTGCGATGCTGAATACGGGTACAACCACGAACCGAGGAATTTCATTCCCGCCGGGGCTCCGGGTCGTCGAGGCCCGTGATTTCCGGTCGCGGGACGTGAGAGGCGATCACGACCCACGCGTCGGGGAAGGCGTTCGAAGGCATCGGCGAGGTGCGGGATGCCGTGGCCCCCTACCGTCTCGTGCTCACCCATACCGCGCATCTCGCGGCGGTCAAGGCCTTCGCTGAGGCATGATCACTCGGCGTAGCCGTCGGCGACGTCGAGCGCCCGGTCGATCACATCCAGCCCGCGCACGAGCTCGTCCTCGGTGATCACCAGCGGCGGGGCGACGTGTGTGCGGTTGAAGTGCACGAACGGCCACACACCGTCGTTCTTGCACGCGGCGGCGAACGCGCCCATGGGCGCGGCATCCGATCCGCTCGCATTGAACGGCACGAGCGGCTCGCGCGTCTCGCGGTTGCGCACCAGCTCGATCGCCCAGAACAGGCCGGTGCCGCGCACCTCGCCGACAGAGGAGTGCTTCTCGGCCATCGCCGCCAGGCGCGGGGCGACGACGCGCGCGCCGAGGTCGCGCACCCGCTCGAGGATGCCGTCGCGCTCGAACACCTCGAACGTCGCCACGCCGGGGGCACACGCCAGCGGGTGGCCCGAGTAGGTGAGGCCGCCCGGGAACACGGCGGTGTCGAAGTGCGCGGCGACCCGGTCGGAGATCACGACGCCGCCCAGCGGCACATAGCCCGAGTTGACGCCCTTCGCGAAGGTGATGAGGTCGGGGGCGGCATCCCACGCCTGGAACGCGAACCACTCGCCGGTGCGACCGAAGCCGACCATGACCTCGTCGGCGATCCACAGGATGCCGTACCTGTCGCACAGCGCGCGCACGCCCTCAAGGTATCCGGGCGGCGGGATGAGAACACCGTTGGTGCCGACGACCGACTCGATGATGATCGCACCGATCGTCGACGCGCCCTCGAGCACGATGGTCTGCTCGAGGTGCTGCAGCGCGCGCTCGGTCTCCTCCTCGGGCGTGGTGGCGTGGAACGCCGACCGGTACAGGTACGGGCCGAAGAAGTGCGCCACCGAGCCGTCGCCCGGCTCGTTCGCCCACCGGCGCGGGTCGCCGGTGAGGGTGATCGCCGTCGAGGTGTTGCCGTGGTAGCTACGGTACATCGACAACACCTTGCGCTTGCCGGTGACCACCCGGGCCATGCGCACCGCGTTCTCGACGGCGTCGGCGCCGCCGTTGGTGAAGAACACCTTGTCGAACCCGTCGGGCGCGACCTCGGTGATGCGCCGGGCCAGCTCGCCGCGCACGTCGTTGGCGAGCGCCGGCTGGATGGTGGCGAGACGTCCCGCCTGCTCCTGGATCGCGCGGACGAGGTCGGGATGCTGGTGCCCCAGGTTCAGGTTCACCAGCTGCGACGAGAAGTCGAGGTAGGTGTTGCCCGCGTAGTCCCAGAACGTCGAGCCCGCACCGCCGGCGACGGGCATCGGATCGATCAGCGCCTGCGCGCTCCATGAGTGGAAGACGTGCGCCCGGTCGTCGGCGCGCACCCGCGCGTCGGCGACGGAGTCGGCGGTGGAAGCCTGTGCGGCCAGCGTGTCGGTCATGTCGATGCTCCTGTACCTCAGTCGTTCTGCGGGAACCCGAGGGTGATCCCGCCGTGTGCCGCGGGGTCGAGCCAGCGGCTGGTGATCGCCTTCTCGCGCGGGAAGAAGTCGAACCCATGAACACCGTACGCCTGGGCGTCGCCGAACATCGAGGCCTTGGACCCGCCGACCTGCACCTCGTTCTGGAAGCGGCGGGCGGCGGGACGGCACCGCGGGTCAGAGGTTGGCGACCCGGATCAGCACCTTCCCGACCGGGCGGCCCTGCACGGCGTCGTGTGCGGCGGCGGTCCGCTCGAGCGGGAACCCCGTGAGCGGAAGTCCGGTCTCGGCGCCGGAGCGCAGGATGCCGTCGCCCAGTGCCGCGGTGATGTCGTCCACCGCGGCGGCCCACGCC
>NZ_JBKEAF010000065.1:0-17200 GCF_047971895.1 Microbacterium sp.
AGACGCTCGTCGCGACAAGGGGTTCGGCCATGTTCACTCCTGATTGATTGCGTGCCTTCGAATCTACCGGCGCCGATTCCCGCGTTCGCGCGTGTTCGCCCTGGGCAGAGTCGGATGGCAGAGACGGTGGATGCCTCGGCGCACGCGTGCGGCCGAGGCATCCGTCGTTCTGCGACTACTTGTCGTCTGCGGCCTCCGCATCGGCGGCGGCGTCGGCGATCTCCTGCGCCTCCTCGACGACCTCCTCTTCGGCGGTCTCCTCTTCGTCGGGGCCGATGAAGCCGGTCAGATCGACGGGGTTACCGTTCGTGTCGACGACGGTCACCTGGCCGAGTGCGACGGCCAGGGCCTTGTTGCGGGCGACCTCTCCCACGAGCACCGGCAGCTGGTTGTTCTGCTGGATGATCTCGACGAACTCCTGGGGTGCCATGCCGTACTGCGCGGCGGACTGCACGATGTACTGCGTCAGCTCCTCCTGCGACACGTCGACGCTTGACTTCTCGGCGATCGAGTCGAGCAGGATCTGGGTCTTGAACTGCTTCTCGCTGGCCTCGGTGACCTCGGTGCGGTGCTCGTCGTCCTCCAAGCGGCCCTCGGACTCGAGGTGGCGGTGCACCTCGTCCTCGATGAGGGCCGGGGGCACGGGGATATCAACGGTCTCGAGCAGTTGCTCGACCAGCTTGTCACGGGCGGCTGCGCCCTGCGTGAACACCGACTGCTGGCCGACCCGCTCGGCAAGGCTCTCGCGCAGCTCGGCGATGGTATCGAACTCGCTGGCGATCTGGGCGAAGTCGTCGTCCGCATCGGGCAGTTCGCGCTCCTTGACGCTCGTGATCGTGACGGACACCTCGGCCTCTTCGCCTGCGTGGTCGCCGCCGACGAGCTGCGAGCGGAACGTGGTCTGCTCTCCCGCGGTGAGTGAGTCCACGGCCTCGTCGATGCCTTCGAGCAGCTCGCCCGAGCCGACCTCGTACGACACGCCCTCGGCCCGGTCGATCTCGGAATCGTCGATCGTGGCGACCAGATCGAGCTCGACGAAGTCGCCGGTCGCGGCCGGGCGGTCGACGGTCACCAGCGTGCCGAAGCGACCGCGCAGGCGCTCGAGCTCGGCCTCGACGGCCGCGTCGTCCACCTCGACCGCGTCGACGGTGACGGTCAGCCCCTCGTAGGCCGGCAGCTCGAAGGCCGGGCGCACATCGACCTCGATGTCGACCACAAGGTCACCGGAGAAGTCCTTGTCGCTCGGCCACTCGGCGATGTCGGCGCTGGGCTTGCCGAGCACCTTGACGTCGTGCTCGGCAACGGCCTCACGGTAGAAGCGGTCGAGCCCTTCATTGACGGCGTGCTCGATCACGGCACCGCGGCCGATGCGCTGATCGATGATCGGGGCGGGCACCTTGCCCTTGCGGAAGCCGGGGACCTGCACGTCCTCGGCGATGTGCTCGTACGCGTGCGTGACGCTCGGCTTGAGCTCTTCCGGCGTGACCGTGATGTGCAGCTTCACGCGCGTGGGGCTGAGCTGCTCGACGGTGCTGTTCACCATGTGTGTTCGTTCTCCTCGGTGTCTGCCGCACGCGGGAACGCGCCGCGGGTGAAGGTCGGTGGGAGGTCGTCGTCGGGGCGACAGGATTTGAACCTGCGGCCTCCCGCTCCCAAAGCGGGCGCTCTACCAAGCTGAGCTACGCCCCGGGTGCGCACATGGCGCCGAAACGACCCCGGCAAGTCTAGCCGACACCCGCGGCGCGGATGACGAGTGCGCGTGTACTACGATTGGCTTGCCCGATTCTCGGGCCGCGGGGATGTAGCTCAATGGTAGAGCCCCAGTCTTCCAAACTGGCTACGCGGGTTCGATTCCCGTCATCCCCTCCACATCCGACGCGACCTGCTCGGCGACGTGTTCGCTGACGTGCCCGGTGCGGTAGACCTCCGCGTTCTGCAGCAGACCCGTCCGCTCCTCCGGCGTCAGCTCGCGCCGCGCCTTGGCCGGTACCCCCGCCACCAGCGAGCCGGGCGGGATCTCTGCGCCCTCGAGCACGACCGCGCCGCCCGCGACGAGCGTGCCCGCGCCGATGCGCGCGCCGTTGAGCACCACCGCGCCCATACCGATCAGCGAACCGTCCTCGATGGTGCAGCCGTGGATGACCGCGTTGTGCCCCACCGACACGTTCTCGCCGATGACCACGGGCTTTCCGACATCCACGTGCACCGACACGTTGTCCTGCAGATTGCTGCCCGCTCCGACGGTGATCGTGTCGCCGTCCGCACGCAGCACGGCGTTGTACCAGACGCTTGCGCCGGGGCCGAGCGTTACCCCGCCGAGGACCCGCGCGCCGGCGGCGATGAACGATGTCTCGTCGAGCTGCGGGGTCTTCCCCGCGACGGACTGGACAGTGGCACCTTCGGCGATCGTCATGGCACCGACCCTAGCCGGTCGCCGCGAGCGCCTCTTCGATCGCCCGCGTGTACCAGGGGCTCAGCGTGTCGGCGAAGGTGACGGTGAGGTGGTCCTGATCGCGATAGAGGTTGGCGCCGCCCACGACGGGAAAGCACGTCGTCGCGTCGCAGTACACGTCGGTGAAGTCGAGCAGCGTGACGCCAGGTGCCACGGCGGCCGCCGCGACCACGGGGTCTTCGTGGAGGACTTCGCTGCGCACGCCCACGCAGTCGGCCTGCGGTCGCGTGCGCAGGCACTTGTTGGGGTCGGTCTCCCAGGTGGGGTTGTCGGCCACCGTGATGACCGGGATGCCGCGCTCGGTGAAATCCGCCCACGCGGACCGGTAGCCGGCGACGGCCGCATCGAACGAGGAGTCGTACCCCGCGGCGGCGAACGGCGTGGTCGCCAGCGAGGCGGTGAACACGGCGTCCAGCTCCATGCCGTCCAGCACGGGTCGCACCGCATCGCGCCACTCGCCACACGCGGCGCCGAAGGCTCCAGAGGCTGAGATCGGGGTGGTGCTCCACGGGCAGGCACCCTTGAAGAAGGTGACCAGGCGCCAGCCGTTCTGCTCGGCCATGCGCGTGAAGGTGGGCAGCAGCTGATACGCGTGGCTGTCGCCGACCAACGCGATCCGGGGCGCGTCGGCGGCATCCGATCCGAAGGTGCACGAGACCGGTCGTGCGTCGTTGAGCTGCATGAAGCACTGGTCGTCGGCGGGCTGGTCGACGCCTGCGAAGCCCGGTGCGGGCAGGATCGTGTCCCCCCATTCGGTCTGGGCACAGTCGGTGTCGAGCACGGCGGCCGCTCCGAAGCACGCGGGCGGGTACTCGCGCAGCTCCTGGATCGCCTGCACACCGTCGCGGTAGGCCGGGGCGTTGACCGCCCAGGCGGCGCCGGCCGTGCCGGCGACCACCAGCATCGCCACGAGCGACGACCAGAGGGTGACGTACGCCGGACGCGAAGTGAGGGGTCGGAAGCGGCGGAACGGGTCTTCCACGAACCGTTTGGTGAGCCAGGCGAGCACGAAGCACAGCACCAGCAGGGCGACGCGGTGATAGATCGTCAGACCCCAGAACGGCACCGACGGGGCGATGATGATCAGCGGCCAGTGCCACAGGTACAGCGAATACGAGATGTCGCCGACGAACTGGGCGGGACGCCACGACAGCACGCGTGTCGGGTACCACCAGCGCGCGGTGTTGGATGCCGAGATGATCGCCGCCGCTCCGAGAGCGGGCAGCAGCGCCGCGTAGCCCGGGAAGGGCGTGAGCGCGTCGAAGGTGAAGGCCACGTACAGCAGCAGCAGCACACCGCCCCACCCGAGCACGAAGCTCGCGGCGGCGTTACGCACGCGCAGCATCGGCACGAGTGCGATGAGCGCGCCGAGGCCGAACTGCCACATGCGCCCGAAGGTGACGAAGTACGCCGGTGCGGGGTCGGTGAGGGTGAAGACGACGCAGAAGACGAGGGATGCCGCCGACACGACCCCCAGCACGACGATCACCATGCGACGGCGATCGCCCTTGAGCCACTTCACCGCGATCCATGCCGCCAGCAGCATGAGCAGCGGCCATAGGACGTAGAACTGCTCTTCAAGGGACAGTGACCAGTAGTGCTGCACCGTCGTCGGCTCGCCGCCGTAGTTGAGATAGTCGGCAGAGGTGAAGGCGAGGAACCAGTTCTCGACGTAGAAGGTCGAGGCGACGATCTCCTGCACTTCGTTCGGCAGCGACGAGGTCGGCATGAGATAGGGCGACATCACGCAGAGTGCGCAGAAGAGCAGGACCAGGAGGGATGCCGGCAGGAGCCGCCGCGCGCGCCGCGCCCAGAACTGGGCGAGCCGCACGCCCCCGGTCGCCGTCAGTTCGCGCATGAGGTGCCCCGTGATGAGGAACCCCGAGATCACGAAGAAGACGTCGACGCCGACATACCCGCCGGGCAGCCTTCCGGGCCAGAAGTGGTACAGCACCACGAACAGCACGGCGATCGCGCGCAGGCCCTGCATGTGCGGGATGAACCGGGCCGGCTCCGCATGCTCGGGCGAGCGATCCTTCGGGAGGTGACGGCGAAGGCGTCGGGGCTGGTCGAGGTCCTGCGGGTCCAGATCACGATCGGCGGATGGCACCCCTCGAAGGTACCCGCTTTGTTAGCCCAGCCTGCGCTTGCTTGCGGAATGTTCTGCGGTGAGTAGCGTTGAACTCGATAGGGCACGATCCACCGGAGATCGCCCGTTCGGAGGCGAGAAATGACCAAGACGCAGACCACTCCCGCAGCCGCCGTCGACCCCACAGTCGCCGCCGCCAGCGCCCAGTTCCTCTCCCCCGTCGTGCTCCGGCTCCAGGCGCTTGCCGTCAATGGAAAGCAGGCGCACTGGAACGTGCGTGGGGCGAACTTCATTGCGATCCACCAGCTGCTCGACTCGGTCGTGGAGCACGCGCAGGGCTGGGCAGACGATGCCGCCGAGCGTGTCGTCGCCCTCGGCCTGCCGGTCGATGCGCGCGTCAGCACCGTCGCTGAGAAGTCCTCGTCCGCGGTGCAGGCCGGCTTCGTGCAGTGGGAACATATGGTGCGCGACGTGATCGCCGATATCGACCCCATCATCACCGACTTGCAGGCTGCGATCGACGGCCTCGACGAGGTCGATCTGACCAGTCAGGACATCGCGATCGCGATCAAGCAAGGCCTCGAGAAGGACCGCTGGTTCCTCGTCGCCCACCTGGCCGAGTAGTACGACGGGGGCCGGCTCACACCACGTGTGTGAGCCGGCCGCCGATCATGGTGGCCGCCACCGGCATTCCCCGTAGTGTCTGCTCGGTGGCGGTCATCGGGTCGTGGGCGCATACGACCAGATCGGCCACGGCACCCGGCTCGATCATCGCCGATCCCGGCCCGCTGCCGCCGCGCGTCGAAGCGGCGAGGGCTGTGGCCGCGTCCAGCGACTGTTCGATGTGCCAGGGTTCGCGCCCGTCACGCGCTCGCCATACCGCCGACGCCATCGCCGCCCACGGATCGAGGGGTGCCACCGGCGCGTCGGAGCCGAACCGCAGGGTCGCCCCGGTGTCGGACAGGGCACGCAGCGGGTAGGCCAGAGCGGTCTGCTGCGCCCACAGCTCGTCCGTCAGGTCGCGGTCGTCGACGGCATGCTCGGGCTGCACGCTCACCGCGACCCCGAGGCGTGCGAACCGCGGCAGATCGGCGTGCGCCACCAGCTGGGCATGCTCGATGGAACCCCATGCGCCGGTGGCGGCGAATGCGTCGAGCGCGTGCGTGTTCGCGACATCCCCGATCGCGTGGATCGCGCAACGGATGCCCCCGGCCGTGGCAGCGGTCATGAGGCGCCGCAGCTCGTTTGGGGCGATCGTCAGCGTGCCGTGGTTGTGCGGGTCACCCGGGTAGGCGTGGGAGCATGCCGCCGTGCGCGTTCCCAGTGAGCCGTCGGTGATCGCCTTCAGCGCCCCGACCCGCACGAGATCCGATGTCGCGCCGCGCACGACGTCTCCGGTACGCAGCCCCTCGTCGAGCGCCCGCTCGAGGTCGGCCGGGTAGATCCCGAACTCGATGCGCAGCACGTCGAATCCCGCGGCGAGACGGCGTGCCCAGGCATCCTCGTTCCACGCCATGTCGAAATCGACGAGGCCCACCACGCCTCTGGCCGCGGCCGCGGCCGCCATCTCGGCAACCGCGCGATCGGCCGCCTGCGCACCCACGTCGTTGAGCCGACGGGAGATCTCGAACGCCGGCTCCTCGCGCACCACCCCCGCATCGTCGAGGGGCAAGCCCTCGCGCCGCAGTGCGGCTCCGTTCAGCCAGACGCTGTGCAGATCGGCGTTGACGAGGTAGGTCGGCACCTCTCCCGTCATCGCGTCCAGCACGGCGCGCGTGGGCGCATCCGGCCACAGTCCGTCGCGGAAGCCGCAGCCGACCCGGCGCCCGCCCGTCACGACTGGCGCCTCGGACATGAGCCGTGCTGCGTGGGCGGCCGACGCCGCGGACGAGAGGTCGAGGCGCTGGGCCGACAACGCCCACTGCACGGTGTGCACATGGTGGTCCCACAGGCCGGGGATGAGCCACGCGCCGCCGCCGTCGAGCACGCTTCCGCGGCGCGGCAGGGCGGCGGCCGGGGCGACGTCGCGGATCCGCCCCTGGGCGATGTGCACATCGACCAGCGCACCGCCGAACGGATCGGCCCCGCCCGGCAGGCGCACGTCGGCGACGACGGCGACCTCGTCGCCGCGTGCGCGCGTCACGACGCGGTGCCGCGGGCTGCGGCCATCTGGTCGTGCGCGCGGCGCATCTCGGCAGCCAGCTCGGGTGACGCGTACGGACCGGTTCCGGACAGCTCGGAGATGACGGTCTCGGCGATCTCGGCAGGCTTGTTCTGGCTCAGCTTGCGCTTGGCGACGACCCTCGTGGGCGTCAACCGGAAGCCCACCGTGCCCTTCGCAAGCTTGTGCACGAACTCGGGAGTGTTCGGCGGCCGCCACATCAGACGAGGGTCGGGCAGGCGAATCTCGAACCGTTCGACGAGTCGCTCGAGCACGCGCAGGTTCTCCTCCGGCGAGAGGATCTCGGGCACTCCGCTCAGATGCGCCGAGACGAAGTTCCACGTCGGTACGGCCTCGATCTCGCCGTACCAGCCGGGCGAGACGTAGCCGTGCGGACCCTGAACGACGACGAGCAGCTCGCGCTCGCCGAGCCCGAGGACGAGGTCGTCCGGCCTGCCGACGTGCCCGACGATCGTGAGGTCGTCGCGGTCGTCGTCGAGCAGCACCGCATAGTGCGAGGCGGTGAGTCCGTGCTCGGTGTCGCTCACCAGCGTCACCCACGGGTGGCGGTCGACGAGCCGTCGCAGCTCCGTGACATCGGTCATGGCGAAACTGGGATTCTGGCGCATACGATCAGCCTAGGCGCACCCCAGCGGCACGGCTCAGGCCTGACAGCAGGGGCACCAGTACAGCTTCCGCGCACCGAGCTCTTCGAGAACGATCCCCGTGCCGCACACGCGGCACGGCAGGCCCGCCCGGCGATACACCCAGTGCCGGTCGTCGCGGCTGGCCATCGCGCGCCGCCAGGCGTCGGGCGACAGGTCGTCCATCGTCATCATCTGGCCGGTCTCCACCCCGATGCCGAGCAGGTGCACCCAGTCCCACCACAGTGCGCGCACGACATCCTCCGGCAGGTCGCGGCCGGGGGTGTGCGGGTCGAGCCGGGCACGGAACAGCATCTCGGCACGATAGACGTTGCCGATCCCAGCGACCACAGCCTGATCCATGAGCAGCAGCGCGATCGGCGTCTGGCGTCGCCGCACGGCCGTGACGAACCGCGCCTCCGCATCGTCGAGGTCGTCCACGAGCGGGTCGGGTCCGAGCCGGGCGAGCGTCGCGAGCATCTCGTCAGGCGTCTGAAGCTCGCATGCCGTCGGTCCGCGCAGGTCCGCGCAGGTCGTGTCGGTGAGCAGACGCAGCCGCACCTGACCGACCACGGGCGGCGGCCACTCACCGCCCCCGTCGGCCAGCCCTGTCGTCTGCTCCGACATGCGCACCTGCATGCGGGTATGCCGCGGTGCGCCGATCGAGGTCAGCGAGTTCTCCCCCGTGTCGTCGAGGACAGCCTCCACGGTCGTGCCGCGCTGGTTGGTCTGGCCCATCCGTCCGTTGGTCGCGGCGATGGTCGGGTCCACGGCGATCTCGCCGGCGAAGTCCCACGCGCCGTAGATGCCGAGGTGCACGCGCAGCCAGAGGCCGTCGTCGAACTCGAGGAACATCTGCTTGCCCTGCGCACGGACGCGGGTCGCGGTGCATCCGTCGATGATCGCCGCGCCCTCGGCGAAGCGACCCTGCGGGCTGGATGCCGCGGCCGTGCGCCCCACGAAGTTGCGGTCGAACTGGCGCGCGATGCGATGGACCGAGTGCCCCTCCGGCATCAGCGCGCCTCGGGTTTGAGTGATCCGTCGGCCTCGAACGCGGCGATCTGCGCAATGCGGCGCACATGGCGTTCCTCGCCCGAAAACGGCGTGGCGATGAAGCGGTCGATGAAGGCTGCGGCCTCGTCGAACGTGTGCTGACGGGCGCCGATCGCGACGATGTTGGCGTCGTTGTGCTGGCGCGCGAGCTCGGCGGTGGACATGTTCCACACCAGTGCCGCGCGCGCGCCGTGCACCTTGTTCGCGGAGATCTGCTCGCCGTTGCCCGAGCCGCCGAACACGACGCCGAGTGCGTCGACCTCGGCGTTCTGGTCGCGCACGACACCCTGTGCCGCGCGGATGCAGAAGGCCGGATAGTCGTCGACCGGGTCGTAGGCCGTGGGACCGTGATCGATCACCTCGTGCCCCTGGTGCGCGAGGTGGGCCTGCAATCGGGTCGAGAACTCGAGGCCGGCATGATCGGTCGCGATATGGATGCGCATGGCACCCATCCTAGGAACTCCGTGGCGAGAGCGAGATTCGATACGAGGAATACACCATCTCATCAGCACCGTGCCGACATCCCCTCTACAGGTCGAGGGCGATCGCACACGCGCGGCACCAGGACGGCGTCACGTAGGCTGTAACGGTTGTCGCCGGCTGCCAACAGCGCCTTCCTGCGGCATGAACCCCACAACCCCACGGGAGACAGTGCAGTGCCTGGAGAGAATCTCACCCGCATCGAGGCGCAGGAACGCCGCGCCACCGTCAGCACCGAGTCGTACGCCATCGAGCTCGACCTCACCAAGGGACCGGAGATCTTCGGTTCGCGAACCCTCGTGCGCTTCACCGCCACCGAGGGCACCACGACGTTCATCGACCTCATCGCCCGCGGTGTGCACGAGATCACCCTCAACGGCCGCTCGATCGACCCCGCCACGGCGTTTGCCGACTCGCGGATCGTGCTCAGTGAGCTGGCCGCCGACAACGAGTTGCTCATCGACGCCGACTGCCTGTACACGAACACGGGCGAGGGCCTGCATCGGTTCGTCGACCCGGTCGATGACGAGGTGTATCTGTACAGCCAGTTCGAAGTGCCCGACTCGCGCCGCATGTTCGCGGTCTTCGAGCAGCCCGACCTCAAGGCCACTTTCGAGTTCACGGTGACCGCACCCGAGAACTGGAAGGTCGTCTCCAACGCACCCACCCCCGACCCGAGCCCCGCCGGCCCGGGCAAGGCGACATGGGCCTTCGAGCCCACCCAGCGCATCTCGTCGTACATCACGGCCCTCATCGCCGGGCCCTACGAGTCGACGTTCTCCGAACTCACCAGCTCGTCAGGCCGTGTCGTGCCGCTCGGAGTGTACGCACGGAAGAGCCTGTGGCAGTACCTCGACTCCGACGACGTGTTCGACATCACCCGCAAGGGCTTCGCCTACTTCGAGGAGAAGTTCGGTTACCCCTACCCCTTCGAGAAGTACGACCAGCTGTTCGTACCCGAGTTCAACGCGGGCGCCATGGAGAACGCCGGTGCGGTTACCTTCACCGAGACCTACGTGTTCCGCGGCAAGGTGACCGACGCCGTGAAGGAGCGCCGTGTCGTCACGATCCTGCACGAACTCGCGCACATGTGGTTCGGCGACCTCGTCACGATGAAGTGGTGGAACGACCTGTGGCTCAACGAGTCGTTCGCCGAATGGGCCTCGACCATCGCCACCGCCGAGGCGACGGAGTGGACCGAGGCGTGGACCACCTTCAACGCCATGGAGAAGAGCTGGGCGTATCGGCAGGACCAGCTGCCCTCGACGCACCCGGTGGTCGCCGAGATCAACGACCGCGAAGACGTCCAGGTCCACTTCGACGGCATCACCTACGCCAAGGGCGGCTCGGTGCTCAATCAGCTCGCCGCCTGGGTGGGCATCGACGCGTTCTTCGCGGGCGTGGGCCGTTACTTCCGCGCGCATGCGTGGGGCAACACCGAGCTGCGCGACCTGCTCGTCGAGCTCGAGGCCACCAGCGGCCGCGAACTGTCCTCGTGGTCGAAGAAGTGGCTCGAGACCGCCGGTGTCAACACACTGTCGCCGGTGATCGAGACCGATGGCTCAGGGCAGGCGATCACCCGGTTCGCGGTCGTGCAGACCGCACCGGCCGACTATCCCACGATCCGGCCCCACCGCCTGGGCATCGGGTTCTACAGCCTGAAGGACGGAGCCCTCGTGCTCGTGCACCAGGTCGAGCTCGACGTGGACGGCGACCGCACCGAGGTTCCCGAGCTCGTCGGCCTCGCCCGCCCCGACCTCGTTCTGCTCAACGACGGCGACCTGGCCTACGCCAAGATCCGCCTCGACGAGCGATCGCTGGCCACCGCGATCGAGTACCTCGGCGATATCGCCGATCCCCTGGCCCGCTCGCTCGTGTGGGGTGCGGCCTGGGATCAGACCCGGGATGCCGAGGCCTCGGCCTCGGACTACGTCGACCTGGTGCTGCGCAATATCGGCCGTGAGACCGAGTCGACCACGGTGCGCACGACGCTGGCGCAGCTGCAGCTCGCCGCCAACGCGTACGTCGACCCTGCCGTGCGCGAGACGACGCGCCGCAAGGTCGCCGACGGCCTATGGGTGCTTGCCCAGGCGGCCGAGGCCGGTAGCGACAGCCAGTTCCAGTTCGTCACCGCCTTCGCCCAGGCCGCCGCGACCCCGGCGCACGCCGAGGTGCTCCGGCAGCTGCGCGAGGGCGAGGTCACGCTCGACGGATTGGAGATCGATACCGACCTGTCGTGGCAGTTGCTTGTCGGGCTCGCCGCAGGTGGAGCCGCCACCGCGGCAGACATCGACGCCGCCCTCGCGGCCGACAACACCGCCAAGGGCGCGGAAGCAGCCGCCACCGCCAAGGCGGCGATCCCCACCGCCGAGGCCAAACAGGCGGCGTGGGACTCGCTCGTCGACAGCGACAAGCTCCCGAACACGATCGTGCGCGCCACAGCACTCGGTCTGCAGCATCCGACCGGCCGCGACCTGGCAGCGTCGTTCATCGAGCCGTACTTCACCGTGCTCGAGCCGATCTGGAAGGGACGCACGTACCAGATCGCGAACTACCTCATCGTCGGCCTCTACCCGGCCGCACTCGCGAACACCGCGCTGCGCGACGCGACGCGGGCGTGGCTCGATGCGAATTCCGAGATCCCCGCGCTGCGCCGCCTCGTGGGCGAGAACCTCGCCGGTGTCGAGCGCGCGCTCGCCGTGCAGGAGCGCGACGCCCAGGGCTGAGATCGGCACCATGGTACGACCCATCCCCGGGTCACTGCCGAGCACCTCACCCAGCGGCACGGCGACAAGACCGCCGTGATCCTCGCCCACCGCACGGGTCTGGTCGACGATTCCGGGCCGTGGCCTCACTAGGATCGAGTCGATGCGCACACCTTTCATCACGACGGACCCCGAGCCGTCGTTCTGGCACACGTTCGGCGAGGTCATCGCTGCGGTGGGGCTCAAGCTGCTGCTGACCGCGGTCATCATCGTCGTCACGTGTCTTATCTCCGTGCTGCTACGCCTGGTGATCCGGCGCATCGTGAACCGCATCGTCTCGGGGGCCAAGAGCAAGGCCAACGTCGACGACACGCGTGCGATCGAAGCGTCCCCGCTCGCGCAGGTGCGCATCGTGCAGCGCACCCGCACGCTGGGCACCATCCTGCAGAACATCACGAACATCGCGCTCGTGATCATCGCGCTCATCCTCATCCTCAACGTCCTCGTGCCGACGGCGCTCGGCTCGCTCGCCCTCATCACGGCCGCCGTCGGCGCCGGCCTCGGCTTCGGCGCCCAGAACATCGTCAAGGACGTGCTCAACGGCATCTTCATCGTCGCCGAGGATCAGGTCGGCATCGGCGACGTCGTCGACGTCGGACTGGCCACAGGGGTGGTCGAGTACGTGAGCGTGCGCATCACTCATGTGCGCGACGTCAACGGCACGCTCTGGTACGTCCGCAACGGCGAGATCACCCGCATCGGCAACATGTCGCAGGGCTGGTCCCGCGTCATCCTCGACATCGCGCTGCCGCTCGACATCGACATCGCCGCCGTCGAGCAACTCCTGCTCGAGACGGCACGCGGCATGCGAGCGGACCCCAAGTGGCGCACCCGCATCCTGGAGCAGCCCGAGGTCTGGGGTCTCGAGTCCGTGACGGGTGACACGCTGGTGATCCGGCTCGTCATGAAGACGCGTGCAAACGCCAAGGACGATGTGGCGAGCGAACTGCGCATGCGCGTCAAGGCCGCCTTGCAGGCCCAGGGCATCGTGCCGCCGGCGTTGAACTCCGTCGTGCTGACCGGAGTGGAGGGCGCACAGCGCGTGCGCGGTGCGAACCCGCCCAAGACGAAGCCGACCGCCGTCGCACCCCCGCCCGCCGCGCGGCCGGTGTGGAAGCTGCGCCGGGGCAAGGGCGATGCCCAGAGCGGAGCGACGGAATGACCGACGAGACGGCAAGCTTCTACGAGCAGGTGGGCGGGCACGACACGTTCCAACGACTGGTCGAGGTGTTCTACCGTGAGGTCGCGGCAGATCCTGTGCTCAGGCCGATGTACCCCGAGGCAGACCTTGGCCCGGCCGCAGACCGCCTGCGGATGTTCCTGGAACAGTACTGGGGCGGTCCGGGCACGTACAGCGCGCAGCGCGGTCATCCGCGACTGCGCATGCGGCATGTCGCCTTCCACGTCAATCCCGACGCCCGCGATCGCTGGTTGTCGCATATGCGCACCGCGCTCGACGAACTGCAGCTGCCGCCGTTGCACGAGCAGACGCTGTGGGACTATCTGGACCGGGCTGCGCATGCGATGGTGAACACGTTCGAGCCCACCCCCGGAACCGAGGCACCCTGACGCCGGCCTCGTGGCCGCGAGCGAGACTTTCGCGGCCGATAAGCGCGTCACGATCGTCGACCAGGAACCGCGCACGAACCTCGGCGGTCAGGCGTGGTGGTCGTTCGGCAGCTGCGCGGAGCGCGGCGGATGCACCGCGCTGGGCCCGGGCAACTCAGTGCCCCGGTTCCACGTCACGTGGGAAACCGGCCCCGGCGTCGTCGCCCCTTTCCAACGGCTGGCGGAGGGCAGGGCCACGGTGCTCCCCCGGCACCGGGTGACCCGGCTGCTGCGCGACGGCGACACGGTGGTGGGTGCGGCCGGCGAGGTGCTGGCCCCGTCCGGTGCCGCACGCGGCTACGTGGGGGCACGACTCATCAACGGTGACCGCATGTGGCACTACGGTCCCGCTGTTCCGGTGGTGCGCACCGGTGACAGCCCGGATGCCACGGGCCCCCTCGTCAGCACGTGACCACGCCGGAACGACAGACGTGTCCAGCGGCCCGAGCCGAACACACGCACCTGTTCGGCGCCGTGGACGAACCCGAGCGTGACCGCCGCGAACGTCACACCCACCGGCACGCCCCCGAGCTCGTCATCGGGTTCTCCCCACACCGCGCTGCGCACGGCACGCACCGCATCGTCGCCCGCGTCGGCCGGCACCGCGCGTGCGACGCGCGCCATCCCACCGTGGGCCTTCTCGGCGACGCGTGCCGCGTCGAGCCCGGGTGCGGCATGCCATCCGGAGCGAGGCGGAGCCACCCCTGCCCACGCGGGCGCCAGGCCTGTCGGCGGCAGGACCACCGCACTCGCATCCTCGGGGGCGAGCGCGAGCGCCGTCGCGCTGACGACGATGTCGCACACGAGCTCCGGGTCGACCGCAAGCGCTCGCACTCCCAGCACGGTCGGCGTCGCATCTCCGAGCCCTCGCGGGAACAGCGCCGCGGCCGTCATCACGAGAACGCCGTCCTGCGCCTGCAGACGCACGGCGTCCTCGCCGAGGCGGGCGACACGGCCCGCGAACGTGAGCGCGTCGGCGGCCGATTCGGGATCGGTGAACATCAGACGCACGACCATCGCCCTAAGCTACCAAGCGAGTATCCGACGCCGGACGAGGAGACCCGTGAGCATGGAGGCGACCAACGACGAGCACGTCGGCGCACTGCTGGAGGTGCTCGACCTCGCCGAGTCGGACGCCCGCACCAGCGAGGACATCTTCACGGGCGTGTCGCAGTTCATGCCCCTCGGCCGCGTCTACGGCGGACAGGTGCTCGCGCAGAGCATCATCGCCGCGTCGCGCACACTCTCGCCGGAGCGCACCGTGCACTCGATGCACGGCTACTTCCTGCGCCCCGGGGACTCGACCAAGGGCATCACTTTCGCCATCGATCGCATCCACGACGGGCGTTCGTTCTCGACGCGCCGCACGCAGGCCTACCAAGAGGGCGTGCCCATCTTCTCGATGATCGCGTCGTTCCAGGATGAGGGCCCCGGCCTGGACCACCAGGTTCCGATGCCCGCCGACATCCCGCCCCCGGAGCAGCTCTCGGACGTCGAGGACCAGCTGCCGGGTGTGCACCCGAAGAGCAACCGGCTGTTCCGGCACCGTCCGGTCGAGCTGCGGCATGTGTCGGCGCCCATCTACGTCGAGGCGGCCGAGCCGGCCCGCCACCAGGCGGTGTGGATGCGCACGCGCGGCCGGCTTCCGGACGACCCCGCGATGCACCGGGCTGCGCTGGCGTACATGAGCGACCTGTCGATCCAGGAACCGATCCTTCGGGCGCACGGCATCGCGTGGTCGACACCCGGGATGAAGGTCGCGAGCCTCGACCATGCCATGTGGTGGCACCGCTTCGGGCGGGTCGACGAATGGGTGCTCTACGTGCAGGAGTCACCGAACGCCGTGGGCGGGCGAGGCCTCGCGCAGGGCCGCGTCTACTCGCGGGAGGGCCTGCTGCTGGCAAGCGTCGCGCAGGAGGTCATGGTGCGCGTGCCGGACGAGCTCAGGGACGGCGCGTGAAGCGCACCGGCTCCTCGAGGTAGGGCTCCCACACCGCGCGCTCCTGGGTGCTGAGCCGGACGGGACGGCCGGCCGCGGCATCCACCTTCACGACGGTCGTCGCCGCACGCGCATACACCTGCTGCTCTCCCGCTGCCTCGAGCGGGCTGCACACCTCATAGCAGACCTCAAGGCTCGAGCCGCCGAGCCCACCGAACCAGAGCTGCACGTCCAGCGGCAGCCGCTGGTACGGCACCGGCGCCAGATACTCGATCTCCTGCCGGGCGATGAGGGTGAGGATGCCGTCGCCCCGCCGCCCCGAGTCCATCACCGCCGTCTCGGGTGCCGGCTCGCCGTCCCCCGGCGACCAGAAGGCGCGCACGCGCGCCTCTTCGAGGATCTTCAGCATTGCTGTGTTGTTGACGTGGTTGTACGCGTCGAGGTCTCCCCATCGCAGCGGGATCGGGACGTGCAGGCGCATCAGTCGCGGGTGAGCTTGCGATACGTGGAGCGGTGGGGCTTCGCCGCGTCCGCGCCGAGACGGGCGATCTTGTTCTCTTCGTAGGCCTCGAAGTTGCCCTCGAACCAGTACCACTGATCGGGCTGATCCTCGGTGCCCTCGTACGCGAGGATGTGGGTCGCGATGCGGTCGAGGAACCATCGGTCGTGCGTGATCACCACGGCACAGCCCGGGAACTCGAGCAGCGCGTTCTCGAGCGAGCCGAGGGTCTCGACATCGAGGTCGTTGGTGGGCTCGTCCAGCAGCAGCAGGTTGCCGCCCTGCTTGAGCGTGAGCGCGAGGTTCAGCCGGTTGCGCTCACCCCCTGAGAGCACCCCGGCCTTCTTCTGCTGGTCGGGTCCCTTGAAGCCGAACTGCGACACGTAGGCGCGGGACGGGATCTCGACCTTGCCCACCTGGATGAAGTCCAGCCCGTCCGAGACGACCTCCCAGAGGGTCTTGTTCGGGTCGATCCCGCCGCGCGACTGGTCGACGTAGGAGATCTCGACGGTCTCGCCGATCTTCAGGTTGCCGCCGTCGAGCGGCTCCAGCCCCACGATGGTCTTGAACAGCGTCGTCTTGCCGACACCGTTGGGACCGATGATCCCGACGATGCCGTTGCGCGGCAGCGAGAAACTGAGCCCGGAGATGAGACTGCGCCCGTCGAACCCCTTCTGCAGGTTCTTCGCCTCGAGCACGACCTGCCCCAGCCGCGGCCCGGGCGGGATCTGGATCTCCTCGAAGTCGAGCTTGCGGGTGCGCTCGGCCTCGGCGGCCATCTCCTCGTAGCGGGCGAGCCGTGCCTTGGACTTGGTCTGGCGACCCTTGGCGTTCTGCCGGACCCAGTCGAGCTCGTCCTTGAGTCGCTTGGCGAGCTTGGCGTCCTTGCGTCCCTGGATCTGCAGGCGCTCCTGCTTCTTCTCCAGGTACGTGGAGTAGTTGCCCTCGTAGGGGTAGAGGCGCCCACGGTCGACCTCGGCGATCCAGCCGGCGACGTGGTCGAGGAAGTACCGGTCGTGGGTGACGGCGATGACGGCGCCGGGATACTTCGCCAGGTGCTGCTCCAGCCACTGCACGCTCTCGGCGTCGAGGTGGTTGGTGGGCTCGTCCAGCAGCAGCAGGTCCGGCTTCTGCAGCAGCAGCTTGCACAGGGCCACGCGGCGGCGCTCACCACCGGAGAGGTTGGTGACCGGCTCATCGCCGGGCGGGCAGCGCAGCGCATCCATCGCCTGCTCCAGCTGGGAGTCCAGGTCCCAGGCATCGGCCGCGTCGATGTCGGCCTGGAGCTTGCCCATCTCCTCCAGCAGCGCGTCGAAGTCGGCATCCGGATCGGCCATCAACTCGCCGATCTCGTTGAAGCGGTCCAGCTTGGCCTTGATCGGCCCGACGCCATCCTGGACATTGCCGAGCACCGTCTTGGACTCGTCCAACGGCGGCTCCTGCAGCAGGATGCCCACGCTGTACCCCGGGGACAGGCGCGCCTCGCCGTTGCTGGGCTGCTCCAGCCCGG
>NZ_JBKEAF010000090.1:0-29515 GCF_047971895.1 Microbacterium sp.
ACATGTGCATCGCGGCAGGCCAGTGGCCCGAGCAGCCGTGATCTGGCGCCGACATCCTGACTTCACCGCCCGTCGAGCACGAAGCGCGGACGACCGGCGAACAGCCCGACGACGGCCAGCCCGACGGTGACGGCCAGCAGCATGCCGAGCGAGGCGGTCCAGCCACCCGAGAGGCTGTGCAGCCAGCCGAAGGTCACCGGGCCGAGGGCTGCGACGAGATAGCCGACCGACTGCGACATTCCCGACAGCGCCGACGCGGCGTCGTGGTCGCGGGCGCGCTGCGCCATGAGCGTGAGCGACATGCCCAGGGTTGACCCCGACGACAGGCCTATGAGCGGGGCCCACAGCAGGATCGCACCCGGTGCGAGCATGAGGCCGATCACTCCGACCGCTGCCAGCGACGGGATGACCGCGGGCACGAAGTGCTCGAACCGCCCGCGCAGCAGAAAGGGCAGCACGCTCGAGCCGACCAGCGTGAACAGCTGGTAGACCATGACGTCGATGCCGGCGACGACCTCCGAGCGCCCCGTCGACATCGAGATCGTGGCCAGCCACGTCACGAGCATGTAGAACATCGCCGACTGCAGACCCATGTAGGCGGCGACCAGCCACGCGACCCGGTCGGTCCAGATGCCGGTACGGCCGCGATGCGTTGCCGACTGCACGTGCCGGGCGCGGCGGTGGGTCCACCACCAGACGCCGATCGCGAAGGGCAGCAGGATGCCTCCGGCCACCACCAGTGCGAAGCGCCAGCCGCCCGGTTCGCCACCGATCTCGATGTGCGAGATGGGCACGACGACTCCCGACGCGAGCGCGCCGAACCCGCTGAGCAGTGCCGTGTAGACGGCGGTCACCGCCGGCACGTGCCCGGCGAACTCGCGCTTGACCACCGCGGGCATGAGCACGTTGACCAGCGCCAGGGCCAGGCCGATGAGTGCCGTGCCGATCCACAGGCTCGCGACCTCTCCCGGAAGCGACCGCACGAGCGTGCCGGCCAGCAGCACGACCAGCGACCACAGCAGGACCCGTGGCTGCCCGTAGCGCCTGCTGAGTGTGTGCGCCATCGGGGAGAACAGCGCCCATGCGATGAGCGGCACCGAGGCGAGCATGCCCAGTGTCGAGACGGTCAGCCCGGTGTCTGCGCCGATCTGGTCGAGCAGCGGCCCGAGCCCGGTGATGGTGGGCCGCATGTTGGCGGCGACCAGGCACACTGCCACGAGCAGCAGGACGGCGTCGGCCTTGCGGTTCGCGGTGTCATCGGTCACGAATACTGGACACTATCCCAGTCCGCCGGGATCGCCAATGGGGATCCCGATGGGTGACGTCGTTGCCGCGCTCCGCGCGGGCATGTCACTGTAGGACTCGGGAGAGATGGGTGTGTGCTCCTCAGCGATACGAGGGGAGCCCACTGGCTATGACCGCGCAGTACGACAGCATCCGTTTCATCGGCTACGCCGTTCCCACGACACCGGCCGACATGGTGGCGGTGGGAGACCCGAACGGCTCGGGCGCGGTCGCCGGGACGTATCGCGCCGCCGCCGATATGACCGCCGACATCCAGGGCCGGGCGCTCGTGTTGAAGAATGCCGTCGACACGGCCCGGGCCGCACTGCCCGACGGCGACGACCCGAGCATCCTGAACGTGTTCGTCGCCCCCGAGTTCTTCTGGCACGGCACGATGGGTCCGTACGTGTACAAGCCCAGCGAGGGCGACCCGGCCGACACGATCCTGACCGTGCTGCAGCAGCAGTTCCCGCCGGCGGACTACCCGCACTTCCTGCTCGTGCTCGGTTCGGTGATCACCGCCGAGGTCGGCGACATCGACGCCGTGCTGTCGTCGTCGACCACGACGGTGCGCAACGACATCGTGCGTGCGCTCGGCGAGGGGCTGAACGCATCTGCCGGTCCGCTCAATCTCGTCATCTTCGACGCCTTCGTCAACTTCATCAAGAACGCGCATGCGTACCCCGAGGTCGAGGTGCGCAACCGGGCGCTCGTGCTCAGCGGCGCCGCCGTCGACGGCGTGAGCGTCCCGCTGGGGGCGCACGCGCTGACGGCCGAGAAGTACTACGACTCCACCGAGGACTTCCTGCTGTGGGATGTCACGGGCAAGCCCGTCATCACCGAGCAGATGGCGGCCTACCCCGTGCTCGACACGAGCGCGGGCGATTTCAAGACCGACCCGTTCGACCCGTACGCGATCTTCACGGTGCCCACGGCCGCCGCCCCGCTCAACGTCGGCGTCGAGATCTGCCTTGATCACTCCGACCGCCGGCTGCGCAAGAGCGCGATGCGCAGCCCCTGGCCGACGGCGGGCGACGGTGTCGACCTGCACCTCGTGCCATCGTGCGGCATGCAGCTGCACGCGCCGTCTGTCGCTGCGCGTGCGGGCGGCTGGGCGTTCAACTGCGACGGTCAGTACGCGCTCGGCGAGGCCGCGCAGGCGGGCGCGGGCCAGCGTGGGACGGTCGCGGGCGTGGACTGCGACTACACCGACTATGTGGATGTCGCGGGGCCCGCGTACGCGGCGCACACCCAGCTGGCGCGCATCAAGACCGGCCCCGTCTGCGCCGACCAGAACACCCTCGGATCGCACGATGCGACCTTCGAGCCCGCACCCGAGGTGACGGTCGTGCCCGTCACCTCGGTCCCCGCGCACGACGAGTTCTTCGCCGGCGGTGCCGGAGCCATCCACATCTACGGAAAGGACATCCCGCTGCCGCTGCGGCCGTGACTGTGCCTCAGCCCAGTCCCTCCAGCGGCCAGCCCGTGTAGGCCTCGGCGAGGTAGCGCCGGCCCGCCTCGGACTCGACGACCGTGCGCAGCTCGCCGAGCTGACGAAGCCGGTCGAAGTCGCTGGCATCCGTCGTCACGTGCAGCATGCTCGTCATCCACCACGAGAAATGCTGCGCCTTCCAGATGCGGGGCAGCGCCGTCTCGGGGTAGGCCTCGACAAGCCGGCTGTCGTTGTCGAGCAGCAGAGCCCGCAGCGCCCTGTCGAGGACGACGACGTCGGCCACCGCGAGGTTCATCCCCTTCGCGCCCGTGGGCGGCACGGTGTGCGCGGCATCCCCGATCAGCGCGACCCGCCCGTGCCGCAGCTCGTGGGCGACGAAGCTGCGGAAGCGCAGGATGTCACGCTGGAAGATGCGCCCCTCGCGGAGCGTCGTGCCCGGAACGCGCTTCTGCAGCTCGTCCCACAGCTGCGCTTCGCTCAGTGCGTCGGGGTCGGCATCCGGTTCGCACTGGAAGTACATGCGCTGCACCGTCTCGCTGCGCTGGCTGATCAGCGCGAAGCCGTTCGGCGAGTTGCTGTAGATGAGCTCGTCCGAGCTCGGCGGCGCCTCGCACAGGATGCCGAACCAGGCGAACGGGTACTCGCGGAAGTAGCCGCCGAACTGCGAGCCGGTCACCGCCTCGCGGGCGACGCTGCGCGAGCCGTCGGCGCCGACCACGAACTCGGCGTCGATCTCGAGGCGGGTGCCTTCGGCATCCACCGCGATCACGCGCGGCCGGTCGCTCTCGGCGCCCTCGACGCGTTCGGCCGTGACGCCGAAGCGCAGGTCCTGCCCGGCGGCGGTGCGCACGGCGATGAGGTCCTTCAGCGCCTCGTGCTGCGGGTACAGCCACACACCGCGATCGACGAGCTTCCTGAAGTCGATGCGGTGGCCTTCGCCTGCGAACCGCAGTTCGATGCCGTCGTGCCGGTGCCCGACGGTGAGGGCCCGCGTCGACGCACCGGTTTCGGTGAGTACCTCGACGGTGCTCTGTTCGAGGATGCCGGCGCGGATCGTCGTCTCGACCTCTTCGCGCGTGCGGGATTCGATGATGATGGAGTCGATGCCGGCGCCGGCGAGCAGGTGCGAGAGCAGCAGGCCTGCGGGCCCGGCGCCGATGATGGCGACGCGTGTGCGGACGGTGGTGGTCATGTCCACAGTGTCGCCCGTGGGCGAATCTGCGCGACAAGCATTCCCGTTCAATGAGAAGTAAGATCGGAACGGATGCTGCGCGCAGCCTGCAGCAGCGCCGCGATCGCCACGTCGGGGCTCGCCTCCCGCGGCAGCACCACCGACAGGGCGGCGATCACGGCGCCGTCCCCGTCGCGCACCGGCACCGCCACACCGGTCGACACCGCCTCGATCGAGCCGGGCGCCACCACGAACCCGGCGGCGCGGATCTCGGCCATCCGTCGGCGGAGGGCCGCGGCATCCGTCGTCGTCTCGGGCGAGACCGCCGCCAGCCTCCTCGTCAGCACCCGCTCCTGCAGCTCGGGGTCGGCGTGGGCGAGCAGCACCAGGCCCGACGACGATGCGTGCAGCGGCAGCCGGCCCGCGACCCGGGTGATGTTCGCCCCGGCATCGGGATGCGACAGGCGCTCGAGGAACAGCGCCGAGTCCTGCTCGAGTACCGCCAGCTGTGTGTGCTCGCGCACCGTCGCCTGCACACGCTCCATGTGCGGCAGGGCCGCCTGGCGCAGGCGCAGCGCGCGCGAGCCGCGCAGCGCCAGCTCCCACAGCCGCATGCCCAGGCTCACCCGGTGCTCGTCGTCGCGGTCGAGCAGGCCTGCAGCGACGAGCTCGTCGACGATGCGATGCGCCGTCGACGAGGGCAGCCCCGCGCGCCTGCCGACCTCGGCCGCGGTCTGCATCGTGCGGTCGACGGTGAACGTCTCGAGCACACGCACGACGCGTGCCGTCATCGAATCGCCCGACGGCGAATTGGCCATGTGTCCCAGGGTGCCATGCCCGGTAATCTCAAGACAGCGAGAGCGAGGAGGAGTCGTGGACGACGCCGGGGAAGGAGTGCTCTCGCGCGCGATGCGCGTGCTGCAGTGCTTCACCGACGACGAGCCCGACCTGTCGGCGGCGCAGCTGGCCGCCCGCACCGGTCTGCCCTCGTCGACGCTGCACCGGCTGCTCGCCTCCCTCACCGAGTACGGGCTGCTCGCGCGCGCGCCGCACCACAAGTACACGATCGGCGCGCGGCTGTGGGAGCTCGGCGAGCTGTCGCCGCTGTCGCTGCGACTGCGCGAGACGGCGCTGCCGCACATGCTGCGGCTGTACGAGGCCACGGGCGAGAACGTGCACCTGGCCGTGCTCGACGGCGCCGAACCCGAGACGGCCACCGCGCTGTACGTGGGGCGCCTCACCGGCACCGGGTCGATCCCCACTCTCAGCCGCATGGGCGGCCGACACCCGCTGCACACCACGGGTGTTGGCAAGGCGCTGCTGGCCACCCGCGACGAGGCGTGGCTGCAGCGGTACTTCTCGGTGCCGCTCGAGCGCGAGACGACCCTGTCGATCACCTCCGAACTCGACCTGCGCGGCGACCTCGCCCGCACCCGCACCCGCGGGTACGCCACGACCCGTGAGGAGATGACCCTCGGCAACGTGTCGGTCGCCGCTCCCCTCGCCCGTGTCGAGGGTCTACCGCCCGTGGCGATCGGCATCGTCGTGCACCTGGAGCGCGCCGACGAGCGGCGGTTGAGCGCGCTCGTCGTGCAGGCGGCGAAGGACCTCGGCAAGGCGCTGCGCGAGACCTGACAGCGCAGCGCACTCCCCGTGGACGGGACTGCGGCGCGGGCTCACCGCGCGCATCGCCGACGCCGCACACTTGCCGCCCGCCGAACAGCCCGAGGCGACGGCGGCAGCACTCGTGTCGTTCTTCGAAGAGGATCATGACGGCGAGCGGGGGACTCTCCGACGCCGAGCGGTGGGAGCAGGGTATGGCCGTGCGGTGCTCGGCGACGAGCACGTCAACTGGGTGGTCGCGAACACGACCGAGCTGACCGCCGACTTCCAGGACTTCATCTCACGCTACGCGTGGGGCGACGTGTGGTCGCGCCTGGGAGGGAACGACGGATGCGGTCGGTCGCCGTGCTGACCGTGTTCATCGCGCTGGGCACCACGAGGAGCTCGCGATGCACCTGCGTGCGGCCCGGCGCAACGGCCTGAGTGTCGAGGAGATCGAAGAGGTGATCGTCCAGTCGGCGATCTCCTGCGGCATCCCCGCAGCCAACACGGCGTTCCGCATCGTCGGCGAGGTGTTCGCGGGCGCGTGCGCCACGCGGGCGCGCCAGGCATCCACTTGCCGCGTTCGGCGGCCCGCACCCGCGAATCGTGACAGGTGAACGGGGCACGGAAGCGGAGAAGCTGCACGGAGACGGAGACGGTGCGGGATCTGACGTGCGGTCACGCGGACGGGTCGGGGCGACGCTATGGGCCGAAGCGTCGCTGCGGGTCGAGGGTGGCGACGACCGGCTCAAGGGCGGATGCGAGGGCCTCCAGCTGCACGGGAGTGAGTCGATCGATGACGAGCTCGCGCACGAGCGCGATGTGCCGCGGCACGGCGCGCACGAGCGTGCGACGTCCGGCGCCGGTCAGCTGCACGGAGACGGCGCGGCGATCGTCCTCGACCGCGGTGCGGGCGACCAGGCCGCGCGCGGTCAGACGTGAGACCACCTTCGACAGGCGCGGGAGGGTCGCATTGGTCATCGTGGCCAGATCGGTCAGCCGCTGCGGCCCCGATTGGTGCAGCACGCTCAGCACGATGAACTCGAAGTGTGTCATGCCGGCGTCGGCCTGCAGCTGCGCATCCAACGCCGCGGGCAGCAGCTCGGCGGTACCGATGACGGCGAGCCACGCGCGCGACTCGAGGGGATCCATACGGGGGACCGAGAACTCCATGCCGGCATCGTACCGGGAATAGTTGTCGCGACAACTGACTCGGGGTCCGCGATCGCGGCTCTCGCAGCGAAGTGCGGCGCGGAGGCCCAGGCGATCGCACGCGCCTCGCAGGTCGGCTGCGGGCATCCCGCCCATCCGTCCGCATCGTCAAGGCGCTCAACGCCAACGTCGCCGCCACGCTCGCCAGTGGCCAGGTCGGCGACGAGCGCACCACGATCGTGCTCGTGGGCGACGACGACGAGGCCAAGGCTCCCGTGCGCGGCATCGTCGAGGGAGGGAGTCTCACGGTGGTGGATGCTGGTTCCCTCTTGCGTGCCGTGAGTTCGAGGCCGTCGGCTTCCTACGGATGGTGCTCGCCGTGCGTGAGCAGGTGAACTGGACGGGGGCTTCGCGGCGGTCGCCTGACGCCTCTCGCTCCCCGAGATCGGTTGGGACTCCTCGCCTGGAGTCTCGACCGATTCTGGCGTAGAATGAACGTCTTACGAACGAACGTTCGCACAGCGAACATGCGCTTCGTGAACGTCGAGGAGGCGCGAGTGATCGACAAGACCGTGGCAGACGTCGAGTCCGCCGTCGCCGGGATCCCAGATGGGGCGACCGTCATGATCGGCGGGTTCGGGCGCGCGGGGCAGCCGGTCGGGCTCGACCTGAAGGGCAAGGCATGACCACTTACATCTACGACGCCGTCCGCACACCGTTCGGCCGTGCCGGCGGTGCGCTCTCCGGCATCCGCCCCGATGACCTCGCCGCCGTCGTCATGAAAGCGACCGTCGAGCGCACGGGCCTCGACCCCGCCCGCATCGACGACGTGATCTTCGGCGACGCGAATCAGGCGGGGGAGGACAATCGCAACGTCGCCCGGTTCGGCGCGCTGCTGGCCGGGTTCCCGTCGTCGGTGACCGGTGTGACCGTCAACCGCCTGTGCGCCTCGTCGGTCGAGGCGGTCGTGCAGGGCTCGCGGGCGATCGAGGCCGGCGACGCAGACATCGTGCTGGCGGGCGGTGTCGAGTCGATGAGCCGTGCGCCGTTCGTGGTCGAGAAGTCGCCGCGCGCGTGGCCCGCCACGGGCAACCAGACGATGTGGAACACGTCGATCGGGTGGCGCATGGTCAATCCGCAGCTGCCGAAGGGCTGGACGATCTCGAACGGCGAGTCGGCCGAGAAGGTCGCGCGCGAGGGCGGCATCTCGCGGGAGGAGCAGGATGCCTTCGCCATCCGCTCTCACCGGCTCGCCGCGCAGGCGTGGGCCGATGGCATCTACGACGGCGAGGTCGTGCAGGTTCCCGGTGCCGAGCTGGCGCGCGACGAGGGCATCCGTGACGGGGCGTCAATGGACAAGCTCGCGGCACTGAAGCCCCTGTTCGCCCCCGGCGGCGATGGCACCGTGACGGCCGGCAACTCGTCGTCGATCAACGACGGCGCCTCTGCGGTGCTGCTCGGGAGTGAGGGTGCGTTGCCCGGCGAACCGCTGGCGCGCATCGTGTCGCGCGCCACACACGGCGTTGCCCCCGACGTCTTCCCGCTCGCACCCATCGAGGCGGCCAACAAGGCACTCGCCCGCGCCGGCAAGACGTGGGCGGATGTCGACCTCGTCGAGCTCAACGAGGCGTTCGCGTCGCAGTCGATCGCCGACATCCGCGGATGGGAGGGTCTCAACCCCGAGAAGGTCAACATCCACGGCGGGGCGCTCGCGATCGGTCACCCGCTCGGGGCGTCCGGCGGCCGCATCATCGGCCATGCGGCGCACGAGCTCGCCCGGCGGGGCGGCGGCGTCGCCGTCGCGGCGATCTGCATCGGGGTCGGCCAGGGCATGGCGATCGTGCTCGAACGGTAGACCTCTACCATTCTGTATCTACTCTGGTAGAACTGGCGCATGAGCCTGAACATCAAGAACGAGGCGGTTCATGACCTCGTGCGGCAGCTGGCGGTGCTCACCGGAATGAGCCAGACGAGCGCGGTGGAGGATGCCGTGCGCCGCCGCCTGGAAGAGTTGCAGATCATCGAGCGTGCCGGGCGCCCGACACCGGCATACTCCCCCGAGGAGATCGAGCGCCGCAAAGCCGGTATCCGGCGGATCGTAGACGGATTCAAGGCCGACACGACTCCGGAGCAGCGAGCCGCCATGTCCGATCACGGAGACTGGCTCTATGACGAGACGGGGCTGCCGAAGTGATCGTCGATACATCGGCGATCGTCGCCGTTCTTCAGGACGAAGACGATGCCGCTGCGCTCAATGAGCTGCTGGGTGCGTACACGTCGTGCATCTCCGCGTCGACCCTCGTCGAAGCACGTGTCGTCGTGAATGCGCGGACGGGGGCCTCGGGGCTCCTGCGACTCGATGCACTCCTTCGCAGGTACGGCACGGACGTCGCGGCCTTCGATCGCGAACAGGCCGACGTCGCTGGCGACGCCTACCGTCTGTACGGGCGCGGCTCTGGACATCCCGCCAAGCTCAACATCGGCGACACCTTCAGCTACGCGCTTGCCGCGGTGCGCGACGAGCCGCTGCTGTACGTGGGAGACGACTTCTCGCACACGGACATCCGGTCGGCGCTCGAGGAGTACGCATGACGGATGCCGAGGGCACGGGCGAGGGCGCAGCGGACAGCACGGGGGCCCGCTCCGAAGAGTTCGTCCAGTCGCTGGCGCGCGGGCTGGCCGTCATCCGCGCGTTCGACGCCGAGCATCCGGAGCTGTCGCTCAGCGACGTCGCACGCCGCGCAGGCCTGACCCGCGCGGCCGCTCGCCGCTTTCTGCGCACCCTCGTCACGCTGGGGTATGTCTCCGGCGACGGGCGGCTGTTCCGCCTCACTCCCCGCGTGCTCGAGCTGGGCTTCAGCTACCTCTCGGCGCTCACCCTCCCCGAAGTGGTGCAACCGCATCTCGAGGCGCTGTCGCACGAGGTCGGCGAGTCGGTGTCGGCGGCTGTGCTCGACGGCACCGACATCGTGTACGTCGCCCGCGTGCCGACGCGACGGATCATGAGCGTGCGCATCACGATCGGCACCCGGTTCCCCGCGTACGCGACGAGCATGGGCCGGGTGCTACTGGCGGGGATGACGGATGCCGCGCGCGACGCGGTGGTCGAGGCATCCACTCTTCAACCGCTGACCGGTCGCACGCTCGTCGATTCCGCGGCCCTCATCGCTGAGCTCGACCGTGTACGGGCGCAGGGGTGGGCCCTCGTCGACGGCGAGCTCGAGCCCGGTCTGCGTTCGGTCGCCGCACCCGTGCGCGGCCGCGACGGCGCGGTGGCCGCGGCGATCAACGTGTCGACGAGTGCGACGCGCGATTCCGTGGAGCACGTGTTCGAGGCCTATCTGCCCGGGCTGCGGCGCACTGCCGCCGCACTCGACGGTGAGCTGCGGCTGGTGTGACGCGTCAGCTGCTGCCCGCGAACCTGCCCGTGTCGGCGACGAGGATCTCTTCGACGCTGGCGGGGGCGAGCACTCGCTGCGTGACCATGATCGCCGCACCGCGCGCGCCTGCGGTCTCGCCGCCCTGCGACTGCACGATGCCGAGGTGCTGCGTCGCCAGCGGTATGGAGCGGCGGTACACGACTTCGCGCACGCCGGCGAGCAGGTGCTCACCCGCACGGGCGACGCTGCCGCCGATCACGATGATCGACGGGTTGAGCATGTTGACGACGGTCGCGAGCACCTCGCCGACCTCGCGGCCGGCCTGCCGGGTCGCTGCGATCGCCGCCGCGTTGCCCTCGCGCACGAGCGTGACCACGTCACCGCTGTCTTTCGCGTCGATGCCCTGAGCGCGTAGTTCGGCGGCGATCGCGGTGCCGCTGGCGATCGCCTCGAGGTCGCGCTCATCAGACGTGGGGCGGGGGGAGTCGTGACTGTAGGGCACCTGCACATGACCCATGTCGCCGGCAGAGCCCTGCGCGCCGCGCTGCAGCACTCCGCCCGAGATGATACCCGCGCCGATGCCGGTCGAGACCTTCACGAAGACGAGGTCTTCGACGCCCGCCCAGCTCAGCGACTGCTCGCCCAGCGCCAGCAGGTTGACGTCGTTGTCGACGAGCACTGGCACGGGGAACGCGCGCTGCACATAGCCGGGCACGTCGAAGCGGTCCCAGCCCGGCATGATCGGCGGGTTCGTCGGCTGTCCTGTCGAGTGCTCGACGGGTCCTGGCACGCCGATGCCGATGCCGACGAGGTTCGCGCCGCCCGGCGGGTGCCGCTCGAGCAGTCGCCGACCGTCGTCCACGACGATGTCGAGCACCACGGTGGGGCCGGCCGTGATCGCGAGCTCGCGGGAGTAGCTGGCGAGGATGCGGCCGCCGAGGTCGGCGACGGCGACGGTGGCGTGGGTGGCACCGAGGTCGATGGCGAGCACTGCACCCGCGAGGGGGTTGAACGCGACGCGCGCCGGTGGCCGGCCGCCGGTCGAGGCAGCTTCCCCGGCGGGCTGTACGAGCCCCGACGCCACGAGCGCATCGACGCGCAACGACACGGTCGACCGGGCGAGGCCGGTCAGTGTCGCGAGTTCGGCTTTCGTGCGCGCGCGTCCGTCACGCAGGATCTGGAAGATCTCCCCTGCGCCCGTGGTCACGGCTCCGCCGCCGCGCCCCACATCGACCATGGCGCCAGTAAAGCACAGCGACTCCTGCCGAGAGCAATCAGCCTTAAGATCACAAACCAATTACTTTTGACGACAGACTAGCAAAAGATGTCGAATCGTGACAGTATTCAGGCCATGACGACGGATGTCACAGGTGTCGGTGTCGACACGATTCGCTCGGGGCTGCTGGGCAGCGGGTTCATGGCCCGCGTGCACAGCCATGCCGCCCGCGCCGCGGGGGCACAGCTGGTGGGCATCGCGTCGTCGAGCGCAGAGCGGGCCGCGCAGGCGGCGCACGATCTGGGCGTCGACCGGGCAGAGCCGGATGCCGCGGTTCTCCTTGCCGCGGCAGACATCGACGTGGTCCACGTCTGCACACCCAACGCGACACACGCCGCCTTCGCCGCGGCGGCGCTGGAGGCCGGCAAGCACGTCGTCTGCGAGAAGCCGCTCGCGACTACCGCCGCCGATGCGCAGCACCTCGCCGCCGTGGCGGCGGCATCCGATTCTGTCTCCGTCGTCCCCTTCGTCTACCGCTACCACCCGATCGTGCGCGACGCCCGCGCGCGGGTCGCGCGCGGCGATCTCGGCGCGCTGCTGACGATCAACGGCGCCTACCTGCAGGACTGGCTGCTGTCGACCGCGGACGCCGACTGGCGCGCGATCTCGGCCGACGGCGGACCCTCGCGTGCGTTCGCCGACATCGGCTCGCACCTGTGCGATCTGCTCGAGTTCGTCGCGTGCGAGCCGATCGCGCGGCTGACGGCGCGCACGCGGCGCGTGTTCGACGAGCGCGGCGGCCGGCCGGTCGCGAACGAGGACATCGCCGCGGTGCTGTTCGAGACGGCGTCGGGAGCACTCGGCACCCTGCTCGTGTCGCAGATGGCACCCGGGCGCAAGAACGCGCTCACGCTCGAGCTGCACGGCAGCGCCGAGAGCCTCCGCTTCGAGCAGGAGCGCTCCGAAGAGCTGTGGATCGGCCGGCGCGACGGCTCGAGCCTGCTCCTGCGCGATCCCGACACCTCGGTGCCCGACTCCGCGCGGCTGCAGCGGGTTCCGGCGGGGCATCCGATGGGCTATCAGGATGCCTTCAACTCCTTCGTCGCCGACGTGTACGCCGCCGTGCGAGGCGAGCAGCCCGAGGGCTTACCGACCTTCGCCGACGGCGCCCGTGCGGCGGTGCTGACGGAGGCCGTGCTCGAGTCGGCGCAGACCCGATCCTGGATCGACGTGACCGGATGAGCGACGACGTCATCCTGCGCACCCGCAGTGTGGGCAAGAGCTTCTTCGGCGTGCAGGTGCTGACCGGGATCGACTTCACGGTCCGCCGCGGCGAGGTGCACGGCCTCGTCGGTGAGAATGGCGCCGGCAAGTCGACGCTCATGAAGATCCTCGCCGGCGTGCACCACGCCGACGAGGGCACGATCGAGTTCGCCGGCGAGCGCGTCTCGTTCACGCACCCCCTGCAGGCGATGAACGCGGGGCTGGTCACGGTCTTCCAGGAGTTCACGCTGCTGCCCGAGCGCACCGTCGCGCAGAACGTGTTCCTCGGTCGTGAACCGCGCCGGGCGGGCCTCATCGACAACAAGGCGATGCTCACGCGCACGCGCGAGCTGCTCGACGAGCTGGGCGTGGCCTTCATCGACCCGTCTGCGCGGGTCAGGTCGCTGACGGTGGCCGAGCAGCAGATCGTCGAGATCGTGAAGGCCCTCTCGTTCGACGCACGGGTCATCTCGATGGACGAGCCCACGGCGGCGCTCAGCGACCGCGAGGTCGAGCTGCTCTACGCGATCATCCGCACGCTCACGGCGCGCGGGGTCGCCGTCATCTACGTGTCGCACCGGCTGAAGGAGATCTTCGACCTGTGCGACACGATCACGATCCTCAAGGACGGTGCACTCGTCTCGACCGATGCGCGCGCTGACCTGACCAGCGAAGAGATGGTGCGCCGCATGGTCGGCCGCCCGATCCATGCGTACTTCCCCGAGCCGCGCCCGGGCACCGTCGTGGGCGATGCCCGTCTGCAGCTGACCGCCTGCGGCAACGACTTCGTTGACGATGTGAGTCTGACGCTCCGCGCCGGAGAGATCGTCGGGGTCGCCGGACTGCAGGGCTCGGGGCGCACCGAACTCGTCGAGGGCGTGTTCGGGGTCAGCCCCTTCACCCGCGGCGATGTGCGCATCGACGGCGCCCCCGTGCGCATCGCGTCGGCACGCAAGGGCGTGCGGGCGGGGCTGGCACTGGTGACCGAGGATCGCAAGGCGCAGGGCTTGGCGCTCAGCCAGTCGATCCTCGACAATGCGCTGCTCGTAGTCCGCTCCGTGTTCTCGCGGCGCACGCGCAACGCGCGCCGCGAAGCTCCCGGAATCCTCAGCTCGCTCGAGATCAGCGCGCGCGGCGTCGGTCAGGAGGTGCGCTACCTCTCCGGCGGCAATCAGCAGAAGGTCGTGCTCGCCAAGTGGCTCGTCACCCGACCGCAGATCGTGCTGTTCGACGAGCCCACGCGCGGCATCGACGTCGGCGCGAAGATCGCCGTGTACGAGCTCATGCGCGAGCTCGCCACCGAGGGTAAGGCCGTGCTGATGGTCTCGAGTGAGCTGCCCGAGGTGATCGGCATGAGCGATCGCATCCTGGTGATGCGCGACGGCGAACTCGCCGCTGAGCTGCCGGCCGGTGCGGCCGAGCACGAGGTGCTGGCCGCCGCCACCGGAACCGACGAAACCGCCGCGGATGTCATCGAAGACCCACGCGTCGAGACGGAGGAGGACCGACGATGAGACGTCTTCGCATCGATTCCACGGTCATCGTCCTGGGCATCCTGCTGCTTGTCATCGTGGTGGGAGCGATCCTGGTCGCCGTCGTCGGGCGCAGCTTCTTCAGTCCGGGCAACATCCGCGACATCCTCACCGGCATGAGCGTGCTGGGCCTGGTGGCCATCGGCCAAACGCTTGTCGTGCTGGGCGCCTCGCTCGATCTGTCGGTGACGTACGTGATGAGCCTGGCGAGCCTGATCGCCGCGACGACCATGGCCGGCAGCGCCGGCAACATCGCGTGGGCGGTGACGCTGACGCTGCTGGTGTGCGCCGGCATCGGCCTGGCCAACGGCTTGATCGTCACGGTGCTCAAGGTCAACGGCTTCGTCACCACGCTCGGCGTCGGGCTGATCCTGCAGGGTGTGCTGAACACGACCTTCCAGGGCAGCGCCGGCGCGGTGCCGTGGGAGTTCCAGCTCATCGGCGCAACCGGCATCGGGCCCATCCCCGTCTCGACGATCATCATGATCGCGCTCGCGGTGCTGGTCTGGTTCCTGCTCGACCGCACCCGCACCGGCGCGCATCTGTTCGCCGTCGGCGGCGACCAGGAGGTCGCGCGCCTGTCGGGCGTGCGCATCCGTCCGCCGCTGGTCGCCGCCCACGTGCTGTGCTCGGTGTTCGCCGGTCTCGCGGGGTTGCTGCTGGCGAGCCGGCTCGGCGTCGGCAGCCCCACCGTGGGGCAGCAGGGCGGCTACGACCTGCTCTCGATCGCCGCGGTGGTGCTGGGCGGCACGCTGCTGCTCGGCGGCCGGGGATCGGTGTGGGGCACGATCGGCGGTGTCGCGATCTTCGCCGTGCTCGACAACGTCATGAGCGTCATGCAGGTCAACCCATTCCTCAAGGACGTCGTCCGCGGCATCGTCATCGTCGCAGCCGTCGCGGTCTACAGCCGCCGCGCGATCGTGCGCCGGCGGGCGAGGTTCGGCCCAGGAGGGACGAGGACGGGAGGGGATGCTGCGGCCCGCCGCGCAGAGCCGGCGATGGCCGAGGCATCCGCCTCCCTGCGTGGGGGTGAGCGCCCGTGAACGCCGTGCGCACGCTGCTGAGCCCCCGCGGGGCGGTCTTCCTGCTGCTGGTGGTGCTGTTGGCAGCGGTCATGATCCTGAACCCAAACTTCGCCGACCCCGGTCAGCTGATGCGCTTCATCCAGCGCGTCGCCCCGATCGCCATCGTCGCGATCGGCCAGTACTTCG
Organism: Microbacterium sp.; assembly: GCF_047971895.1. Classification (GTDB taxonomy): domain Bacteria; phylum Actinomycetota; class Actinomycetes; order Actinomycetales; family Microbacteriaceae; genus Microbacterium. Next base: position 15,268 of record NZ_JBKEAF010000090.1, read on the forward strand.
TGATCGTCGCAGGCGAGTTCGACCTCTCGCAGGGCTCGCTCATCACGGCCCAGGTCATCGTTGCCGGCAACCTCGTCGGGCAGGACGACGCGCGCACGATCCCGGTGCTCGCGCTCATGCTTGTGTTCGGCGCGCTGATCGGTCTCGTCAACGGCCTCATCACGACGCTGCTGAAGGTTCCGTCGTTCATCGTGACGCTCGGCATGATGCTCGCGCTGCTCGGCGGGGTCATGTGGTGGACCGGTGGGGCGGCGACCGGGAACCCAGCCGACAGCTTCCGTCAGATCGGTCGCGGCGGCATCCGTGACATCCCTGTCATCGACTTCCTGCCGTGGGCCGTGCTGATCCTTGCGGGCTGGCTCGCACTGGCCATCTGGATCACCAAGCGGCCGCTCGGAAAGCTTGTGATCGCCCGAGGCGACAACGCCCGCGCGGTCGACTACGCCGGGGCGCGGGAGTGGTGGGGCACCACCCGCGCCTTCACGATCTCGTCGCTGTCGGCGACGGTGGCGGGGGTGCTGCTGGTCGGCTACGCCGGCGTGCACCCGTCGGTCGGGCGCGGCTATGAGTTCATCGCGATCACGGCGGTCGTGCTGGGCGGCGTCGTGCTCGGCGGTGGCCGCGGCTGGATCGTCGCCGCCGTGGCCGGTGCATTCGTGCTCGAGGCGCTCTTCCTGCTGCTCAACATCGCCGGTGTGCCGTCGTCGCTGCGCGACGCCGTGCAGGGCGTCATCATCATCGCCGCGGTCGCCTACTCGGGTGTCGCGTTCCGCGCCCGCCGCAGAGGCGGTGCACCCACAGCTTCTCCCGACCCGGGGAAGGAACCCGTCGCGCCCGTCGGCGCCAGCGTTCACCAGTCCGCACCACCCGCCCTCGCACCTGAGGGCACCAGAGAAACCAGAGGAGACTAGTCATGCGACAATCGATGAAGATCGCCACCGCCACGGTGGCGCTTGTCGGCCTGATCGCCCTCGCCGGGTGTACGACCGATCCCACGGTCGCCCCGCCCGAGACATCCGATGGGCCCGCCGTCCCGGCGGCCAACGAATGGTTCGACCAGGCGGCGTACGACAAGCAGTACGCCGAGCGGGAGGTCATCCCGCAGGGCCCGGAGGACGAGCCGTACCTGCAGCACATCAACGCCGAGATGGTCGACACGTCGTCGTACGCGAGTGAGGGTGCCAAGAAGGCGAGCTTCGCCAACGCGTCGATCTCGAACCCATGGCGCCAGACCGGCTGGATCACCATGAACCAGCAGCTCAAGGTGCTGCAGGAGTCGGGGGCGATCAGCGAAATGGAGACGCGCGACGCGCAGGACTCCGACGACACGCAGATCGCCGACATCGACTACTTCATCGCTGAGGGCGCCTGTGACGTGTTCATCATCTCGCCGAACAGCACCGCCGCGATGACGCCGGCCGTCGAGCGCGCGTGCGACACCGGCAAGCCCGTCATCGTGTTCGACCGCGGAGTCAACACCGACTGCCCCGTCACGTTCATCCACCCAATCGGCGGATACGCGTGGGGCATCGACACCGCCGAGTTCCTCATCGAGAACCTCGAGCCGGGCGCGAAGGTTGTGGGCCTGCGCATCCTCCCCGGGGTCGATGTGCTCGAGCAGCGCTGGGCTGCCGCCGAGTACCTGTTTGCCGAGGCCGGCATAGAGGCCGTCGACTATTTCACCGGAGCCGACCCCGCCGAGATCAAGGCGATCATCACCGACGAACTGGCCAAGGGCGGCGTTGCCGGCATCTGGATGGACGCCGGTGACGGCGCCGTCGCCGCCATCGAGGCATTCGAGGACGCGGGCGTCGACTACCCCGTCATGACGGGCGAGGACGAGATGAGCTTCCTGCGCAAGTGGAAGGACGTAGGACTGACCGGTCTCGCCCCCGTCTACTCGAACTTCCAGTGGCGTACGCCGCTGCTGGCGGCGGCGAAGATCTTCGCCGGTGAAGAGGTTCCCAAGGAGTGGGTGCTCCCGCAGAACCCGATCAACGCCGAAGAGGTCGACCGCTACCTCGCCGAGAACGAGGGGATGCCTGACGGCCACTACGCCAAGTTCGGTGGCGAGAACCTGCCCGGGTACCCCGAGGTCTGGCAGCAGCGCCTGATCCCGTAAGGACCCCGCCCGCCTCGCCCGTTCTCACGGGGGAGGCGGGCGCCTGCACTTCTGAAAGGACCTGTATGTTGCGCACGATTGGCGTCAACACGTGGGTGTGGACCTCGCCGCTGACCGACGAGAACGTCGCACCGCTCCTCCGCCGCATCACCGGCATGGGCTTCGGTGCCGTCGAGCTGCCGTTGGAGAGCGTCGGAGACTGGGATCCGGTGCGTGTCCGCGACATCCTCGACGAGGTCGGACTCGTGCCCATCGTCGTGGGCGCCATGGGCCCTGGGCGATCGCTCCTCGACCGTGCCGGCAACGTTGCGGCGACACAGGAGTACCTGCGTGCGTGCCTCTCGGCGGCGCATACGCTGGGTGCGTCGGTCGTGGCCGGGCCGTTCTACACGCCGACCGGCGTCACCTGGCGGATGTCGGAGACAGAACGAGGGGCCGCGGCATCCGAACTGCGCTGTAGCCTCGCGCCGCTCGTCGCCGAAGCCGCCGAAGCCGGCATCCGTCTCGCCATCGAACCGCTGAATCGTTACGAGACGAGCCTCATCAACACCGTCGCACAGGCGATCGACGTCCTCGCGCCGATGGTCGGACCCGGCCTCGGGATAGCCCTGGACAGCTACCACCTCAACATCGAAGAGAAGCGCCCCGCCGACGCGATCCGCCTCGCAGGTGACGCCATCGCGTACGTGCAGGTGTGCGGCAACGATCGCGGCGCGGTCGGCGACGACCACACCGACTGGCCGGGACTTCTCGACGCCCTCGACGATGCCAGGTACTCCGGCATCCTGGGGGTGGAGAGCTTCACTGGCGAGAACGCGACGATCGCCGTCGCCGCATCGGTCTGGCGCCCGCTGGCGCCGTCGCAGGACGCTCTGGCGGAGCGCTCTCTCGCCTACCTCGCCGAGTTGCAGGCGACCCGCGGTCGCTGAGAAGGAGCACACGTCATGGCACACCACCCCGTCACCCTGTTCACCGGCCAGTGGGCCGACCTGCCCTTCGAAGAGGTGGCGCGTCTCGCTGCCTCCTGGGGCTACGACGGCCTGGAGATCGCGGCGTCCGGCGATCATCTCGATCTGAAGCGCGCCGACGAAGACGACGCGTACCTGCGGTCGCGGCGCGAGATCCTCGACCGCCACGGGCTGAAGGTCTTCGCGATCTCCAACCACCTGGCGGGGCAGGCGGTGTGCGACGCGCCCATCGACTTCCGCCACGAGGCGATCCTGCGCCCGTATGTGTGGGGCGACGGCGAGGCCGAGGGCGTGCGGCAGCGGGCCGCGGAAGACATGAAGCGGGCCGCGCGCGTGGCCCGCAAGCTTGACGTCGACACGGTGGTGGGCTTCACCGGTTCGAGCATCTGGCCATACGTGGCGATGTTCCCTCCCGTGCCCGCCGCCACGATCGAGGCGGGGTTCGAGGACTTCGCCGCGCGCTGGAATCCGATCCTCGACGTGTTCGACGCGGAGGGTGTGCGGTTCGCGCATGAGGTGCACCCCGGTGAGATCGCGTACGACTACTGGAGCGCGGTGCGCGCGCTGGAGGTGATCGGGCACCGGGATGCCTTCGGCTTCAACTGGGACCCGTCGCACATGATGTGGCAGAACATCGACCCGGTCGGGTTCATCTGGGACTTCCAGGACCGCATCTACCACGTCGACTGCAAGGACACGCGGATGCGCACACCCAACGGTCGGGCGGGTGTGCTCGGATCGCACCTGCCGTGGGGAGATCCGCGGCGTGGGTGGGACTTCGTCTCGACCGGCCATGGCGACGTGCCGTGGGAGGACTCGTTCCGCGCCCTCGACGCGATCGGATACACCGGTCCCATCTCGATCGAGTGGGAGGACGCGGGCATGGACCGCCTGCACGGCGCCGCCCAGGCGGTCGGGTTCGTCCGATCGCTGCTGTGGAAGGCGCCCGGGGCCGCGTTCGACAGTGTGTTCAGCAACCAGGACTCGGACGCCTGAGGCGGGATGCCGCGCCGCATCGCCACGGATCATCCCAGGTATCGCGGCGACCGGGTTCCACGCGCGCGCCCGGATCGGGAGAGTTGCGGCATGAGAATCGCGCGCTGGACGCAGGCCAACGAGCACTTCGAGGGCTTCGTCATCGACGACCGGGTCGTGCCGTTCCCCGACGGGCTCACCGTGGCTGACGCGCTCGCGCGGGGACTCGCCGAGACGAGTGCGCTGCACGCGCGGGTGGCCGAGGCCAAGGGCGTGCCGCTCGGCGAGGTCACGCTCCTCGCGCCGGTGGCCCCGGCATCCGTCCGCGACTTCGTCGCCTTCGAAGAGCACGTCGAGGGGGTCAGCGCGGGGGTCGAGGGCAAGAGCGATGTTGCGCCCGAGTGGTACGAGGCGCCGACGTTCTACTTCACGAATCCGCACACGATCCACGCACCGGGGCAGGAGCTGCGGCCACCGGTCACCGAGAAGCTCGACTTCGAGCTCGAGCTGGCCGCGGTGATCGGCGCGGCTCCGGGCATCGGCGAGTCGAACCTGACCGCTGCGGAGGCGGCATCCGCCATCTTCGGCTACACGATCATGAACGACTGGTCGGCGCGCGACCTGCAGGCCCGCGAGATGAAGGTGCGCCTGGGGCCGGCCAAGGGCAAGGACTTCGGCACCGTGCTCGGCCCGTGGATCGTCACCGCCGACGAGTTCGAGTCGTACCTCGACGACGAGGGCTTTCTCCGGTTGCGCGCCGAGGTGCACGTGAACGGCGAGCTCATCGGCGAGGACCTGGTGTCGAACATGGGCTGGCCGTTCCCCGAGCTGGTCGCCTACGCCTCGCACAACTCCCGGGTGGTGCCGGGGGACGTGCTCGGATCGGGCACGGTCGGAAACGGTGGATGCCTCGGCGAGCTGTGGGGACGAAAACAGAGCCTCATCCCTCCGCCGCTGCGCGAGGGCGACGTGGTCACCATGTCGGTCGAGGGCATCGGCGAGATCTCGAACCGGGTCGGCGCAGCCGTGCCGGCGCCCGAGTTGCCGCCGGCCCGGCCGAGGCCACGCCATCGCCATCGCCATCGGTAGCGTTGACGCGGAGCGCGGTATTACGGCCCGAGCAGTGCGGCGGGGACGACCCCGATTCCGTCCTTGCGACGGTACGTTTGGGTGCCGGTCGTGATGACGATGCCGTCGGCGAACCGGTCTCCCAGTCGCTCCCGTAGCCACACGAGATGGCGGACGTCGTTATCGTCGACGCCGCGTGCGAGTTGACCTCGATGGCGACGAGCCGGATGCCGGGCGCCGCGTCCTCGCCTGGGCAGACGCCGCCGGCCTCGGCAGCCGGCCGGCTGATCCTCGGCGTCACACCGCCCGAGCGGGCATCGCCGACCGGATCGTCTCGGCCGCATCGCGCAGCGCGCGCAGCATCTGCGGGGCGCTGTCGACGGTGACGCGCGCCGCGGGGCCCGAGATCGACACGGCCATGGGCAGCGTGTGCCCGACGACGGGCATGGCGTAGCAGCGCACGCCGACCTCCTGTTCGCCGTCGTCGATCGCGTAGCCGCGCTCGCGGATCGCGTGCAGCTCGGCCACGAGAGCATCGATCGTGTGCAGCGTCGGCGGCGTGTACACCGGCAGGCCCGTGCGCCCGACGAGCTCGCGCACGTGCTCGTCGGGCAGCTGCGCGAGCAGCGCCTTGCCGACGCCGGCGGCGTGGGGCAGCACGCGTCGGCCGACCTCGGTGAACATGCGCATCTGATGGGGAGAGGGCACCTGCGCGATGTACGAGACGAGGTCGCCATCGAGCACGGCCAGGTTGGCGGTCTCGCGGGATGCTTCGCCCAACCGCGTCAGGGCGGGCATCGCCCACGACGAGATGCGTCGCGCGGTCGCCTCGCCGAGGCCGATCAGCCCGGGCCCGAGCGAGTAGCGGCGCGAGGGCAGGCGCAGCACGTAGCCCTTCAGCGTGAGGGTGTGCAGCAGCCGGTGGACACTCGCCGCGGGCATGTCGAGCGCCGCCGCGAGGTCGCCGACGCCGGCCTCGCCCCCGCGCGCAGACAGCGCCTCGAGCAGGTCGAAGGCGCGGGTGACGGCGCGCACTTCCTCCGGCATGACATCCTCCTTATTCCAGGGTACGGAATATAGATTCCATTTCTAGCACAGCCGATGCTACGTTCGCCCGCATGACGACCTCCCCTGCACAGACCGACACCGACACCCGCCTCCGCGCCGAACTTGCCGTCGCTGCACCCATCGACGATTTCGCGACCGCGGCACTCGCCGCCGACGGGTGCATCGATGCCGATGCGTTCTGGCAGGGTGTCAGCGATCTCGTGCACGAGCTCGCGCCGCGCAACCGCGAGCTGCTCGCCGAGCGCGCGCGTCTGCAGGCCGAGATCGACGATTACCACCGGGCGCGGCCGGGCCGGCCCGAGGCATCCGACTACCGCGCCTTCCTGACCCGCATCGGCTACCTCGTCGACGAGCCCGACCCGTTCACGATCACGACGGCGAACGTCGACGACGAGATCGCCCGTATCGCCGGTCCGCAGCTGGTCGTGCCGCTGCTGAACGCGCGGTTCGCCGTGAACGCCGCCAACGCACGGTGGGGGTCGCTGTACGACGCCCTGTACGGTACCGACGCCATCGCGCAGGACGGCGATCTCGCCGTGACCGACGGCTACAACGCAACGCGCGGGGCCGCGGTCATCGCGCGGGGGCGCAGCATCCTCGATCTCATCGCCCCTCTCGCCGCCGGGTCGCATGCCGACGCCACCGGCTACCGCATCGTCGACGGCGCTCTCGAGGTCGGGCTCGCCGGCGGCGTACGCACGGGCCTCGCCACCCCGGCCACCCTCGCCGGCTTCCGCGGCGCGGCCGCGCAGCCGACGGCAGTGCTGCTGCGCCACCACGGCCTGCACGTCGAGATCGTGATCGACCCGCAGGGCCGCATCGGCGTGACCGATGCGGCGGGCGTCGACGACATCCTCGTCGAGTCGGCCGTGACCACCATCATGGACCTCGAGGACTCGGTCGCCGCGGTCGACGCCGACGACAAGGCGCTCGGCTACCGCAACTGGCACGGCCTGCTGGCGGGCACCCTCAGCGCCGAGGTCGCCAAGGGCGGCACGACGTTCACGCGCACGCTCGATGCCGACCGCGAGTATACGACGCCCGAGGGCGGCGCCCTTGTGCTGCCCGGACGCGCGCTGCTGCTCGTGCGCAATGTCGGCCACCTCATGACCACCGACGCCGTGCGCGACCGCGACGGTGCCGAGATCCCGGAGGGGATCCTCGATGCCGTGATGACCGCGCTCGGCGCGCTCACCGACCTCCGCGGCCCGCACGCCGGGATCAACTCCCACGCCGGGTCGCTGTACATCGTCAAGCCCAAGATGCACGGGCCCGACGAGGTCGCGTTCACCGTCGAGCTGTTCGGCCGCGTCGAGCAGCTGCTCGGCCTGCCGGCGAACACGCTCAAGCTCGGCATCATGGACGAAGAGCGCCGCACCACGGTGAACCTGCGCGCGGCGATCGCCGCGGCATCCGAGCGGGTCGTGTTCATCAACACCGGCTTCCTCGACCGCACCGGCGATGAGATCCACACGTCGCTGCACGCCGGCCCGATCGTGCCCAAGGCGCAGATCAAGGCGCAGCCGTTCCTCGCGGCCTACGAGGACGGGAACGTGGATGCCGGGCTGCACGCCGACTTCCCCGGTCGCGCGCAGATCGGCAAGGGCATGTGGGCGATGCCCGACCTCATGCACGACATGCTCGAGCAGAAGATCGGGCATGTGCGCTCGGGTGCCACGACCGCGTGGGTGCCGTCGCCGACCGCCGCGACCCTGCACGCCCTGCACTACCACGAGGTCGACGTCGCGTCGGTGCAGGCGCAGGTCGCGCAGCGCGCGGTGCGCGGCATCGATGACATCCTCGTCCCGCCGCTGCTCGCGGGTTCGCTGTCGCGCGACGAGGTGCTCACCGAAGTCGACAACAACGTGCAGTCGATCCTCGGGTACGTGGTGCGATGGATCGACCAGGGCGTCGGCTGCTCGAAGGTGCCCGACATCAACGGCGTCGCCCTCATGGAAGACCGCGCCACGCTGCGGATCTCGAGCCAGCTGCTCGCCAACTGGCTCGCGCACGGGCTGGTGTCGGAAGCCGACATCGACGACAGCTTGCGGCGCCTAGCCCCCGTCGTCGATGAGCAGAACGCCGGCGACCCCGATTACGAGCCGCTCATCGGCGCCGACAGCCCGGGGTTGGCGTATGCGTCGGCGCGGCGCCTCATCGTCGAGGGTGCGGCGCAGCCCAGTGGGTACACCGAGCCGATCCTGCACGAGATGCGCCGGCGCAAGAAGGCACAGCACGCCTGACGCACGCACGTCGGTGCCAGAATACTGAGGTGCTGCCTGCCCTTGCCGTGATCGTCGCGGCCCTGTGCTTCGCGACGACCAGCCCGGCGTACGTCCTCGCGGGAACGCACGGATCGCCGCTCTCGGTCGGCGCCGCACGCCTGCTGCTCGGCGGGGCGATCCTCGGTGCCATCGCGTGGCGACAACGGGCGATATCACCGCCCCCGCCGCGGCCGGCCGCGCGGCGAGGCGTCGACCGCATCCCCTCGTGGGCATTGGTCGTCGCCGGCGCGCTGGGCATGTTCGCCTTCCAGCCGACGTACTTCGGCGGCGCCGCGATGAACGGCGTCGCCATCGGCACCGTCGTTGCGATCGGGTCGGCACCGATCATCACCGGGGTGCTCGACGCGATCATCCGCCGCCGCATCCCGACCCTGCGCTGGGGCGTCGCGACCGCCGTGGCGCTCGCCGGCGTGGTGCTGGTCTCGGGCCTCGTCGGCTCCGGTGGCACGGTGATGGATGCCGCGGGCACCGGTGTCGTCGGCGTGAGCCCGCTGGGCATCCTCACCTCGGTCGGGGCCGGTGCCTCGTACGCGGTCTACGCGATCGCGACGAAGATGCTGCTCGATCGCGGCTGGCGGGTGGGCGTCGCCGCGGGGAGCGTTTTCGGCGTCACCGCGATTCTCAGCCTGCCGGTGGTGCTGTTCACCCCGACCGCATGGCTGTTCACGACCGACGGCGCGCTGCTGGTCGTGTGGCTCGCGCTCGTGGCCACGGTGCTGGCCTATCTGCTGCTCGGCTGGGGTCTCGAACGGCTCAATCCCACGACCGTGACGACGCTGACCCTGGCCGAGCCGCTGGGCGCGACGCTGCTGGGCGTCCTCGTGCTGCGCGAGCAGCTGTCGCCGGTGTCGATCGCGGGGCTCATCGTCATCGCCGTCGGGCTGACGATCGTGAGCGTGCCGACGCTGAGGCGCCGCATCCACGTGTCGGCCGCCGTCATCTGCGATGCCGACGGGCGTCTGCTCGTCGTGCGGAAGAACGGGACGACGGCGTTCATGCAGCCGGGCGGCAAGCCCGAGCCCGGCGAGTCGGCGGCCCAGACCCTGAGCCGCGAGCTGGAGGAGGAGCTCGGGCTCGTCGTCGACCCGTCGGCAATGCGCCCACTCGGCTCGTTCACGGCGCCGGCGGCGAACGAGCGTGGCTTCGAGGTCGTCGCCGAGGTGTTCGCCGCAGACATCGGCGCGCAGCATCCCGTCGTCGCCGCAGAGATCGCCGAGCTGCGCTGGGTCGCTCGAGCCGACGCCGAGGCACTCGACATCGCGCCGCTTGCCCGCCGGTACTTCTTGCCGCCGCGCTGATCGTCGGCATGCGTCATCCCGTGACGGCGATCACCGCGAGGCCGGTGAGGCGGGTGAACCCGCGGTCAGCCGTGATCAGTGGCGGCCACTACCGCACGCCCTTCATGAGCGCGAGCACGGGCTTGACCGAGAGCCATAGGGCGATGCCGAGCACGATCGCGATGGCACCGAGGATGAGGAAGTACGGCACCTCGTTGTGCGGGTCGTAGTAGCCGGCGAGCCAGCCCGCGATCGAGGTGCCGAGCGCCACCGACAGGAAGTACAGCGCCACCATCTGCGTCTGGTACTTCTGCGGCGCCAGCTTCGTCGACGCCGACAGGCCGACGGGCGAGATGAACAGTTCGGCCACGGTGAACACGAACAGGATGCCGATGATCGCCAGCAGCGGCGTCGAGTTCGCCGGCCCGTTCGCGAACGGCAGGAACAGCAGGAACGCGATGCCCATGACGATCGCGCCGAGCGCGAACTTCACGGGGGTGGATGGCTGGCGCGCAGCGAGCTTCGTCCAGATCGCCGCGAACACACCCGACAGGATGATGATGAAGATCGGGTTGATCGAGTTGACCCACGAGATCGGCATCTCCCAGCCGAAGACGCTGCGGTTCAGTCGCTCGTCGGAGTAGATCGTCAGCACCGTGAACTGCTGCTGATAGAGCGACCAGAAGCCGACGTTCACGATGAACAGCGGGATGAACCCGAACACCCTCGAGCGCTCGGTCGCGGTGACGCCGCGCGAGGCCGTGATGACCGCGAAGTAGGCGATGGCCGCACCCAGCGTGACGACGATGACGATGAGCGCGAGGTTGTCGGCGCGGATCACCCCGATCAGCACGAGCACGACGATCACCACGATGCCGACCACCGCGATGCCGGCGGCCCGCAGCCGGTGTGAGCCGGGCAGCGGGTTGGGCACGGCTCGCGACTCGGCGGGCAGCGCCTTGCGGCCGAAGGAGTACTGGATGAGCCCCGCGGCCATGCCGACGGCCGCCAGGCCGAAGCCCCAGTGGAAGCCCATCGTCGACTGCAGCAGCCCCGTCAGCAGCGGGCCGAAGAATGCGCCCAGGTTGATGCCGAGGTAGAACAGCGAGAAACCAGCATCCCGTCGCGTGTCGCCGGGGGCGTACAGGGTGCCGACCACCGACGTCGCGTTGGCCTTCAGCCCGCCCGAGCCGAGCGCGACGAGGATCAGGCCGACACCCAGCCCCCACACGTTCGGCAGCAGCGCCAGCGCGATGTGACCGCACATGATGACCCACGCGCTGTAGTACAGCACGCGCTCCGACCCCAGCAGCCGGTCGGCGATCCACGCGCCGAGGATCGTCGACAGATACACCGTGCCGCCGTATGCGCCCACGATGCCGGTCGCGACGACCTTGTCGATGCCCAGCCCGCCCTCGGTGACCGAGAAGTACATGTAGATGAGCAGGATGCCCTGCATGCCGTAGAAGCTGAAGCGCTCCCACATCTCCACGCCGAAGATGTGCGCCAGTGCCCGCGGCTGCCCGAAGAACCTCGTGTCCCCATCGCCGGACCCGGTGGCGCCCGCGGCGGCGGTCGCGCCCTCCGGCGGGCCCACCGGCACCTCGTCGGGAGTGTCATCGCGTGCGCTCATGGGTCACACGCTATCGCCACGGCGCGCGCAGTGGCAGAGGCGGTTCACTCCGGCAGCGACGGATGCCGCTCGTGCGGGTCGCGGCCGCGCGGGATCAGCAGCGCCAGCACGAACGCGGTGACGGCTGCGACCCCGCCGAGCACGAACGACAGCTGCCAGGCCGCGGAGGTGGGCACCGGCATCCCCTCGAAATCGGTGGAGTTCGTCGCCAGCACGACGCCGATGACCGCCGCCGCCGTGCTCGTCCCGAGTGAGCGGAACAGCGTGTTGAGCCCGTTCGACGCGCCGGTCTCGGTCTGCGGCACCGACCGCATGATCAGCATCGGCATCGCCGCGAACCCGAAGCCGATGCCCACGCCGATGAGGATGTTCGCGACGAGGATCTGCCACACCTCGGCGGAGAAGAGCAGTGCGCATCCGTAGGCCACAATGAGCGCACCCGCGCCCAGCAGCAGCAGGAGCTTGGGACCGAACAGTCGTGCCAGGCGTCCCGAGAACGGCGAGATGACCATCATCACCAGGCCCGACGGCATGATGATGAGGCTCGCGCCGAGCAGCGTCAGCCCGAAGCCGCCGGCGGCGGCCGGCACCTCGAGCAGCTGCGGGTACACGACGTTCGACGAGAACAGTGCGAATCCCATCGCCACGGACGCGAGGTTGGTCAGCAGTACCGGGCGCCGCGCGGCGATGCGCAGATCGAGCAGCGGGGCGGGTGTGCGCAGCTCGTACCAGCCCCACAGAAGAAGGACCAGGATGCCGCCCAGCCCGCATGCCAGGACGGCCGGCGAGCCCCAGCCCCACTCTGCGCCGCGCGAGATTGCCAGCAGTACGCCCACGAGGCCGAGGGACAGTCCCGCCGCGCCCACGTAGTCGAAGCGCCCGCCCGTGCGCAGCACACTGACCGGCACGATCCACAGCACGAGCGCGAACACGATCGCGCCGAGCGCGGCAGACGTCCAGAAGAGCATGTGCCAGTCGCTGTGCTCGGTGATCAGCGCGCTGATCGGCAGCCCCAGGGCCCCGCCCACGCCCATCGTCGCGCTGATGAGCGCGATGGCGGTGTCGACGCGGCGCTCGTGCAGCACGTCGCGCAGGATCGAGATGCCGAGCGGGATCACTCCGCTCACCGCGCCCTGCAGGGTGCGCCCCACGATGACGCCGACGATTCCCGGCGACACGGCCGAGATGACCGAGCCGACCACGAGCACCGCCAGCAGCACGAGCACGATGCGCCGCTTGCCGTACATGTCGCCGAGCCTCCCGGCGATGGGCGTGATCACGGCCGCGGCCAGCAGTGTCGCCGTGACGACCCACGCCGTGTCCTCCCGGCTCGCGTTCAGCAGCTCGGGCAGTTGCGCCTGGATCGGCACGACGAGCGTGAACATGAACGACGAGCACAGGCCGGCGACGGCCAGCACGGCGACGATGGCGCCCTGCGGGGGCATCCGGGTGAGACGGCGACGCGCGTTCTCATCTCCCGACCTCACTCCGCCAGGCTATCGGTGTACGGCGCCGGTGGGCGCGGCGGCGCTATCGTGTGTGCATGCAGGAACTGCCCGCCGACGCCCTGGCGGAGGCCGAGACCCCGCCCGGCATCGAGATCCGCCCGCTCGACACGGTCGGCGAGGTGTTCCGCGCCGCCGACGTGCTCTCGGAGGTGTGGGGCGGCGATCGCAGCGGCATGCCCCCGAACCTGCTGCGCGCCCTCGCCCATGCCGGGAACTATGCGGTGGGGATCTACGACGAAGGGCAGATGGTCGGCGCATCCGTCGCCTTCTTCGCCGCCCCCGGTGCCCGTTCGATGCACTCGCACATCACCGGCCTGCTGCCCGGTCAGCGCCGCCGGGGCCTCGGGCGCCTGCTCAAGCGGCACCAGCGCGAGTGGGCGCTCGCACGCGATGTCGGGCACGTGACGTGGACCTTCGACCCGCTCGTGGCGCGCAACGCGCACTTCAACCTGCGTGTCATCGGCGCCCGCATCACCGACTACCTCGTGAACCAGTACGGCCCGATGGACGACGGCGTGAACCGCGGCGATGAGTCGGATCGGCTCATGGTGTCGTGGGCGCTTGCCGCGCCGCCCGCGCAGACGCCGCGGGAGGACAGGGTCGTCGCGGCCGTCGCGGTGCCGCCAGACATCGAGGCCCTGCGCGATGCCGACCCCGCCGAGGCCGGGGCTTGGCGCCCCCGCGTGCGCGAGCAGTTCCTTGCCCACCTCAGCGACGGACTGGTCGTCGGCGGCTTCGACGCAGCCCGCGGCTACCTCTTCGTGCGCCCGTAGCGCCCGCCCGTCGGGCGGGTGCACATCCTCCGGCGTCTCGATCGCGCGCAAGGGGTCGGCCGTGACGCGCTGCGGGCGGTGTGAGGCTCAGGTCGGCCCGTCCTTCGTGAACGGCACCGGCTTGCCGGCGCGGAAGAGCCCGTCCGGGTCGTACGTCGTGATGACCGCGCACAGACGATCCCAGGTGTCCGCCGGGAACAGCTCGCGCGTGTCGATGGGAGTCTCGACGAACCCGGCGAACTGACCGACCGAGAGGGGGGCGACGATCTCGTCCAGGCGCTTCTGTTCGGCGACCACCTCGGGAGCGCGCGCAGGGTCGGCCAGGATGCCCACCGAGTACATCGTGATCTCGCCGGGCACCGTGACACGCACGCCGGCATCGGGCGCCGCGCGGTGCAACGAGCCGCGGGACGAGACCGGACCGGGAGGATCCATCGTGATGCCGGCGATGTCGACCGGGGGCATCAGCGCGAAGGTGGATACAGAATCCAGTATTGCGTTCTTGGTGCGACCGGCGTAGCGTGTGCACAGACGGTTCGCATGACCGGCGCCTGCTGAGTCCCGACTTGGG